>NZ_CP089588.1:1867317-2178536 GCF_021249345.1 Halobacterium wangiae | reverse complement strand
CACGAGGCCGTCGCGATGCTGGAGACCCACGAGGAACTGTACCTCGACACGGCGGCCGTACGGTACCGCGAACTGCTCGAACGCGCCATCGTCGAACACCCCGACCGCGTGCTGTTCGGGAGCGGCGCGCCCGCCGTCCACCCGAACGTCGCGGTGATGGAGGTGCTCACGCTCGACGTGACGGAGGACGCGATGACGAAGGTGTTCGGGAAGAACCCGGTCCGGGTGATCCCCGGCCTCGACCGGGAGTGAGACCGGTCGACGGAGTGCGTCTGTTCTACCTGTCGTAGCGCGCCACCGCGCGGTCCATCCGCGCGGAGACGCCGTTCGGGTTCCGCCGCGGGCTCCGGTCGGCCATCCGTGCGGAGAGGCCGTCCTGGCTGCCCCGCCAGATGTTCGGAACGACGGCGGCGCCCGCGGCGGCCCACTCGGTCAGTTTGGCGTTCCCGCGGGCCACGTCGGCGCCGACAGAGAGCGCGTCGCCGACGGCGTGCCGGACGACCCGGGCCGCGATGCGGACGCCCATCCCGTAGTTCTTCACGAGTCGGTAGGCGAGCGCGCGGTACTTCAGCCCCCACGCGGACTCCTCGGGGTCCTCCGGGAGTCGGTGGACGATGTCGTCTTTCTCCTCGCGGAGCACGACGGTGTCCCGCGCCCAGGCGACGTCCCGTTCCATCCCCGCGAGGCGGTGGGCAGCGTCCCGTGCAGCACCGGTCTGGAGGTACTCGTCGAAGCCGTCGAGGGCCTCGATCGCCGCGCGCGTGAACGCGACGTTCGCGCCGTCGAAGTACGTCACCTCGCGGCCGCAGACGGTCCGGCGCTCGACGGACTCCGTCGTCACGCCGCCCTCCACACTGCGGTGGACGGGACCGGTGACCGCGTCCGCGCCGTCGGCGATCGCGTCCAGTACGGCCCCCACCCAGCCGTCCCGGATCCGGGTGTCCTGGCCGACGAACGCGACCACGTCGCCGCTGACCGCCGCGATGCCCGCGTTCCGTGAGGCGTTGAGGTTCCGCTCGGAGAGCTCCAGGAGCACGTCGACTGCCTCGTGAGCACGGGCCATCCCCGACGTACCGTCCACGGACGGCCCGTTGACGACGACGACCTCGGCGTCGGGTGCGTGGGTCGCGAGCGCGTCGAGAGACGCAGTGAGCGCGTCGCGCCCGTTGAGTGTGGGCACCACTACCGAGATATCCATAGTTCCGTTCACTCTCGGCGGTGGTAAAAACGTCCCGGGTTCCGATAGCCCCGATATCGAGGCCGCGTCCCGGCTACACTCGGGCGTCCCAGTAGGAGACCGAGGCGAGCGGTCGACCCAGTGGCGTCCGGCCGATGGCGGTGTCGCCCTTCCGGAACGGACCCGCGACCCAGTCGGGGACCGCCCGGTAGAAGCCGTACGGCACGACGAAGTCGTGCTCGGAGTCCGCGAGGTGGAGGCCCGCACCCTCGACGAGTCCGTCGACCTCGCTGCTCCCGTAGAGTCGCGACCCCATCGGGAGCAGCCAGTTGTACAGCGAGCGCGTGCTGAACCGGTTGAACGTGTCGAAGAACACCTGGTCTTTCGCGACTCTCGCCATCTCCGTCAGGAACTTCGCCGGCGTGTCCGCCAGGTGGAAGAATCGCATGGCGAAGACGGCGTCGAAGTGGTCGTCCGGGAACGGCAGGCGGGCGGCGTCCCCCCGCATGAACTCGAGGTGGTCGTCGACTCCCGACTGCTTTGCCTTCTGGCGGCCCTCCTGGAGCATCGGCCCCGAGATGTCGAGTCCCGTGATGTCGGCGCCGCGCTCGGCGAGCATCACGGTGAACCGTCCGGTGCCGCAGGCGATCTCGAGGACACGTTTGTCCTCGACGGGCCCGAGCGCGTCGAGCACTGCTTGCTTCTCGCGGCGGTCGATGAGCCGGCCACCGCGAGAGAACCGTTTCTCGTCGTACTCCTCGGCGACCTCGGTGGCCTGGTACCACTCCTGTCCCTTCACGCTTCTCACGCCCACATCGTGCGGGGGCCGTTAAAACCGTACTGGAAACCGCGGAACGACTTTGCCCGGTGGCGGCGTACCGTGACGTATGCCGACCTGCCCCCACTGTGACGGGGAGTTCGACCTCGAGGACCTGACCCGACACAACCGCGAGGGCGTCCACCACGTCCACTGCCCGGACTGCGGGCACCACTTCGGCACCTACAACGAGCACACACGGTGAGCGCCTGGCGCCGCTCGTGAGGCGGCTGCCTGGCTCTCAGTCGAGGACGCGCGTGGGTTCGATGTACACGAGCACCCGCTC
Source organism: Halobacterium wangiae (assembly GCF_021249345.1). Lineage (NCBI taxonomy): Archaea > Methanobacteriati > Methanobacteriota > Halobacteria > Halobacteriales > Halobacteriaceae > Halobacterium > Halobacterium wangiae. The sequence goes on along the minus strand of NZ_CP089588.1, from coordinate 2,176,256 downwards.
GCCGTCCTCCTCGCCGTGGTGTGGGTACTCGTCGACGTCGAAGTAGCGTGCGGCGAGTTCGTCGATGTGGTCGACGGCGCCCTCGGTCGTGATCTCCGCGACCTCCCCCTGGAAGCCGACGTACCGGTAGGGGTCGTCGGGGTCGAGGATGCAACCCCCGACGCGCTCGTCCTGCTGGAGGTTCTGTTCCTTCCGGCGGCCCCTGGCGGTGTTCACCAGCACGTGCTCGCCGTCGTAGTCCACCCAGACGGGCGTGACGTGGGGTTTGCCGTCCGGGGAGAGCGTGCCGAAGCTGAGGAACGAGCGCTTCTCGAAGAGGTCGTGGTACTCCGCTGGAATCGACGCCATACCGAGACGTTAGGCCGAATAGGTCTAAAACGTAGGGTCGCCGTACGTCGCCGCTGCGCGGCACCTGCGCCCTAATACTATATTAGGTATTTAGTCGCAGGGGTAGACAACCTTTACCTTCACCAGTATGTGATGGAGTTCCATGAGCACGTCCACCAAGAACAGCCAGCCACCAGAGGACGACGACGAGTTCCGCGAGCGCCTCCGCGACCTCCCCCCGAGCGCCAAGCTCGTCGCGAAGGTCCTCGAGATCGACGCCCCCCTCTCCCAGGGTCAGCTCGCCGACGAGTCGCTGCTGCCCGACCGCACCGTCCGCTACGCACTCAACCGCCTCGACGACGAGGACCTGGTCGACTCCCGCTACAGCTTCCAGGACGCCCGCAAGCAGGTCTACTCGCTAGCGGACTGACGCGACACTTTTCCCGCCGCCGTCCCTCTGCAGACCCGTGCCCGAGCAGTACCCCGTCCGAGTAGAGACGCGTGCGCCCCAGGGGGAGACGAACGCCTACCTCCTCGGTAGTCCGCGACGACTCCTCGTCGACCCCGCGAGACGCACGCCCGCCCTCGACGCCGCCGTAGCGGACGTCGACCACGTCGCGGTCACGCACGCGCACCCGGACCACGTCGGTGCCGTCGCGGAGTACGCCGCCGAGACCGACGCGACGGTGTGGGCCCACGCCGCCTTCGCCGACCGCTTCGAGCGCGCGACCGGCGTCGCCGCCGACCGCGTGTTCCGGCCCGGCGACGAACTCGGCGACACCGGGGTCACGGTGTTCGACACGCCCGGCCACGCGCCCGACCACGTGGCGTTCGTCGAGGGCCGCGAGGCGGTCACGGGCGACCTCGTGTTCGCCGACGGGAGCGTGTTCGTCGGCGCCACCGACGGCGACATGCGCGCCTACCTCGCCTCGCTCCGCTGTGCGTACGCCCGGAACTTCGACCGCCTCCACCCCGGTCACGGACCCGTCGTCGAGTCACCACGCGAGCGCCTCGCAGCGCTCTACGACCACCGCCGCGAGCGCGAGCGCCGCGTCCTCGCGGCCGTCGAGGTGGGCGCCGAGACGGTCGAAGCAATCCTCGACGCAGCCTACGACAAGGACCTCTCGGGAGTCCGTGACCTCGCTGGCCAGACCGTCCGCGCACACCTCGACAAACTCGCCGTCGAGGGGCGTGTCGAGTGGGACGGTGCGCACGCCGGTCCAGTCGAAGACTGACCAACTGCCGGGCTTCACTCACTCGACTTTCCGGTAGACGGGCGGGACTTTGGAAGGGGCCGACCGCCAGCGGGAGGGGCTTCCGAGTGTTCAATCGACCACCCACAACGCGTCGCTTTTGCGTATCCGTCCCGTCACCCGGAGTGTGAACGACCTCGAAGCCGAACTGGACCGCGCCAGCGACCTCGCGGTCGACGAGCTCGCGGACGCCATCGAGACCATCGGCTTCGAGTGTACTCGCTGTGGCGCTTGCTGCAAGAGTGAGGAAGACGACCCGCACACGGCGACCGTCTTCCCGGACGAGGTCCGGGAACTGCAGAGTTCGAGCGAGGGCGATGACGAACGCGATTGGCGAGACGTCGCGCGCCCGATGCCGTACGGCCTCGACGAGGACGGGAGCGGGGAGACGTTCGAGTGGGCGCTCCAGACCAACTCGTGTGGAGACTGCACCTTCTACGAAGAGGACGACGACGGGAGGGGGGCGTGTACGGTCCACGACAGCCGACCGCTCATCTGCGAGACGTACCCGTTCAGCGTCGCGCTCGGCGGCACCAGCCAGCCGATGGGCGAGGCAGTCGACGAAGCAGGGATGGTCCGTGCCCACGAGTGCGAAGGGCTGGGGCGGGACATCTCGCGGGCGGACGCGGAGTCACTGGCCGCCGCGCTGAAGGAGCGCGCCGTACGGGAACTGGAGGAGGCCATCGCGGTCCGGGACAACTTCGAACCCGCCAACCCTGTGCCCGGCGAGGCGGTGATCCACGACTCCGAGGGCGCGAAGCGACCCGACGGCACCGAGTACGGCGGCCAGGGGGGCTCGTAGCGGGACGGCGCGGGGTCGAGGAACGAGCTAACTCGTGACAACGATTAAGTCACGGGCCCAACACGCTTCAGTAGAGGCTTCGACATGGAAATCTCTGACCAGCTACTCTGTCTGTTCAACGCGGAAGTGACTGTGAAAGACGACGAGTACGTCGTCGAGGTGCCACGCAGCGAGATCGAGGCCGGGTCCGTGGACCCGGGTGAGGTGTATCGCGTCGCACTCATCTCGCGGACCGAGAGCGAGGACTCCACCTCGACCGCTTCGTCCTCGTCCTCCTCGTCTTCCTCGTCCGGCGCCGACACGACGTCCACGGAGCCACAGCCCCCGGTCGAGCAGGGCGAGGTTCGCTACGTGGAGATCGAGGACATCGGCAAGCAGGGCGACGGCATCGCGCGCGTCGAGCGCGGCTACGTCATCATCGTCCCCGACGCCGAGATCGGCGAGCGCGTGAAAGTCGAGGTGACGGAAGTGAAGTCGAACTTCGCGGTCGGCGAGATCATCGACGAGACGTACTGAACCCCCGGCGGTGAGCGTCACCAGCGAGGGCCCGCCGCCGGGCCGACCGTCTCCTCCGCGAGCGAAACGCTCCCGCGAGCGGCCCGCTCGCGTCCCGGGTCGTCAACGGACGAACTTCGCGATGTCGGCGTCGTCGACGGTCGGTGTGGTGTCGTGGGGGCGGTCGACGAGGATGTCGCCGGCCGTCCGGTCGCCGATGCCGGGGATGGCCGTGAGTTCTGCCATCGACGCGCTGTCGAGGTCCAGCGGGTAGGGGACGCCGGTGACCGAGCGGTAGCCGTGGTCGGTGACCGCGACGTCGATGGTCTGGCCGAGTTCGCGCTCGCCCGGGACGGCGACGAGCAGCGAGTACGTACCGAGCTGGCGACCGAACGTCTTGCCGTCCTGGTGGTACTCCAGGTGGACGTCCTCGAGGACGGTACCCGGGGGCACCACGCGGTTCAGCATCGGGTTGTCTATCTCCTCGCGGACCTCCGTCTTGTACTGCTTGAACAGCTGTTTGTGGTTCTCGGCGAGTTCGACGCCCGTCTCCGCCATCTCCGTCCCCTCGAAGGTCATCACCTGGCGGATGTTGATGCGCCGGAGCATCAGCCCCTCGTCGAGCACGCGCTGGAGGAACCGTTTGTTGTGCTCGAACGTCTCCGCGCTCTCGCCCGCGAGTCCGTGGACGAGGTTGATGCCGGGGAGCAGTTTCGGCAGGCGGTTCGTGGCCTCCTCTCCGAACGTCGGTGCGTCCTCGGGAGACTCGCCGGGGCGCCAGCCGCCTACCTCGTTGACGACGCGGACGGCCTCGAGACACTCGTCAGCGGAGACGAGGAGGTGGTTCTCCTCGGCGACCACTGGGTCCGCCGACTCCAGGCCGAACGCCGCGGTGTCGCCCGCGGTGTTGTGCTCGGCGATGATGCGGATGGCCTCCCGAGACTTCTCGGGGTAGTCCACGATGGTCACGGGGTTCATGTTGTCGAGGTGCAGCGTCCCGAGGTCGGGCGCCACCTCTCGGATGCCTTCGTAGAGGCGGCGCAGCGCCTCGGGATTCGGGGCTTCGCCGTCGCCGCCGAACGCGAGGATGTCGGCCTGCCGGCCGAGGCGGAAGTGTCGCGCGCCGGCGTTGTAGAGGTTCCCGACCTCACGCACGACTGACTCCGCGCTCCGGAACCCGGGGTCGCCGTACATCGGTTCCGTGCAGAACGAACAGCGGTACGCGCAGCCACGCGAGGTCTCCATCTCGCAGATGAGGTACTCCGGGAAGTTGGGGTGTTGCTCGACGACGAACGCGCCCTTCGCCCCCCAGCGGTCGATCTCGTCGTTGTCGCGGTAGCGGTCCTCGAACCCCTCCAGGCCGTTGCTCACGAGGTCGTAGGCCGCCGCCTCGACGTCCGCCATCGCGAGGAAGTCGAAGTCGAGGTCCGAGCGCTCCATCTCCTGGGCGCCCGCGTTCTCCTCGCCGACGCCGAATCGGACGGGGCCGCCCATCACGCTCGTCCCCTCGGCGACCCACGCGAGTTCCCGGACTTCGTCTGGTTCGGCTGGCGTCCCGCCGACGTACTTGCCGGGGACGGTCATCCCACCGACGTAGACGAAGAGGTCAGCGTCCGCCACGTCGGCCCACTTCGAGCGGTCGTCGCGCAGTTCGTCGATGGTGTGGTAGGTGACGTTCGCGGGGTCGACGCCGGCGTCCACCATCGCGCCGGCGGCGTACCGCGGGTACGTGGAGATGTACGGCGGCACGCCGAAGTGCGCCGGCTCGTCGACGTAGCCGTCCACGAGCGTCACGTCCAGTTCCGCGGGGTCGTTCATTGGCGGGGATTGGGGGTCGACGCGTAAGAACGTGACTACACGGGGCGACAGTCCTTGCCCCTCAGGCGGCTCCCGAGGACGGCTCGACGGCCCTGCCGTGCTGCTGGAGGACGCACGCGGCGAGCGTGAGCGCGGCGCCGATCGTCGGCGGGTGGACGTAGGTGAACGTGGTCTCGGCACCACCGAGCAACGTGTCGGTGACGGCCTGCGGGAACACGGGCAGCGTGGCGACGAGCGCGACGTCGGCGAGTGCGATGGGGACGACGGTGAGCAGCGATCCGACGAGGAATAGCCTGCGGGGAGTGCCGTCGAGTGCGTACAGCAGCGGGACGAGCGTCGGGTAGGCGAGCACGGCGTAGAACGGCTCCAGCGGGAACGCGACGAGGGTGGCCGTGAGGAGGGCGTGGAGGCCGACCAGCCGGTCGGTGAGCGTGGCGGTGACCCGGTTCGCTGCGGCGACGATGGGCGCGAGGACGGCGACGCTGGCGGCGAGCAGGGCTCCACCGGAGAGTCCCGGGGCGACCGCGGTCAACTGGCGCCGGATGGTGGTGTAGGGCTCCGACGCGTCCGGGCCGTCCGGGAAGGTGGCGACGTTCGCCTCGCCGGTGAGGACGGTGGTGACGAACGTCTCGTAGGGGGCGGGACCGAAGAGGACGAGCCCGGCGAGCAGGAGGCCGAGGCCGGTGGCGGTGGCGGCGGCGACCGCGCGCCAGGCGCGCTGGCGGAGGAGCCACGCGCCGACGAGCGCGGGGAACAGTTTGACGAGCGCGGCGAGCGCGAACGCCACACCGCTCGCCCACTCGCGGTCGGATTCGAACGCCAGAACTCCGGCGGCGACGGCCGCCGCGAGCACCGGGTTGACCTGGCCGTTCACGAGGTTCACGACCGACGGCGAACTGGCGACGACGGCGGCGCCGACGAGCCAGCGGTCGGTTCGCCCGAGGTCGGCACCCACACGCTCCGCGAGACGGACACCGACCACGGCGACTGCGCCGAGCGACACCACCCCGACCAGAATCTGGAAGGCGTACGCCAGGGTGGTGCTGCCCAGCAGCGCGTTCGGGACGAACGCGACGGCGATCGGCGGGGGGTAGAGGAAGCCGACGTCGTAAAGCGGCTGACCGGCGAGGACCGCGCGACCGGCGGCGTAGTAGACGTCGCTCGCGAGCGCGACCTGCCCGGGGTTCGCGGCGGGGAAGACGACGGCGGTGACCAGTCCCGAGAGGACGGCCGCCGAGAGGACGAGGCGAGGGGCGTGCGTCGCTGCGAACCGCCTGGTGCGGAGGGGGAGGGACCGGAGCCCACGAGTCGAGGGCACGGGAGAAGGGGGCACCGCGGACCACTTGCGTCTTCCGGTGGCAGGGCCGTTCCCTCCGCGGCCGGCCGCTTTATGCCCGCGGCGTCCCAACGTCGAGGTATGCCCGCCACGCTCGAGGTCCGCTGTACGAACGACGACTGCGAGATGGACATGTTCGAGATGCACTACACGTACGACATGCCGGACAGCGTCGGGGTGTCCGACTTCGCGTGTCCGTACTGCCGGGAGACCGACCCGCTGGAGGCGATCGAGCTATGAGGGGTCGCGAACTCGCCGAGGCGGTCGGCGGCGCGGTGCTGCGACGGATGGGGCAGGCGGCCTCGCAGTTCCAGGAGGAGTCGCCGCTCCCGGTCGACGTCCTCGAGAGCGACGAGGAGTACCTCGTCGTCTTCGACGTGCCCGGCGCACTGACCAGCGACGTCCAGGTGAACTACGCGGAGAACACGGTGTCGGTACGCGTCGACCGCTTCCGCGAGTACCGCGAGGGGTTCGACATGCTGTTCCCCGGCCGGGGCCTGGCCCTGGACGGCGAGGCTACACTCCCCGGGGATGCCGTCGTGGAGGCCGACAGCGCGCACGCCGAACTGAACGACGACGGCACGCTATACGTCTTCCTGCCGAAAGGCGCCGACGACGGCACGCGCATCGACGTCACTCAGGGAAGCCAGGCCGACGACACTCGGACGGAGACCACTGAGACGGACCCGGACGCCGTCGAACAGGTGGACCGCGGCGGAGAGGTCGAGGACGAGTCGGACAGGGACGACGTCCCAATCGAGTAGCTACTCGACGGTCATCCCCTCGACGATGTCGAAGGACTCCTCGCCCGTGAACCGCGTCGGGTCGAAGGCGGCGATCCCGTCGTCACCGAGGATCTGTTCTGCGATCGCTTCGCCGGTGGCCGGCGCGCGCATGAAGCCGTGGCCCTGCCAGCCGGCGGCGACGAAGAGTCCGTCGGCGAGTTCGCCGAGCAGCGGGTCGCGATCCGGCGTGGCCGTGCAGAGGCCTGCCCACGCGCGCTCGATGTCCGGGTCGTAGCCGGGGAGGCGGTCGGCGAGGCGCTCGCGCGTCGCGTCGACGAACCAGTCGTCGCCCGCGCGGTCGTACGTCCCAGGGTCGGCCTCGACGGGTTCGGTGCCGTCGCCGGCGAGCAGGCCAGTGGGGTGCGGGCGGGCGTAGTAGCCCGCGGTGGCGTCGTAGAACGTCGGCATCTCCCCGGGATCGTTCGCCGTCAGAGCCTGGACGCGGTAGGGCTTGAGTGCCACCGAGAATCCGGCGTCGGCGAGCACTCGCTTCGTGTGCGCGCCGGCCGCGACGAGCACGGCGTCGTAGCGCTCGCCGTTCACGCGCGTCGGGTCCGTCGCGACGGACGCGGGCGTCTGCTCTCGGATCTCGACGCCCCGCTCCGCGGCTTTCGAGGCGAGCAGGTCGGCGTACGCGCTCGTGTCGACCACGCCGGCGTCGTAAGCGATGGCGGCCTCGACGACGTCGTCGGTCCGGAGAGCCGGGAAGCGCTCGGCGACTGTGTCGGCGTCGATGCGCTCGACGTGACGGCCCTGGCGCTGCATCCCCGCGACCTGCTCGCGGATGGCCTCGGCCTTCGCGCCGGGTTCGGTGACGAACCACAGGTACGGCGTCTCGCGGACGGCGAATTCGCCGTCGCCCGAGAACTCGCGGAACCGATCGAGGGCGCGGGCCGCGACGTGCGCGTCGACGTCCTCTGCGAACGCGTCGTAGAGGATGCCGGCCGCTCGACCGGTGCTCTCGCCGCCGACCTCGCCGGCGTCGTACAGGGTCACGTGGGCGTCGCGCTGCGCGAGGTCGTGGGCGGCAGTGAGACCCACGGCGCCGCCACCGACGACCGCCACGCGCCTGTCGGTGCCGCTGAGAGAGTCGTCCATACCGGAGCGTGCGGTGGCACCCGCATAACTGCCGCGGACGCGGCGTCCGGCCGCCTGCCGTTAGTTTCACTTTCACTCTGCACGGGTGACGTTAAAGCGGGTACCGTCTAATTTCCAGATATGTCACTCCAGGGAAGACGCCGCCGCACGCCGCGCACGACCGACAGTTCGGAGCGGCGCATCGAGGTGTCGGAGATGACCGCCGCTGGCGTCGCCGCCTACGCGGACAGCCACTCGGACGACGCGTTCCTCGAGCGCCGCGGTGGCAAGACGTTCCTCGTCACCGTCGAGTAGTCAGTCGAGGAAGGCGTCGAGACCCGCCGCAGGGTAGGCGACCACGTGGTCGACGCCCGCCGCACGCAGCGCGTCGACGCGCTCGCCGACTGTTTCTGCGTCGCCAACCAGTGCGTAGTCTCTGACGGCTTTCGACAGCACCTCGCGGGCGCGTCCGTCGGCGGTCCCGTCCGTCGCCGCGTCCTCGGGGAGCGCGCGGGCTACGGGCCTGCGCCGGGCCGCGTACGCGCCGACGGCGTCCAGTATCTCGTCTTCGTCGTCGCTCAGCACGGTGGGCGCGTACACCGCTATCTCGCCGTCGAAGCCAGCCGCTCGCAGCGAGCGCACGGTCCGTTCGGTGCTCCTGGCGAGCAACTCGAACTGCGTCGCACCCGTCGCGAGCGCCGCGCGCTCGACGCCCTCGGTGCCGACCCAGGCGTCCCCGTCGGCCGCGACGGCGGCGCCGAACCGGGGGGCGATTGCGCGCTCGGCCTCCGTCTCCGAGAGGTAGGCGCTGTGCCCGGCGACGACGACGCGGCCGACGTGCTCGGGCAGGTCGGCCGACAGCGAGTCGTCACCGACGGGATCGAACCCGTCCGCGCGGACGGGCGTCGTGAGTCGGACCTCGCGGTCGGCGTCCGCGAGGTCGGCGAGCGCGTCGAAGTCGGGGAGGTGCTCGCGGCCCTCGTAGTCTATCGTGACCGTCTCGAACGCGTCGTGGAGGTCTGGGATCTTCGTCCAGTCGTGTTCGGCGGGTTTCAGCGCGACGGCGTCGACGCCCGCGACCGCGGCGTGGCTGTCGCTTCTCAACACGACAGGTCACCCCGGGCCACGAGACGGAATTGACTCTCAGTACAGTAGCGGAACTCGACCAATCGTCTCTGCGACCATACCCCGGCTACCGCACGAGTCGGGAAAAGGGTGTCGCCCCCGCGAATTACGGCCGCAGGGAGTGGAGGACCTCCCAGGCGTCGTGGCCGGCCTCGCCGGGGTGTGGGAGGCCGAGTCTGTACCGGAGTTCGTCCTGTCGCTTCAGCGGGTCGAACACTCGCGGCTCCTCGAGGCCCCACACCTCGCACGGCCGCGCGTGGACGCGGGAGCGAGAGAGGACGGCGTTGGCGGCCCGGCGCCCGGCCTCGCTGGCGGCCTCCATCGTCGCCAGGTCGGTGTCCACGCGCACGTAGTCGGCCGCGAGCACGAGGTTCTCCGCCTCCGTCCCCGCCTCGGGCCGGTGTCGGAGGCTCCCCACCGTGTTGATGACCAGCGGCGCGTCGTTCGTCAGTCCACCCTCACCCTCCCCGAGCGCCGGGTCGAGGAAGTGCGAGACGCGGGCCTCGTCCGGCAGTTCCTCGGGGCCGAGGTGGGCCTGCACCTGCGCCCAAATCTCCTCGACGACCTCCTCGCGCGTGCACTCCCTGGCTGGCTTGCCGTACAGCACGCCGGGCGTCTCCCAGTCGGAGGCGATGACTGACAGCACACCCTCGACCTCCCCGCCCGAACGCGCGACGGGGTCGTGGTCGACCCAGAACTGCCGCTGGCTGATGGACGTGAGCGCCCACGGCGAGTCGACGTAGACGGCGTGCCCGCCGACGATGGGGACGTCGCGGTCGAGGTAGAACTGGACGCCGTTCATCCACGCCGTCTCGACGTGTTCGACGCCGGCCAGCGACGGGGCTGCGCGCCGCAGTTCCGGTGTGACGAGACGCCGCATCACATCCACGGGGAGCGCGGCGACGTAGTAGTCTGCGGTGACGCGCTCGCCATCGACGACGGCGCCAGTCACCCGTCGGCCGTCGCTCTCGATGGCCGTGACGGGGGCGTCGAGTTCGATGGTGACGCCCCGTTCGTGGAGGTAGCCGACCCACGGGTCGAACCACACCTCGCTCGTCGGTCCGTCGAGCACCCGTTCTGCGGGCCTGTCGGGGTAGAACTGACCGAACAGCAACTGAAGGTAGATCGACCCTACGGTGCGCGCGCTCCCCACCTCCGGGCGGAGCGCGACCAGCGCCTGCGTGGACGCCGCGAGGTGTTTCTGGTACGCCGGGGACATCTCCGCGGCGTCGATGAACTCCCACCACGACGTGCGCTCGAACTCGTCCTCGCGGCGCTCCTGGCAGCTCGTCAGCAACACCGCGAGCCGCGAGAGGAAGTGTGCGATCTCGTGGCGCGGCACCGACCCGCCCGCGATCTGTGGCCGGAACGCGTCCAGCCACTCGCGGGGCGTCGACGGGCGCTCCGTGGACGCACGGACGGCGAGGTCACCGATTCCCGAGACGAGCGTCTCGCTGGTCGCCACGAGGTGGTCGGCGACGCTCCCGTCGGCGTCCGGGATGCGCTCCATCGTGTCCACGACGTTCCGGTAGTACGCCGGGAAGAACCGGAAGCCGTGCTCCCCGAGCAGTGGCTCGTCGTCGTCGGAGGCCGGGATGCTCCGGGCCTTCCCGCCGACGCGGTCGTTGGCCTCGTAGACGGTCACGTCGAACCCGCGCTCGGCGAGTTCGTGGGCCGCGGTCAGGCCGCCGATTCCTCCCCCCAGCACCGCGACGGTCGGCGAGTCGGACATCGGTGACCCTTGGAGCCGTGACACCTTCAGCGTGTTTCCTACCCGTCGGGGTCCATCTCGACGACGTCTGGGTCGCGGTCCGGTGGCGTCCAGCCGCAGGCGAGTTCGAGGAACTGCACCAGGATGCGGCCGGTCGCCCCCCAGACGGTGTAGTCGTTCACGTGGAAGAAGTGGACGAGCGCCTCGCCGTACGACGGGTGGCTGCGCTTCTCGAGTTCGTAGTTCGTCGGGTCGGTGAGCCCCGAGAGCGGGAGCACGACCACCTCGTCGACCTCGCGCTCGTCGGGTTCGTACTCGCGGTCCGGGACGCGCCCGACGAACGGCGTCACCGAGTAGCTGGTGACCGTGCTGATGTCGTCCAGTTGACCGACGAAGGAGAGTTCCTCGTGTCGCAGACCGATCTCCTCGTGGGCCTCGCGGGCCGCCGTATCCCAGAGGTCCGCGTCGCTGGGCTCGCGGCTGCCGCCGGGGAAACTCATCTGTCCGGGGTGCTCGCCGAGGTGGTCGGCGCGCATTGTGAACAGCAACGCGGTCTCCTCGCGCTCGACGACGGGGACGAGCACCGCCGCGTCCCGGTCCTCGTCCGTGATTCGCTGCGGACGGTGGGCGGCCACCCGCGAGAGGTCCATGGTGGGCGGGACGGACGCGACGCCCTTAACTCACGCGTCGTCGGCCAATCGTTGCCGCACTCCCCCGAGTTCGACCGGCGCCCACGCCTCGGCGTCGTAGGTCACGTCGACGAGGGCGCGGGCGCGCTCGTCGTCGGCCCCTGCGGCGTCGGCCTCCAGTCGCTCCCGGACCGCGTCGGCGAGCGCGTCGCGGTCGACGCTCCGGCGCTCGACGTCCATGATGTGCGGGAGGTCCCCCGCGTTCTCGGGGAGGTCCGGGAACGCGACGGGACCGGGTACGAGTAGCGTCTCGTCGCCCGACTCGACCGCCACGAGGTAGTAGTCGCGGAGCGCCGCCTCGACGGCCGCGTCGCTGTTCTCGAACTCCTCGCCGCGCTTGAAGGCCAGTTCGGCGAGTGCGTCGTCGAGTTCCTCGCGCGTCAGGCCGCCGAAGAGGTCCGCGATGCCCGCGAGTTCGTCCCCGTCCATGAACTGGGGTGTCGACCGCGTGGGCTTCAATCCTCCGCGTCCGCCGCGGCGGCCGCCGCCACCTCCCCGGGGTCGAGCGGGGCGTCCGTCCAGGCGGGCAGGCGGGTGTCCGGACCCGGCGGTGCGATCGCCTCCGCATACATCTCCGTCTGGGCGCGCTCGTCGGCGGCGTCGTAGTCAAGGTCGTTGAACGCGGCGTCGGCGCCGTAGGCCCGCACGAACTCGCCGGCGCGGTCGAGGTAGCGCTCCGCGAGCGTGTCGTACTCCACGTCGACCCCGGCGTCCGCCAGCGCACGGAACAGCGCGCTCCCGACGCCCTCGCTCATCTCCGAGAGCCCGGTCGGCCCGGAGACGGCGCGGTGGTCGTGTTCGTACCGGCCGAGGTCGACCTGCGCCGCGCCAGCGGTCCCCGCGAGCCGGAACGCCTCGCCGAGCGTGCCGACCTCGAGTCCCCACGTTCGCTGTACGCGGAGGCCGCGAGCAACCTCGCTCGTCATCGCGCACTCCCCGGCGAGCGCGTACCGGAAGGCGCCGAGGAACGACAGGACCTCGTGGTCGTGGGCGTCGTTCAGGGCGGCGACCAGCGGCTCGTAGAACAGGCGGAACAGCCGGCCGTAGAGGCGGTCGTTCTCCACGCGAGCGTAGTACCCCTTCGAGAAGTCGAAGCCCTGCGCGAGCGGGAAGAGGAGTTTCCGGACGTCGCGGGCCTCGTAGGTCGTCGTGTCCGCGTCGTGAACCACGACGAAGTCGTTGTTGGCGGCCGCGACCCCTAGCGCTAGCCAGACGTCCCGGCCCTTCCCGCGCGCGCCGTCGAGGTCCGCCTCGGCGAGCAGCGACTCGACGCGCGGCCCGTCACACCAGAGGACGGTGAGGTCGACGTCGAACTCGTCGAGCCACGCACAGAACTCGGGAACGCGCTCGGCGGGCGCGCGCAGCGGCACGACGACCGCCGCGGGGTCGACGGTCTCCAGCTCGGAGAAGACGCGTTCGGGGGCGAGGCCGGCGTACTCCCGGTCGGTCATCGGCACCACCACGGCGGTGCGGTCGGTCGGCGCGTCCGGGTCCGCGGCCCCGTAGTCGTGGAGCGTCGCCACGCGCTCCTGCGTGTAGTCCATACCCCGTCTGCGGACGCCCGTCCCAACTAGCTTGCGCCAGCGGGCAGGCGGCCGGCGCGGTAGAGGACCACGAGCGCGACGAGCAGCGCCCCGACGCCGAGGCCGCCGACGCGGAAGACGAGGTCGTAGCCGTACTCCATGCCGAGCAGCGTCCCGACGGCGACGCTGCCGAACGCCTGGACGACCATCATTGCGCCGCTGTAGCCGGCGTACGCGCTTGCGCGGTCGGCGTCCGGGAGGCTGTCGAGGAGGAACGTGTCGATTGCGGGGACGAGGCTGTGGACGGCGTAGCCGAGCACGGCGGAGACGAGCGCCACCCCGATCACACTCTCCACGACGGTCATCGCCAGCAGGGAGAGAACGAACCCGCCGAGCACCGCCAGCATCAGCGGGACGTGGCGGAAGCGGTCGGCGAGTCGGCCCGTGTACCAGAACGCGGGGACGCCGGCCGCGAACACGACGGTAAGCAGCGTCTGCGCCGTCGACGCGGAGACGTCCTTCGTGGCGATGAGGTACTTGATGTAGAAGTTGAAGAAGCCGTTCCAGACGAAGCCGGCGACACCGACCACGACGACACCCAGCAGGACGATGCGGTACTGGCGCCGGATGGCACCGAGGAGTTCGCGGTCGGCGGCGCCCGCGTCGGGCAGGTCCGCACGGCCCGCGAACACGTAGATGACCGCAGTGACGGCGAGCGCGGCGGCCGACAGCAGCCAGAACGGCGCCCGCCAGTCGTAGCGGACGAGCAACAGGCCGACGAAGACGGGCGCGATGGCGGCCGCGAGCTGCGAGGCCGTGCCGTGGACGCCGACGACGCGGCCGACGCGCTGGGGGAACAGCTCGCTGATGAGGGGGTTCGCCGCGACGAAGTACGCTCCGGAGGCGAGGCCGACGAGCAGCGCGCCGAGCATCACGAACTCGATGGTCGGCGCGAACGTCATCCCGAGCGAGGAGACGGCGAGCAGGACGCCCGTCCCGAGGACCACGCGGTGGCGCTCGACGCGCGTCAACAGGTAGCCCGTCGGCAGGCGCGGGAGCGCGCTGCCGAGCCACACGAGCGTCGCGACGAGTCCGACGGCGGCTTCGCTCGCCACGAAGTGCGACTCGAGTGGCGCGACGAGCGGCGCGAAGACGACGCGCCCGAAGTTCACGAGGAACACGAGCGCGCACAGCGACCCGAACAGGCGGACGCGTCCCGCGTCGCTCCCGGCAGACGGACTGGACACGACCGCACTTCACGGGCCGGCCTGTCAACAGTTGTGGTTCCGGTGGCGACCGTACCACGGGCGTTAGCCGGTGTTTACTGAAGGTACGGAGTGTGCAACGATGGTCCATGAGTTCGGTGACCAAGGCGCTTCGCTCCGGGACAGTGCGGAAGGACACCTACGAGCGGCTGGTGTGCGACGACTGTAACAGGCAGTTGACCACCCGCGACCGGGGCGGTGTCGGCTGGCGGCGGGTCTGTCCCGACTGCGGCCGCGAGTGGAAGCAGCTCCGCTAACTACTCGAAGACGGCGTCGAAGGCGTCCGCACCCAGCGGCTCGAAGGAGCCCGCGGCGACGTTCTCGCGGACGTGCGCTGGGCTCGTCGTGCCCGCGAGCGCCGACGTGACGCCCGGCGCGCTCCGCGCGAAGTTCAGGCCGCGCTGGGCCGCCGTCTCCCCGGACAGCTCTGCGTCGACGGCGTTGGGGATGCCCCGGAGCACCTCGCCCTGCGCGAGACTCGCGGACGTGAACACGTTGAGTCCCGCCTCGTGTGCGAACCACAGCACGCTCTGGTCACCCTCCGGTCCCGACTGCGACTCGCAGGTGAACGCGTCGGCCATGTAGACGTTGAACGGTAATTGTACCGCGCGGAGGTGCGTCGCCGTGTTCCCAACCTCCTTCGCCGCCGCCCGCGCCCGGGAGATGAGTTCGCCCAGGTCGAGGTAGCGCTCGTGGTCGCGGGGGACGCGGAACGCGTCCCACGTCGCCACGCCGTAGTGGTTGATGTCGCCCGCGGCCGCTCGCCGCTCCAGGCGCTCGAAGGTGGCTTCGAGCTGGTCGTACAGCTCGCTCGCGGGCCGCTCGTCGAGTTGCGTCTCGGGGTTGTGGACGTAGTAGAGGTCGATGGTGTCGACGTCGAGGTTGCGCAGCGACCGGTCGAGCTGGTCCTCGACGTACCCCGATGCGACCGCGTGGCTGCCGTGGGCGAGGTCCTCGGGGTCGACGATGCCCGCGTCGACGTACTCCGAGCGGACGTACTCGCCGGGGTTCTCGGGTCGCTCGCCGTCGAAGGGGACGAAGCCACCCTTCGTGGAGAGGAAGACGGCGTCCCGGTCCACGTCGGCGTCCGCGAGCGCCCGCCCGACGACGCGCTCGCTGCGCTGGTTGCGGTAGTTGATGGCGGTGTCGACGACATTGCAACCGGACTCGACGGCCGCCCGGACGGTCTCGTAGTAGGCGTCGTCCACGTCGTCGGTCGGGTCGCCGAGGTAGGTACCGAGGCCGACGCTGGAGACCGCGCGGTCGCCGACGCGCCGGAAGTACGTCCGCGCCATCCCCTCGCCGAACCGCTCCTTGTACCGGAACGTCGCGTCTGCGGTGGCCATACCGGACGTTGCCCGGCCGCTTACTTGTACTCCCCGCGACGGAACGCCTCGACGGCCGGCCGGTAGCCCTCCCGGAACGTCGGGTAGGAGAACTCGTATCCCAGCTCACGGAGCAACGCGTTCGAGCAGCGCTTGCTCGTCCGCAGGCGCCGCTCTGCGGGCGTCGAGAGGTCGCCCGCCGCGAGGCGCTCCTCGACGGTCTGTTTCTCGGGCCACGCTACGCCGCACTCGTCGGCGAGCCAGTCCGCGAACGCCCACTTCGACACCGGTTCGTCGTCCACCGCGAGCAGCACGTCCTCGTCCGCGTCGATGAGCGCGAACCGCACGACGCCGGCGGCGTCCGCGCGGTGGATCATGTTCAGGTAGCCCTCGGTGACCGGGCCGTCGAGGTAGCGCGTCAGTCGGTAGCGGTCCGGGCCGTACAGCCCCGCGAACCGCACGACGGTCGGGTCAATCCCCGCCTCGGTTCCTTCCTCGAGGGCGACCCGCTCTGCTTCCGCGAGCACCTCCGTCTTCTCCGTCGTCGGGTCGAGTGGCGTCTCCTCGTCCACCCAATCACCGCCGTAGTCGCCGTAGACGCCCGTACTCGACGTGTAGACGAACTGGTCGGGCGGGTCGTCCCGCGATCCGAACTGCTCGATCGCAGTCCGGAGTCCGTCGACGTACACCTCGCGGGCCGCCTCGGCACCCCGACCCCCGGAACTCGCCGCGAAGACGACGGCGTCGACGTCCGGAACCGAAGCCAGCGAGTCGGCGTCCGTGACGTCCGCGCGGACGGCCTCGAAGCCAGCCGCCAGAATCGAATCGATGCCGTCTGCGGAGCGCCGGACGCCGACGGGTTCGTGACCCGCCGCCGTCAGCTGACGGCCGAGTTCGAGACCGACGTAGCCACAGCCGAGCACGGCGACGTCCATCAGTACGGGTTCTCGCTGGCGATGTACCGGTAGATGCGGGCGTACTCCGCGAGCGTCATCGGCTGTCGCCCCTCGATCTTCTGCTGTATCTCCTTGGGATCGAGGTCGCCGTCGAGGCCGGCCGCGAGGGCGTCCACGTCCATCACGGCGGAGCTCATCTGGAGCATCACGTGGTCTCGGACCTCGAGGAGGATGCCCTCGGCGCCCGGCCAGTCGTCGCTCGTCCCGAGGATGGCCGCAGCCTCCTCGAGGGTGAACGTCAGCGACTCCCCCGCGACCAGCGCGTCGAGTCGCTCGGTCGCGATATCGGACTGCTCTGCGACGGCGTCCACGCCGACTGACTCGACGGCGTCCCGAAGCGTCGACAGGTACTCCGCACGCAGCTCTTCGGGGGTCACCGCGTCCGGGTCCGCGATTTCGTCGGTTAGCACGCCCCCACGTAGGCACCCCGTGTTCAAGGAGGCTACGACTCACCAGCCCGAGGACTGCTCGTCGGCGTCACCGTCGACGTCGCCGACCCCCCGTGGCCCGGCCGGCACGACCACCGCCACGGTCGCCTCGACGTCGAAGGAGAGCCGCTCGTTCCGCCCGACGCGGTCCGGTCTACCGTCCCCGTTCACGTCGAACGCGACGGGTTCGGTCTCGCGGACGTACGCCGTACCGTTGCCGGGGCCGACCGGCGAGCCACCCGACGCGTGCACGACGAACCGTGCCCACTCCCCGCGAATCGAGACGGACCACGCGTTCGTCGTCGCGTACCAGAACCCGGGGACGGGCGCCAGCGGCAGGCCGGCCGGCACCGACCCGACGTCGGCGGCGCCGAGTCGTTTCGCCGCGCGCTCGGCGGTCACGGTGCCGGCCTCCGAGAGCGCGTTCTCGGCGACGATGCGACCGACGTGCCGCGTCGACGCGACCGTGTCCGAGACCGTTCCGGCCGCGACGCGGACCGCGCCTCGCTGGGCGATTTTCGGCGCTTCCGCGCGGAGTCTCGCCGCCAGTCGATCGCGCTGGACCTCGGAGGCGTCCGCGATTCGGGCGGCTTCGGCGGCGACGGCCCGGGCAGCCGAGCCGTTGGCGACCGCTTTCGCGCGGGCGTCGAGGCCCGTCCAGCGAGCGAGCGCCTCCAGGCGGGTCTCGACGTCACCGAGTCGCTGGTGGACCGCGGCCGTGTCCGACAGGTCGGCGACGCTCACGTCGTCGTCCGTCAGTGCACGTTCGCCCGTCCGCACTCTGGCCGCGAGTTCGTCATCCGACATGACCGGGGGTGGTCCCGTTCTGGTACTTAATGCTCGGGGCGCAACGTTGATGCAGGAGCGCTGTGAGGCATGTCGTATGAAAGCCGCCCTCATCGGTGTCGGCCAAGCCGGCGGGAAGGTGACGGAGGCCCTCCTCGCGGAAGACCGACGAGCGGGCTACGACTCGATTCGTTCGGCGTTCGCCATCAACACGGCGGAGACGGACCTCGAAGGACTGGAGATCGACACGATGTTGATCGGACAGGACCGCGTGAAAGGCCATGGCGTCGGCGCCGACAACGAACTCGGCGCGGAGGTCATGCAGAACGACATCCGCGAGGTGATGGGTGGCCTCGACGGCGTCGTCGACCCCCATACAGAAGCCATCTTCGTGATCGCGGGACTCGGCGGTGGCACCGGCTCCGGCGGCGCGCCCGTCCTGGTGAAGGAGCTCAAGCGCGTCTACGACGTTCCCGTCTACGCACTCGGCATCCTCCCCGGGCGCGACGAGGGCGGCATCTACCAGGCCAACGCGGGTCGCTCCCTGAAGACGCTCGTCCGCGAGGCCGACTCCACGCTCCTCGTCGACAACGACGCCTGGCGCCAGACCGGCCAGAGCGTCACCGAGGCGTACGACGCCATCAACGAGCGCATGGCGCGCCGCATCGGTATCCTCCTCGCCGCCGGTGAGGGTATCGAGGGCGTCGGCGAGAGCGTCGTCGACTCCAGCGAGGTCATCAACACGCTCAAGTCCGGCAACATGTCCGCTCTCGGGTTCGCCACCGCCGAGGCCGCACCGGACGCCGGCGAGAACATCAACGTCGTCACCTCCACCACTCGGAAAGCTCTCCTCTCGGGCATGAGCGTCCCCGAGACGACGGAGGCCGGCGCCGCACTCGTCATCGCGGCCGGCGAGAGCGACCGCATCCCACGGAAAGGCGTGGAGAAGGCGCGCTCGTGGGTCGAAGAGGAGACCCGAAGCATGCAGGTCCGCGGCGGCGACTTCCCCATCGACTCCGACAACGTCGCCGTCCTCGTGCTCCTCTCGGGCATCGCCCGCTCCGAGCGCATCCAGCAGTTCATGGAGCGCGCGAAGGCCGCCAGCGAGGAGGTCGAGCGCGAGCAGGTCACGGAGGACTTCCAGAACGAAGAACTGGACGGGCTCTTCTAAACGGAGCTTTTTACTCCGGCGGGTGCGCTCGCGCACCGCTCCTCGCAAAAAGCTACACTAAAAACGTCCCGCGAGCCGGAGGCTCGCGGTGAATCGCCTCGCTACGCTCGGCGAATGCCACAGCAAACCGCAAAACAGCGGCCGCAAGCCGTCGTCAGTCGTCGGCCTGCACGAGACTCGCGCCGTCGAACTCGCGCTTGTCGTACTGCACGTCGAGCAGGTCGAGGAGAGTCGGCGCGATGTCGTAGAGGTCCGTCCCCTCAGGCACCTCGACGTCCGGGTCGTCGGCGACGAGCGTCGCGTTCTCGAAGGAGTGCATGCCCGTCCGCGGGCCGACGCTGAACACGTCCTCGCTGCCCTTGAAGCCGGCCTTCAGGTCGAAGCCGTGGTTCGGGATGGCGACGAGGTCCGGCGCGATCTCGTCGTGCGCCCCGTCGAAGACGTCCTCGCCCTCGACGACGCGGTCGACGACCTGCTCGCCGTCCGGGCCCTCTAGGGATTCGAGTTTCTCCTTCAGTTCCGCGCGGACCGACTCGTACTCCTCGGGGGCGACGCTCCCGCGGGGTTCGCGGTCCTCGAGGTTGATGTAGAACCGGCCGGGGATGAACGAGTACGCCTTCGTATCGTCGTCGATGTCGTCGAGGCTCTCGTGGTCGTCGTCCTCGTAGGAGAGCCACCCCTCCTCCTCGAGCCACGCGTTCAGGTGGACTTCGTAGTCCTCGCTAGTGAACCCGTGGTCGGAGGCGACGACGAGGGTGACGTCCTCGGGAAGCGCATCGCGGAGTTCGCCGATGTAACGGTCGACCTTCGCGTAGAACTCGAGGAACTCCTCGTAGTACTCGCCGTCGCGCTCGTAGTCGTCGAAGAGGAAGTGGTTGACGCGGTCCGTCGTCATGAACACGCCGAAGAAGAGGTCCCAGTCGTCCTCCTCGACGTAGTGCAGGAACGCCTCCTGGCGGGCGTCGATGGTCTCGTGGGCGTTCTCGAGGAACTCCGTCTTGTCGTCGTCGTGGCCGAGTTTCGCGTTCGTGTCGATGCGGTAGTCGATGGACTCCAGGTAGGTCGCGACGTCCTCGGGGTGGGAGGCCTTCTCGATGTCCGGGGAGAGGAACCCGGAGACCATGCGCTGGATGTCGCGCTGGGGCGGGAACGTCACGGGGACGTTCAGGACGGTGGCGTCCCGGCCGGCGTCGGTGACGCGGTCCCAGAGTCGGGTCGCCTGCACGTCGCGGCCCATCGGCACGTACGTCTCGTAGCTGCCGACTTCGCGGTCCTGGAACCCGTATACGCCCGTCTCACCGGGGTTGACGCCGGTGGTCAGCGACGGCCAGCACGCGCTGGACTCGGGGGGCACGATGCTGTCGATGGCACCGCCGGACCCCTCGTCGAGCACGTCGTGGAGGTTCGGGAACGTCTCGGGTTCGGCGCGGACGAGGCTGTACGGGACGCCGTCGATACCGACGAAGGCGACCCGCGCGTCGTCACTCCCGCGGAGTCGGTCGAACAGACCCATACCTCCCGACTCGCCGTTGTCGCACTAAAGCGTTGGTCTTGGCGGCCAGATAGGTCGCTACCCGGTCAGGCCTGCTCGAAGGACGCGAACAGCGCCTTCCGGGTGCTCGCGTCGATGAGTTCGTCGAGGGTGGGCTGCTGTTCGGCGCTCACGCGACTGAACAGTCCCAGCGGCACGCGAGCGGTCGCGGCATCGGCGTCGCCGCCCAGCGCCTCCGTCTGGTCGAACGCCGTCGAGAGCACGTCGAGCGCGCTGGTGCGGACGTCCTCCGCGCGGCAGGCGGTGACGACGGTGTCCTCGTGGACGCCGAACGCCGCCGCCGAGGAGACCCCGTCGAGACGGAGCAGCGTGTCTGCGGCTTCCTCGAGGGAGCTGACGGCGGGCACGCTGCCGACGTTCGTGACGGCGAAACTCGCGCGGCGCTCGCGGTTGGCGATCGCCTCGCCGATGACGTCGAACGTCTCGCCGCTCATGCCGGGCGCACGGAGCGCGTCGATGGTCCCCTGGTCGGCGAACTCCTGGAGGAAGCTAGCTGCCTGGAAGTCCTCGCGGGAGCGGACCCGGCGGAACTCCCGGGTACCCGCGCGGATGCCGTAGAGGAGCGCGGTCGCGACGTCCTGTTCGGGCGTGCGGTCGGCGCGCTCGATGAACCGCGCGACGATCGTGGAGGTGGCGCCGGCGTCGTTGCCGGCGATGACGAGCGGGTGGTCGACGGCCGCGGGGCGGTGGCGCACCACCGCGACGACCGGCGGCCGATTGGCGAACGAGGGGACGGTGCCGCCGCCGCCGACCGCGACTGCGCCGTCGTAGTCGTCGAGCGGGTCGTCGGCGACGTCGAGTGTGAGGTTGAACAGGTTACAGAAGGCCTTCGCGTCGTCGCTAGTCACCCGTCCCTCGGCGAAGACGCGCGCCGAGACGCCCCACTCCTTGCAGAGCTCGCGGAGGCCGATAGCGGCAGCGAGCGCGTCTACACTCGGATTCTCGGGGACAACGAGGGCAACCGATTCGAGTCCCGCGATGGTGTCCCGGAGCTGTTCGAAGTCCTCGCTTCGGGCGTCTGCGCGACGGCGGCGAAGGACGGAGCTGACGGCGTACACCCCCGCACCCCCGGCGATCAGGGTGATGGCGACGAACGCGATGGTGGGTAGCGGAGCCGAGCCGACCTCGGAGAGCATGTGACCGAGAGTCACTGCGGACGGTTAAGAACCTTGTCCCGCACGAGACGCTGAGCACAGCGAAGTGTCTCGGAACGAGCGAGCGGTGAACGAAGTGAATCGGCAGCCCCTGGCTACCGAGCGTGTCGGGACTACGGAGTAACGAGTGGCGGGCGTGTGCCTATCGGGAGGACCGTCGAGGGAGTTCGTCCTCGTCGTCGGAGTCGAAGTTCGTCGGGACGACGGTGACGTGGTGCATGCCGAAGTCGGCGCGGGTGGGTTCGGACCGGTTGGCAGCCATCACGGGAGGAGGTAGGGGAGACACCCGGAAGTAATTACCCATGCGCATAACACATGGGGCCGCTCCGGACCATTCGCCGCGGTAATCGGGCGTCCGACTGCCGGGTTACCCGAAGTGCTCGGAGTAGAGGTCCTGGGCGTGTTCGATGGCGTCCTTGGCGGCCGCCGCGTCCTCGAACCCCTGGGTCTCGACCTGCTTGCCCGGTTCGAGATTCTTGTACGTCTCGAAGAACTCCTCGATCTCGTCGAGGGTCTGCTGGGGGATGTCCGCGAGGTCCTGGATGTGGTCGTAGCGGGGGTCCTCCTCGGGCACCGCGATGACCTTGTCGTCCTGCTCGCCGTCGTCGTCCATCTTCATCAGTGCGACCGGACGGGCCTCGATGACACAGCCCGGGAACGTCTGGTCCTCGACGAGCACGAGCACGTCGAAGGGGTCCTCGTCGTCGTAGTATGACTGCGGGATGAACCCGTAGTCCGAGGGGTAGTGGACGTTGCTGTGGAGGACGCGGTCCAGCACCACGCCGGGGACGTCCTTGTCGTACTCGTACTTGTTGCGCTCGCCTTTCAGACACTCGACGACCGCGTAGATGACGTCGGGTGCGTCGGGCCCCGTCTCGAGGTCTTCCCAGAGGTTCGTCATAGCGTTCGCAGGTGCACCCCCGGCGGAAAAAGAGCTTTCGTATTGCGGTCCGAAACGGAGAACCCGCTACTGATTGAGAAGTGTTTAAATAGATGGGTGACATTTGCGTTGGTATGTCAGAGGCACAACCCGCCACGCGCACAGACGTGCGGGACCTGACTGCGTTCCAGAAGAACATCCTGACCGTTCTCGCCGAGGAAGCCCGCTACGGGCTCGCCATCAAACGAGAGCTCGAGGAGTACTACGGGCAGGAGGTCAACCACGGACGACTCTACCCGAACCTCGACGACCTCGTCAACAAGGGGCTCGTCGAGAAGTCCGAACTCGACAAGCGCACCAACGAGTACGCACTCACGGACGACGGCTTCGAGGCAGTCGTCGACGACCTGGAGTGGGCGCTCTCGAAGTTCCTCGTCGACGAGGAGCGCAAGGAGCGCGTCAGCGGCATCGTCGCGGACAACTGAGGCACACCCGCGGTTTCTCCGGTTCCGACGTCCCCTCAGCGACTGCCGTCTTCTGCGGCGTCGAAGACGTACGATAGGGAGTCCTCGACGACCTGGCGCTGCTCCTCGGTGGGCCAGGTGTTCCGCGGGAAGAACTCCGCGAGGAACTCCTCGCGCTCGCGCGCCGAGGCCGTGTCCATCGGTCGGGCGTAGTGGTTGCTCATGAACGTCGCGAACGCCGCCGCGTTCTCGCCGTGGACCTCGCCGTGTGCCTCGCGGACGCGCTCAACGAGTTCCGCGTTGCGCTCGGCGGCGGCGTCGTAGTCGCCCTGTTCGCCCGGCCCCGCGATCGACACCTCCGCCGCCCGGTCGGTGTCCTCGACGTCCGCGAGCTGGACCGCGCCCTCGTCGTCCAGCCAGTCCGCGGGGTAGCAGACGAGCGTGTGGTCGTCGTCGCGGACGCGCGCGACGAACCCGTGCTCCTCGAGCAGGTCGTCACGGCGCTCGCGGTACGCCGCCGCGGCGTTGTCGTCGACGGCGTTCCGGGCCAGTCGGGTGAGCCGTTCTGCCTCGTCGACCACGTCCGCAGGGAGTTCAGTCATTGTCAGTCATTGTCGAGCGCCTCGTTCGCGAGTTCGTCCGCCCGGTCGTTTACCTCTCGCGGTACGTGGGTCAGCGACCAGTCGTCGAAGCGCTCGAGTAGTTCCCGGACCGCCACGCGTTTCTCCCGGAGGTCGGGGTCGTTTGTGTCCCACGCACCCTTCACCTGCTTGACGATGAGCTGTGAGTCCCCCCGGATCTCCACCTCGTCGAAGCCGAACTGGTCGGCCGCGCGCAGGCCGGCGAGCAGCGCCTCGTACTCGGCCTGGTTGTTGGTAGCGCGCCCGATGGTCTCGCCGTTCTCGGCGACGATGCCGTCACCGGAGACGAGCACCCACCCGACCGCCGACGGACCCGGGTTGCCGCGGCACGCGCCGTCGAAGTAGACGTGGACGCGGCCGCCGCGCTCGGGTTCGACGACGGCAGTGATGTCCGTCGGATTCGCCCCCTGGACAACGAGTTTGTCCTCGTAGGCGACTGCGTGTGCGTCCCCGAGGTCGGCGTGCCACTGCTCGTACTCGGAGTTCCCCTCGCTGAACGTCGCGCCCGCGTCGGCCAGTCGCTCGCGCGCGGTCTCGACGTCGCATTCCACCACCGGCATTGATTCGACGTCACCTCGCGCCCCGTATATGGGTTACTATTCGGGATTTGCTGATACGCACCCTCTAGAGGCCGTATTCGGGAGATAATCGGTCTCTAACTCGGATTCTGTCGTTCGAGTTCCGGACCAATGCGGGCAACGGATTTAAATGTTTGCGCACCGCTAATATAAAAGTGCGATGACACGGTCCACTCGCCAGCGGGAGCGAGAAACAGCGACAGAGCAGGAGGAGTCCGAGGAGGGGGTACGGGAGTGCCCGGAGTGCAGCTCTGACAACCTCGTGAAGAGTTCGGACCGCGCGGAACTGGTCTGCGAAGACTGCGGCCTCGTCGTCGAGGAGGAGCAGATCGACCCCGGTCCAGAGTGGCGAGCGTTCAACCACCAGGAACGACAGGAGAAATCCCGGGTCGGCGCCCCGACCACCCAGACGATGCACGACAAGGGTCTGACCACCACCATCGACTGGAAGGACAAGGACGCCTACGGCCGGTCTATCTCCTCGAAGAAACGGTCGCAGATGCACCGCCTGCGGAAGTGGCAGGAGCGCATCCGCACGAAGGACGCCGGCGAGCGCAACCTCCAGTTCGCGCTCTCCGAGATCGACCGGATGGCCTCGGCGCTCGGCGTGCCGCGGTCCGTCCGCGAGGTCGCGTCCGTCATCTACCGCCGCGCACTGAAAGAAGACCTCATCCGCGGGCGCTCCATCGAGGGCGTCGCCACCAGCGCGCTGTACGCAGCGTGCCGCAAGGAGGGCATCCCGCGGAGCCTCGAAGAGATCTCGGAGGTGAGCCGCGTCGAGCGCAAGGAGATCGGTCGCACCTACCGCTACATCTCCCAGGAGCTCGGGCTCGAGATGAAGCCCGTCGACCCCAAGAAGTACGTACCGCGGTTCTGCTCGGAGCTCGAACTCTCCGAGGAAGTGCAGTCGAAGGCCAACGAGATCATCGAGACTACTGCCGAGAAGGGACTGCTCTCCGGAAAGTCCCCGACCGGCTACGCGGCAGCAGCGATCTACGCCGCGTCCCTGCTCTGCAACGAGAAGAAGACCCAGCGCGAGGTCGCAGACGTCGCGCAAGTGACGGAAGTCACCATCCGGAACCGGTACCAGGAGCAGATCGAGGCGATGGGCATCCACGGCTAGGTCTCGCCTCCTTTCTCCGCCGGCCACGCCGTCCCAGCGGCGGCGCTGCCCGCCGCGGGCCGCCACTCACCGCATCGAAGAGGTTTTGACCGCACGTTCGGAAGCGGGGAGCATGACTACCCCGTGGGAGGACTGGGACCACGTGCTGAAGGTGGACCCGGACAAGTCGCTCGTCGACGGCGAGACGTTCGACGACGTCTGCGAGACGGGCACGGACGCCATCGAGGTCGGCGGCACGCTGGACGTGACCACCGAGAAGATGCAGCGGGTCATCGACGCCTGCCGAAAACACGACGTGCCGCTCTACCAGGAACCGTCGAACCCGGCCGTCGTGGTCGACGACGACGCGCTGGACGGCTACCTCGTCCCGGTCGTGTTGAACGCCGGCGACCCCTTCTGGATTACGGGCGCCCACAAGGAGTGGGTGCGCATCGCCGACCTCGACTGGGAACGCACCACGACGGAGGCGTACGTCGTGTTGAACCCGGAGGCGAGCGTCGCGGAGTACACGGAGGCGGACTGCGACCTCGGCGCCGACGACGTCGCCGCCTACGCCGAGGTCGCCGAGCGGATGTTCGGCCAGGAGATCGTCTACGTCGAGTACTCGGGGACACTCGGCGACACCGACGTGGTCGAGGCGGCCGCCGAGGCGCTCGACGACGCGACGCTGTTCTACGGCGGTGGTATCGGGGACTACGAAGCGGCCTACGAGATGGGCAAACACGCCGACACCGTCGTCGTCGGCGACCTCCTCCACGACGAGGGCGTCGACGCGGTTCGCCAGACCGTCGAGGGCGTCCGAGACGCCCACGCCGACTGGTAGTGGCCCTGGTCTAGTCTAGTCCTCATGGACCGTCAGGTCAAGGTAGCCGTACAGCGAGTACTGTAGGAGGCCGGCGGCGAGCCCGATGGATAGCACGAGCGTCAGTCAGATGTGCTTCGTATAGAGGAACTGGACGACCCAGAAGGCCGACAGCCACATTAGCAGGTACTCGCCGAGTCGGGCTGCCCTGCCGAAGCCAATGTTGCTCGCGGCCCGCCAGGTGTTGCCCTCCCCGAACGGGACGACCTGGTGGTCATCGGAGGGCTCGATCTGGGGAGCGGTGCAGTTCGGGGGTGGAGGGCGGGCGGCATGCCTTGTATGCGCATCATCCGCAAAGGTTTATAAAGGCCTGTTTCAAACCGACTGAACGAGCCCACACATGCCCTCCAAGCAGTACGAGGCATTGCTGTTCACCAGTATCGAATGGAGTAATCGACAGAGGAACACCCTCGACGTCAGGCCACGGACTGTCGGCTTCCTCGCGGCGCTCGCCACCCTCGCGGCCATCTTCAACTACATAATGGTGTCGGGCGCCATCGTCGAGACGTGGATCCTGAACCGGATGTACTGGCTGTTCTTCCCCACGTTTGTCCTCTTCGCCCGCTACGCCATCGTCCCACTGGCCACCAGCGCCGACCAGTCCAGCGGCCAGGTCAAGGCGTTCCTCCGGCGGCCCGCCGGGGTCGCGAGCGCAGCCTGGGTCGCCGCCAGCGTCACCGCGTTCCTAGTGCTCACGGTGGTCTCGCTCAACGTCTTCGGTGACGTGGTCCGCGACGTGCTCGACCCACACGAGGAGGTGGCGTAGATGAGCGACCCACTGCTCTCCGTCCGCGACCTCCACACCCAGTTCGACACCCAGGAAGGGACCGTGCGCGCCGTCGACGGCGTCAGCTTCGACGTCCAGCCCGGCGAGACGATCTGTCTCGTCGGCGAGTCGGGCTCCGGGAAGACAGTCGCCTGCGAGTCCATCACGAAACTCATCCCGACGCCGCCCGGAAAGATCACGAGCGGCGAGGTGAACTTCGACGGCGAGAACCTCGCGGAGCTCTCCTCGAAGGAACTCGAGGCGTACCGCGGCGGCCGCATCGGCCACGTCTTCCAGAACCCGCAGGGCGCCCTCGACCCGGTCTACACCGTCGGCGACCAGCTCGTCGAGGCCATCCGACTCCACCGCGACGTGCCGAAGAACGTCGCCCGGGAGCGCGCGGTCGAACTGCTCGACCGCGTCGGCATCGGCGACGTCGAGGAGCGCATCGACGACTACCCCCACCAGTTCTCCGGCGGGATGAAACAGCGCGTCGTCATCGCGATGGCGCTCGCCTGCGACCCGGACCTGCTCATCGCGGACGAACCGACCACCGCGCTGGACGTCACCATCCAGGCACAGGTCCTCCGCCTGCTCGACGACCTCCAGGCGGAACGCGGGATGGCGATGGTGTTCGTCACCCACGACCTCGGCGTCGTCGCCGAGATCGCCGACCGCGTCGTCGTGATGTACGCGGGGAAGGTGATGGAGACCGGCGACGTCTACCAGGTGTTCGAGAACCCCTCGCACCCGTACACGAAGGCGCTGCTAAACTGTCTGCCCGGCCGCGGGCGGACGCTGGAGACCATCGGCGGGACGCTGCCGGACCCGACGGACCCACCCGAAGGCTGCCGATTCCACCCGCGCTGCCCGCACGCAGTGCCGGCCTGCGAGCAGGGTGGCCAGCCCGACTTCGAGGACGTCGGCGGCACCCACGACGTCTCCTGTGTCCTGTACGGGACGGACCACGAGGTGCCCCGTGCCATGGAGGTGGATGATGACTGACGACGTCGTCCTCTCGGTGCGGGACCTGGAGAAACACTACCCCGTGCGCTCGGGACTGCTGCGCCGCGTCACCGGCCACGTGAAGGCCGTCGACGGCGTCAGCTTCGACGTCAGCGAGGGCGAGACCGTCGGCCTCGTCGGCGAATCGGGCTGCGGGAAGTCGACGACGGCGACCAGCCTGCTGCGCCTCGAGGAGCCGACCGGCGGCGAGGTGTACTTCGAGGGCGAGGACATCACGGAGTACGACGACGACGAGCAGACAGAGTTCCGGCGGCGCGCCCAGATGGTGTTCCAGGACCCGAACTCCGCGTTCGACCCGCGGATGACCGTCGGCGAGTCCGTCGCCGAACCCCTCGGCATCCACGGTCTCCGGGACGAGGAGCGCCAGCAGGAGATCGTCACCGACCTGCTGGAGCGCGTGGGCCTCTCGGCGAGCGACGCCGACCGCTACCCCCACGAGTTCTCCGGCGGGCAGAAACAACGCATCGCGCTCGCTCGCGCGCTCATCCTCAACCCCGACCTGCTGGTCGCGGACGAACCGGTGAGCGCCCTCGACGTGAGCGTGCAGGCCGAAATCCTCTCGCTGCTCGACGACCTCCAGGCAGAACTGGACCTGTCGATGCTGCTCATCAGCCACGACCTCGGCGTCGTGCGGCAGGTCTGCGACCGCGTCGGCGTGATGTACCTCGGCGAGATGGTCGAAATCGGGCCGACCGAAGAGCTGTTCGAGAACCCCCAGCACCCGTACACGGAGGCGCTACTGGCGTCGATCCCCGACCCGAACCCCCGGAACCGCGGGGACGCCGTAGAGCTCACCGGCGACGTGCCCGACCCGTCGAACCCGCCGTCCGGCTGTTCGTTCAACACGCGCTGCCCACACGTCGTCCCGCCGGCGGCCTACGACTTCCCCGAGGGGTCGTTCCGGCAGGTGCTTGACTTCCGCCTCGCCGCCGAGCACGGCGACGTGAGTGCAGATGAACTCGACGACGGGAGCGACGTCCGCGCGGCGTTCGACCTCCCCCGGAAGCTCCCGGACCCCGACGCCGAGGCGGTCCTCTCGAACGCCGTCGACGACGTGGTGGCTGGCGACGTGGACGCGGCCGCAGACCGGCTCGGCGACGCGTTCGCGACCATCTGCGAGCAGGAGCAACCCGAACTGGAGGCGACCGACGCGGGCCACCCGGCTGCCTGCCACCTCCACGACGCCGACAGCGAGGACGCCGCACCGGAGCTGACGCAGTCCCACGGCTGAGCGCCGTCCCGGGACGGAGCGCCCGTCCCACGCCGGAAATGAAGTCGTTTAAGGCCGGTCCTCGTGAACCGAGAGGCATGGAAAACCGTACGTACACGGCGGACGCCGAGCCGGGCGACCACGCGACGGTCGCCGGCTGGGTCCACGAAGTCCGGGACCTCGGTGGCATCGCGTTCCTCATCCTCCGGGACAAGTCCGGGAAGATCCAGGTCAAGTTCGAGAAGGACGAGATGGACGAAGACCTCGTGGAGACCGGGCTGAACGTCCACCGCGAGTCCGTCGTCACGGTCACCGGCGACGTCGAGGAGGAGGGCCGCGCGCCGACGGGCGTCGAGGTCGTCCCCGAGAGCATCGAGGTGCTCGCCGAGGCCGACCCCCAGCTTCCCCTCGACCCCTCCGGGAAGGTCGACGCCGACCTCTCGACGCGCCTCGACAACCGGACGCTCGACGTCCGGACCGACGAGACGAAGGCCGTCTTCGAGATCCGCGCCGAAGTCCTCCGGGCGGTCCGCGAGTACTTCCGATCGGTCGGCTCCACCGAGATCAACACGCCGAAGATCGTCGCCACAGGCACCGAGGGCGGCACGGAGCTGTTCCCCATCACGTACTTCGGTCGCGAGGCGTTCATGAACCAGAGCCCCCAGCTGTTCAAGCAGCTGATGGTCGGCTCCGGCCTCGAGCGCGTCTTCGAGATCGGTCCCATCTTCCGCGCGGAGGAGCACAACACGCCGCGGCACCTCAACGAAGCGACGATGATCGACTTCGAGTCCGCGTTCATCGACCACGAGGAGGCGATGGACGTCTGCGAAGGCACGCTCCAGGCGGCCTACGAGGCCGTCGAGGAGAACTGCCAGGAACAGCTCGAAGTGCTCGGGATGGCCGAAGAGTTCGAAGCCCCCAGCGAGGACTTCCCGCGACTCACCTACGAAGAGGCCATCGAGCGCATCAACGCGACCGGCGAACTCGACGAGCAGCTCGTCTGGGGCGACGACCTCCCCACCGAGGGCGAGAAGGCGCTCGGCGACGACGTCGGCGGCCACTACTTCGTCACCGACTGGCCCGCGGAGATCAAGCCGTTCTACATCCAGAACTACGACGACGACCCCGACCTCTCGAAGGGGTTCGACCTGATGCACCCGCGGATGGAACTCGTCTCCGGCGGGCAGCGCGAACACCGCTACCCCGAACTCGTCGCCGGCTTCGAGCACCAGGGCCTCGACCCCGAGCAGTTCGACTACTACACGAAGATGTTCAAGTACGGGATGCCGCCCCACGCCGGCTGGGCGTACGGCGTCGAGCGCCTCGTGATGACGATGCTCGACCTCGACAACATCCGGGAAGCAGTTCTCTTCCCGCGAGACAGACAGCGCCTGAGTCCGTAGGCGAAATCTCTGGGAGCCAGCGAACCGCGCCAGCGTCTCGCAGGACCGGGAGCGTCTGTCGCCGTAGCGTAGACCGGCAGACCCTACACGCGGCCCTCGTTCTCTAGCTCGTCGAAGAACTGCTCGACGCGGCCCGCGAGTTCGTCCCGCTGGTCGCGGGTGTCCGAGGACGACAACTCCCAGACCGAGCTCTCGCCGTGCCAGCCGTCCGGGCGGAACTGCTCGACCGAACAGCCCATCGTCACGACGTGATCGACGTCCTCGATATCCTCGGGCGTGATCCGACGGGGCTCGCGATCACTGATGTCGACGTCAATCTCCCGCATCGCCTCGACGACCTCGTCGTGGACGCTGTCGGCTGGGTCGACGCCGCCGGTGACGACGTCGACGTCCAGCCCTCGCTCGTCACGTTCCCGTTCGGCGAGTGCGGTCGCCATCTGGCTCCGACCGGCGTTGCCGACGCAGACGAACGCTAGTTTCGTCATACCGCGAACGAGGTGCTGTACTCCCAAGAACGTTCCCTGGTACGCTCCAGCGCGAACCACCGCGCCACTACGCTTTTTCGCCGCTGTCCCGACGCTCTAGGTATGCCGGAGTTCGACCTCATCGTGCTCGGCGGCGGCACCGGGAACGTCGTCGCGTCGGCGGCCGCGGGCGAAGGACTCGACGTGGCGGTCGTCGAGCGCGACAAACTCGGGGGGACGTGTCTGAACCGGGGCTGCAACCCCTCGAAACGGCTCATCCACCACGCGGACGTCGTCCAGACGGTTCGTGAGGCCGAGGCCTTCGACGTGGACGCGACACTGAACGACGTCGCGTTCGCGGACATCGTCCGGGCAGTCAACGAGACGGTCACGGCCGAGGCCGAGGAGAAGGCCGAGCAGGCGCGCGAGCACGACCGGATGACGTTCTACCAGACGGAGGGCCGGTTCGTCGACGAGCACGTCGTCGAAGTCGACACCGGGGACGGCCCCGAGCGACTCACGAGCGACCGCATCGTGCTCGCGGGCGGCTCCCGGCCCCTGGTTCCGGAGGGCATCGATGGCACGGACGACGTGGAGTTTCTCACGAGCGACGAGGCGCTCCGCCTGGAGGACCGCCCGGACCGACTCGTGGTGGTCGGCGGCGGCTACATCGCCGTCGAACTGGCACACTTCTTCGGGCAGATGGGGACCGACGTCACCATCGTCGGGCACGGCGACCTGCTGGTCCACCGCGAGGACCGCGACGCCGCCGAGCGCCTGACCGCGGCCTACCGGGAGCGACACGACCTCCACCTCGGCCACAGCGCCACCGAACTCGCGGAGGAGGGCGAGGAGGTGGTCGTCACCGCGGAGACCGAGGACGGCGACGAAATCAGCGTGCGCGGCGACGAGGTACTCGTCGCGACCGGGCGACAGCCGAACTCCGACCTGTGGAGCGTCGACGCCGCGGGTATCGAAACCGACGAGAGGGGGTTCGTGGAGACGGACGACTACCTCGAGACGTCCGTCGACGGCGTCTGGGCCATCGGCGACGTCGCTGGCAACTACATGTTCAAACACTCCGGGGACAAGGAGGGCGAGTACGTCGTCGAGAACGCCGTCCGCGGCGAGCGCGAGCCCGTCGAGTACCCGGGGATGGCACACGCCATCTTCGGCTCCCCACAGCTCGCGAGTCTCGGGAAGCCCGAATCGGAGATCGACGACGGGACGGCCTACGAGGTCGGGACGCGCGAGTACGACGACACGCCGCTAGGCTCCGCGATGCAGGCCGACGGGTTCGCGAAGGTCCTCGTCGGCGCGGACAGCGAGGTTCTGGGCGTCCACGTCGTCGGCCCCGACGCCGCGACGCTCATCCACGAGGTGAGCACGGCCGTCGCCGCCGGCGCGGACGCCGAGCGAATCGCGGAGACCATCCACGTCCACCCGGCGCTCTCGGAGGTCGTCCAGGGGGCGTTCCGGGACGCCTGCGACGTCGCACCGACCGGAATCTGACGCGGTGGCGACCACGTACTGACAGGCGACTAGCGGCTTTTCCGTGAGCGCGGCCTACCCCTCACTATGGAACACGACGACCCAGTCATCGAGGAGGCGGCCAACCGGGGCGACCAGTTGCTCGTCGGCAAACTCGTCAGGCTCGTCGAGAAACACGACGACACTGGGCCGGGTGTCCCGCGCTCGCTCGTCGAGGAGTACATCGAGGAACTCAACGCCGAAGGTACCGTGGACGGCGAGCAGATGCGCCGGGAACTCGACGACCACCTCGCGGATGACCGCGAGGGCGCGGGCGAGGCGTCTGTGTACGAGGTCGGTGAGGGACGCGTGAGCGGCTACCCCGAAGTGTGGCACGAACGACTCGACCCGGACGACTCCCTGGCGAAGTACGTCCAGGTGATCAACGAGACGGAGCACCCGCCGAACAGCGGGGCGTCCTCGGGCGTCGCCAAGGACGACCTGCTGGAGACGGCCGCCGTCCTCGGCGACCGGAGCCGCGAGGACGCCCGGGAGGAACTGAAGGACCTGCGCGCGGACGGAACGCTGGTCGCGGACGCCGACCAGCACCCGCGAGCGGGCGTGACGCTCGCCGACGAGACGGACTTCGAGAAGGACGACTGGGACAGACCGGACCCCGACGACCGGTCGAGCGAATAGTACAACCCTTAATTCACCCCGCTCCCGAGTGGGAGACGATGAGCGACGACGGGGCGGCGGCGTTCGTGCCGGGACACGTCACGGGGTTCTTCAGCGTCCACCGGGCCGCGGACCCGCGGCGTGCCGGGTCGCGGGGCGCCGGCGTGACGCTCTCGGACGGCGTGACGACGCGCGTAGAACCGGCCGACGAGACTACAGTCCGGCTGAACGGCCGGGCCCTCGAGATGGAGAGTGTCACCAGGGTGCTGGACGCGCTGGACGCCTCGGCGACGGTAGCCGCCGAGACCGACCTCCCGCTGGGCGCGGGGTTCGGCGTCTCCGGCGCGATGGCACTCGGAACGGCGCTCGCCGCGAACCACGCCTTCGGCCGGGGTCGCTCGGAGAACGACCTCGTCGGCGTCGCACACGCGGCCGAGGTGGCGGCCGGCACGGGTCTCGGCGACGTGGTCGCGCAGGCCCGGGGCGGCATCCCGATCCGCGTCGAACCCGGCGCGCCCGAGTTCGGCGCGCTCGACGGCGTTCCGACGACGGGCCGCGTCGAGTACGTCTCCTTCGGCGAACTGTCGACGAGCGACGTCATCGGCGACGAGACGGACGTCCTCGACGAGGCGGGCGAGCGAGCGCTCGTCGCCCTCCACGAACGGCCGACGATCCCCGAATTCTTCGCGGCGTCCCGGCGGTTCGCCCGCGAGGCGGACCTGCTCGACGGCGAGGTCGCGGCGGCCGTCGACGCGGTCACCGACGCCGGTGCGGAGGCGACGATGGCGATGCTCGGACGGACGGTGTTCGCCCTCGACACGGGACTCACCGACGCCGGCTACGACGCCGAGTCCTGCCGGATCCACCCCGCAGGGGCGAGACTCGAACGGTGAGGGGTCGCGCCGGGAACGGGCGATTTTTGCTGGCCGACCGTGACCTCGGAGTATGACCGAGATTCCGGCGGACCACCCGCGCCACGACTCGCTGGTGACCCGCCACCGCATCGAGGACGGAGTCGAGCGCGGCATCACGAGCAAGCAGGGGCTCATCGCGCAGGGCCGCGGGGAGGCCTACGACTACCTGCTCGGCGAGGAGACCATCCCCTCGGCTGACGAGGCCGAGCGCGTGGCGGCCGCCCACCTCCTGCTCGCCGACCACCCCGTGCTCTCCGTCAACGGGAACGTCGCCGCACTCGTGCCCGGGGAGATCGTCGAACTCGCCGAGGCGACCGGTGCGGACCTAGAGGTCAACCTGTTCAACCGCACCGAGGCGCGGATGGAGGCCATCGCGGCGTACCTCCGCGAGCACGGCGCCGAGGATGTGAAGGGACTGAAAGCGGACGCCCGCATCCCCGGCCTCGAACACGAGCGCGCGAAGGTCGACGCCGACGGCATCTACGACGCCGACGTGGTGCTCGTCCCCCTGGAAGACGGCGACCGCGCGGAGGCGCTCGCGACAATGGGGAAGACCGAACTCGTGATCGACCTCAATCCACTCTCCCGGTCGGCGCAGAGTGCCGCGGTACCGATCGTCGACAACGTCGTCCGCGCGGTGCCGAACATCACGCGGCACGCCCGCGAGTTAGCAGGGGCCTCGACGGAGGAACTGGAGGAGATCGTCGACTCGTTCGCCCGAGAAGCGGCGCTGGATGCTGCCGAGGCAGCGATTCGAGACGGCGACCTACAGTAGTTCTCGCGCCATCTTCGCGGCCGCTGGCGCACCGTCGGCGAGCAGGTAGACGATGGGTTCGACGCCGAAACCGCCGGTCTGGTAGCACACGTCGACGCCCGGGTTCGCCGCGACGGCGTCGCGTATCGCGTCCGTCGAGGAATCGCGCTCCGGGTCGAACCTGACGGTGGTGTAGCCGACGTCCTCGAGCGCGTCGACGATCGCCTCGTCGTACCTCACGTTCAGGCACGCAGTGGCGTCGCTGCCAGCGGCGCGGGCCGCCAGCAGCACGGACGCGACGTGGACGCTGACGCCGAACTCGGGGTCGGCGGGGATCTCCGTGCGCCCCATGACGTCCAGGATACGGCCGGGGACGCCCGCGACGTCCTCGACGCCCCCGGCGTCCGGCGTGCACTCGACGAGGTTCGACCCGACGGCGGGGATGAGCGTCGTGAACCCACTCGTGTGTTCGAGCGTGCGGATGCCCCGACGGACCGATGAGAGCACGCGCTCGCGCACTCGGACCTCGCTGTCGGGGTCGTGGACGCGGAAGTCGCCGTCGTAGTCCGCGAGCGCGGGCATCGCCACCTCGTGGAGGTCCGCGAGCACGTCGCCGCGGGTCGACAGTTCCCTGACGAGGACCTCCGCCTCGACGAGCGCCTGCACCTGCGAGACGTCGCCGCTGGCGAGGCCCTCGCCCACGCGCTCGACGGTGTTCTGTACCCGCTCGTCGGCGGCGACGGCGTCGTTGACCCCGACCTCGCCGTGGGCGTACTTCGACACCGCCGACTGGCTGACGCCGAGTAGCTCGGCGACTTCGTGCTGGGTGAGCCCGCGCTCGCGGAGGTCCGCAGCGAGCAGCGACCGGAACGTCGGGAGGAACTCCTCGACGACCACCTCCTCGACGAACTTCATTGGTCGCCACCGAACTCCCGGTCTCCCCGGATGCGGGAGGCCTGCGGGCCGTCCTGGTCCTGGTACTTCGACCCGCGGCCCGCACCGTACGGTCGGTCGGCGGTGCTCGACAGCTCCGTGAACACGAGCTGGCTGATGCGCATGTCCGGCGTGAGCGCGACCGGAACCTTCCCGAGGTTCGAGAGTTCGAGGGTCACCTTCCCCTTGAACCCGGGGTCGATGAAGCCCGCCGTCGCGTGGACGACCACGGCGAGGCGCCCGAGCGACGACCGGCCCTCGACCTGCGCGACGAGGTCCGGCGGCACCTCGACGCGCTCCTTGGTGGTGCCGAGCACGAAGTCGCCGGGGTGGAGGATGAACTCCTCGCCGTCGTCGACGACCGTCTCGTGGACGTAGTCCTCGACCTCCTCCTCGCGGTTCGGGTGGATGCAGGGGACGTTCGCGCGCTCGAACTCGAGGAACCGCCGCCCGAGGCGGACGTCGACGCTCGCGGGCTGGACCTGCAGGTCGACGTCGTCGAGCGGTTCGACGACGAGGCTCCCGTCTGCCAGGCGGGAGAGGATGTCGCGGTCGGAGAGTATCATACCGACTCCTGGGTCCCCGCCCGCCTAAAGGTTTGAGACTCCCGCGCGGATGGGCAGGTCTTAGTCCGGCGCCCCCGTCACGCCGACCATGAAGCAGGTCATCGCCGCCCGCACGGACATCGGGATGGGGCAGGGGAAACTCGCCGCTCAGGTCGCCCACGCCTCGCTGAAGGCCTACGAGTACGCCGACGAGAACGTCAAGCGCCGCTGGAAGGCGGAGGGCCAGATGAAGGCCGTCGTGAAGGTGAGCGGCGAGCGCGAACTGTACGCCGTCGCGGAGGAGGCCAAACACCACGGTCTCCCGTCGGCAGTCATCGAGGACGCCGGGCGGACGCAACTCGAACCCGGGACGCCGACCGCCGTCGCCGTCGGCCCCGCGCCGGACGCGGACGTCGACCAGGTGACCGGCGACCTCTCGCTGTTCTAGGCAAGGCCCGGATAGAACTGTCCGTGGAAGTCGAACGGGAGCACGTGGGGCGTCCACGCTCGCGCCACCTCCTCGAAACTGCCGGCGTCGAGGACCAGCAGGAACGACTGCTCGCGGGCCGCGTCGAGAACGACCGAGAGCACGACGCCGTCGCCCTCCTCGCCACCGGGTCTGGGGACGACCACGGGTTCGCCGCAGAACGCGTCGGCCTGCTCCCAGACCCGCGTCTCCCCGGTCCAGCAGTCCACGCGGACGAGGTGGTTCGGCGCGTCGCGACCACCGGACCGGGTCGCGTAGGCGTAGCGGTAGGGTCGGCCGCGGTGCCGCTCGTCGAATCTCGGGAGCGAGAGTCCGCCGGACGCGAGCGTCTCTTGGGTCGTCCGCTCGCCGTCGAGGGGGACGCGGTAGCGCCGCAGGTCGCCGT
This sequence comes from Halobacterium wangiae, assembly GCF_021249345.1. Taxonomy (NCBI): domain Archaea; kingdom Methanobacteriati; phylum Methanobacteriota; class Halobacteria; order Halobacteriales; family Halobacteriaceae; genus Halobacterium; species Halobacterium wangiae. Next base: position 2,139,095 of record NZ_CP089588.1, on the reverse strand, counting down.
CGAGTTCAGTTACCGACCCCGCGTCGAGGTCCGACAGCGAGAGTTCGGTGACGACGCTCGCGTCCGAGAACGCGACGAGGTCCACGACCAGGTCGTCACCGCGCCGGAACGCGTTGGCGTGGTGGAACGTGAAGAACGGGGGCGCAGTGGGTGCGCTGACTATGTCGCCAGTCTCCCGGGAGAGGACGACGAACCGCGCGGCCCGGTCGGGGCGCCAGTCGAGCGCGTCGAGGAACGTGTCGTGGCCGCCCGGCCTGAGTAGACCGAGCACGTCGACGACGAGCGGGCACGCCACGAGCACGACGTGGTCGGGCGTCAGCGCGAAGCTGTGGACGTAGACGGCGTCGGAGAGCGAGACGGTGCCGACGACGTCGCGGGTGGTCTCGCCCGCGGGGAGGCGCGTGACGACGTAGTCGGTGTGTCGACCGAAGCGCACAGAGAAGTCGAACGTCGCGCCCGTCTCGGGGTCGACGACGGGGTGCGCGCACGCCATGTGGCCGTCGTGGTCGTCGTCGAAGCGCCAGGACCCCTCGGTCTCGAGCGTCCGCGGGTCGAAGGCGACACGCTCGGGGACCTCCGTGAGCGCGAGGAACGCGTCGCCGGCGCGCATCACGTTCACGTTCGCGTTGTCCGTCGACTCCGGGAGGACGGCCGACTTCAGCCGGGAGCGGAAGCCAGGGGTCGCGTTCGTGCCGAACTGGCCCGCGCCGAGGCCGCCGTCCTCGACGACCGAGCGGTACTCCGCGGTCCGGAGGAACCGGTTCGTGTACGTCACTGACCCGTCGTGGACCGCGAACTTCCGGAGGAGCGCGAGGCCGTCGAACCAGTGGGCGAAGCGCTCACCGTCCTGCTCGCGGTTCCCGGCGGTCGTCGCTCGCTCGTTCGGTGACCCGCCGCGCGGCTCACCCGGACCGAACTTCCCCGGCCCGTTCCGCAGCAGCGCGCCGTCGAGCCACGCCGGAATCGACCCCTCGACGGGGAGGTCGACGCCCGCGTACTCCGTCTCGCAGGACTCGAAGCCGATCCGATAGTCGGCCATTCCCGTCACCTACGGCCGGCCGTCGCATAGTCGTGGCGGCGAACCGTCCGCGTTAAGCCGCCGGCCCCCGGAGTAGATGAGGAATGCGCGAGGCCCACGAACTCGAACGCGCCGTCGGCATGGAGTACTACGCGAGCGACGCCGACGGCACCGGCGGCCGCCTCCGCGACGCCCCCGGGGACTTCCGGGTCACGGAAATCGAGGACTTCGACGTCCAGCCCGCGGACGCCGACACGAGCGACTACCCGTGGCTGGTGGTCCGTGCGACGCTCACCGGCTGGGACACGAACGACTTCGCCCGGTCGTTCGCGAACGCCGTCGGGATGAGCCGCGAGCGCCTGACCTGGGCGGGGACGAAGGACCGCCACGCCGTCACGACCCAGCTGTTCGCCATCCGGGACCTCGACGCCGCGGACGTCCCCGACGTGCGGAACGCGGCCGTCGACGTCGTCGGGCGAGCGGGCCGCGGCCTCCAGTTCGGCGACCTCGCCGGCAACGAGTTCCGCGTCGTCGTGCGCGACCCCGAGGCACCCGGGCAGGCCGACGCCGTGAGCGACGACCTCCGCGAGTTCGGGAACGGAGACGTCGCGACGCCGAACTACTTCGGCCAGCAGCGCTTCGGCAGCAAGCGCCCCATCACCCACGAGGTCGGCCTGGCCATCCTGCGCGACGACTGGGAGGACGCGGCGATGGCGTACCTCGGCCACCCCACCGAGTACGAACCAGAGGACTCCCAGCGGGCGCGGGCGTACGTCGAGGACACCCGCGACTGGACGGGCGCGCTCGACGAGTTCCCCGGGCGCCTGCGCTACGAGCGCACGATGCTCCACGAACTCGCCGACGGCGGGAGCTTCCGGGACGCCGTCGAGACGTTCCCGTCGAACCTCCAGCGCCTGTTCGTCAACGCCGCCCAGTCCTATGCGTTCAACCGGATGCTCTCCGAACGCGTGGAGCGCGGCCTCCCGTTCGACGAACCCGTCGCGGGCGACGTGGTGTGGTTCGCCGAGTCCGACGCGCCCGAGGGCGTCGCGCGCCCGGACCCGGGCCGCGAGCAGCGCGTCACCGAGTCGCGGGTAGACGTGATGGCGCGGCACTGCGAGCGCGGCCGGGCGTTCGTCACCGCGCCGCTCGTCGGCACCGAGACCGAATTCGCCGAGGGGGAACCCGGCGAGATCGAGCGCTCCGTGCTCGACGAACTCGACCTCGAACCGTCGGACTTCGACCTCCCCGGCGAGTTCGACTCGCAGGGGACGAGGCGCGCCGTGCTGCTCCGCCCGGACCTGACCGTCGAGCACGACCCGCTCACCTTCGAGTTCGCGCTCCCCTCCGGGAGCTACGCGACGGTCGTGCTCCGGGAGTACCTGAAGACGAGCCCGCTGGAGCTGTGAGGCGTCGACGAACGCACACGTAACGCCTCCAGTCGAGTACAGCCGAGAGCAGAGTACGCACGGTCAGTTGTCCGAATCAGTGTCACCGTCGTCGCTATCCGAGTCGGTATCACCGTCGTCGCTATCCGAGTCGGTGTCGCCATCGTCGCTATCCGAGTCGGTGTCGCCATCGTCGCTGTCCGAGTCGGTGTCGGAATCACCGTTCGGTTTTGGCTCGGGCGTCGCTCGGGCAGTGGCCGTCTCCGGTGACTTCGAGGGCTTCCCAGCGTCGGCGTCGAGGACGTAGAGAACGACTGGAGGGAGGAGGTACGAGGCGATCGCCAGTATCGCGAAGAGGGGGTCGACGAAGATGAGCAATCCGAACGCGGTCAGTGCCGCGGTCGCGACGGCGTGGATAGCGGTGTCGGTGTACTCCCGGTAGTACTCCCACAACCCACGCAGCCACCGGGTCACCGCCGATGCCGGCCCCTGGTCGTTTGCAATCACGGACAGGTCGACGTAGGCGTCCCACGGGCAAGAACCCTCAGTCGACCCCGACGGTGTACTCGCCCGACGCATACACCCGCCGAGCGAGCGACGACCCCGCGCCATCGGGGCGACCGAACACCCGAGCGGCTCGAAACACCGCCCTTTTGCAGACGGGCGACCACCTCCGAACCAATGAAGTGTCGGCGGTGTGGAACGCCACTGGAGAAACCGGGCGACTACTGCCTGGTCTGTGACACCGCCAACTGCGACACGGTCGTCGCGGCCTGCGACCGCGACCACGCCACGCTGACCTTCCTCGACGGCGAGGAGAAGGTCGGGCGCACGGACGTCGCGACGGTCCCCGAGGACGGCGGCGAGGCGGGCGTCGTCGAACTCCGGAACTTCGCGGGGCGCGTCGCCGACGAGATCCGCCGCAAGCGCCCCGAGGACGTGTTCGTCGCGGGCGACCACGACGTCATCTCCGCAGTGCGCGCGGACCTCCGCTACGAGGTGTTCCGCGTCCCCAGCGAGAACCCAGTCGAGAGCGTCCTCGACCGCCGCGGCGAGCGGTCCCTGGACGTCGTGGACGCGCCCGCGGGGGAGAAGATCGGTGGCCGCCACTCGACGGTCATCGGGAACCGCGACGGCCAACGCGCCATCCGCACCGTCGCCGGCCACCCGAACGTGAAGAAGGTGATTCCGGGCCCCATCGACGCCGGCGGCTCGGGCTCCCGGACCGGCGTCCGAGCGAAGGTCACGCGCGCCGACGACAACGGTAACCTCCGGCTGCTCGTCCGCGACGGCTCCAGCGTTCAGGAGAACCGCGTCGTCACGACGGCGATGGACCGCGACACCGGCGAGCGGGTGCGCACGGACCTCAACGACGCCCTCGACGAAGCGGACCTGCGGGAGTAGTGCGGAAGAGGTTGGTCACGCTCCTCGCGGGTCGCTTGGCTCCCCGCTCGTTCAGTCCGTGTCCTCCCTCCGTCGGACACGCGACTCGTAGCGTTTATGTGCGCGACGATGATAGTGTCGGTCACTATGGCTAAGAAGGGCTCCACCGGGAGTGCCGGCCGATTCGGCGCGCGCTACGGCCGCGTCTCTCGCCGCCGGGTTTCCGAGATCGAGAGCGACATGAACGAGGACCACGTCTGCCCCGACTGCGGCGCTGCGAACGTCTCGCGGCAGGGTACGGGCATCTGGCAGTGCGGCAAGTGCAACTACAAGTACGCCGGCGGCGCGTACCGCCCGCAGACGCCGGGTGGCAGGACCGTCTCGCGCTCGATCCGCGCGGCGCTCGGCGAGAGCGACGAGTCCGTGGACATCGACGTCCCGGACGAGGTCGAGGCGACCGAGGAGTAAGATGGCGTACAAGTGCTCCCGCTGTAAGCGAGACGTCGAACTCGACGAGTACGGCGGCGTGCGCTGCCCCTACTGCGGCCACCGCGTCCTGCTGAAGGAGCGGAGTCGCGACGTGAAGGAAGTCCACGTCGAGTAACGGTGCACTCCACGGAGCTGGTTTTCGACTACGACTCGACCGCGTTCGCTCGCACTGTCGAGCGCAGCGTCGCGGTCGAGGCTGGAGACATCGAGGGCGACCGCAGCGACGCGACCGTCGTCCGCGACGGCGAGACGGTCACCGTGACGGTGGACGCGACGGACCTGACCGCGCTTCGGGCGGGCAACAACACGTGGCTGACGCTGGTGGAAGTCGCGGAACGGGCGGCGTCCGCCGGGCGCCAGAGTCGATAACGTCGTCGGGTCCCCCGAGCGTCCTGCGGGCCGCTCGACGGGAGACCACAAAGCGGGGGTTTTTCCGTGGGGCCCGTCTCTCTTCGCGTATGCAGGGTAATCTCCCGCCCGAGGCACAGGAGAAGCTCGAACAGCTACAGGACCTTCAGGAGAAGGCCCAGACCGTCGCGGCCCAGAAACAGCAGGCCGAGAGCCAGCTCTCGGAGGCCCAGACCGCACTGGACGCCCTCGACGACATCGACAGCGGCACCACGATGTACCGCGAGGTCGGCGAACTCCTCGTGGAGACGGACTACGACGACGCCAGCGAGGACCTCGAGGAGAAGGTCGACGACCTCGAGATTCGCGTCGAGACCCTCCAGAAGCAGGAGGAGCGCGTCCAGGAGCAGTTCGAGAGCCTCCAGGAGGAACTCCAGAACATGCTCGGCGGCGGTGGCGCCATGGGCGGCCCGAGCGCGTAAGGTATGGCGACCGACGAAGAGCGGACCGACGCGGAGCCGACCGACGCGGAGCCGACCGACGAGGAGGTCGTCGAGACGGCCGCCGAGGCCGCCGAAGGACTCGTCTTCGACCGACTGAAGACGACCGACGTGGACGACCTCGACATCACCGTGACGTTCGAGGACGGCGTCCTCGAGGTGGACGTCTACCTCGACGCGTCCGACGCCGAGGCCGACCTCGAACAGGTCGCCGACGATGCCGCGCTCGCCGCACAGGGCGCGGTCGACGACCTGTTCGCGAACGAGAACTGAGGACTTCTCCCGTTCGCTACGTCTCCTAGTGGCTTCTGTGGGCCGAGTGTTCCTAGTGGCTTCTGTGGGCCGAGTGTTCCTAGTGGCCTCTGTGGGTCGAGTGTTCTGAGTGCGTGAACGCACCACCCGATGGAGGTTGTCCAGCCGGTAGCGGGTGGACTGGAAGGAGCGGTCGTCTCAACGGAGGGGACGACGCAAGCACCGTGGTTCGAGAGAGCGAAGCTCTCTCGTCATCACGAAAGAGCGCGACGCGCTCTTTCGACCGACAACGTAGTGAGAAGCGCAGCGTGCGCACCGAGTTCACACGCTCGGGGCGTTCGAGGTGGTGTCACGAGTGCCGGGAGTCACTCCGAACACGACGACGGAGTGACGAGACTCGGAATCCGCGGTCTCACGTCAGGAAGAAGATGAGGACGCTGATCATCACGGTCGCGAGCACCGCGAGTGCGGCGACGGCACCGCCCATAGCGATGACGGCGTTGGCGTGGCTGGCGAGCGTCTCGGTGCGGTCGTTGCCGAACACCGTGACCTCCGCGCGCTCGCTGGCCATCCCGCCCTCGACGGGTTCGAGGTCGTCGACGGCCTCCTCGGTGAGTTCGACGACGAGGTCCGCGAGGTCGTCCCAGTCGATGGCGGCGCCCACCTGGTTCGAGGACTCGACGGTGTTCACGATGTGGGTGTCGGTCGTCATCACCTCGGCGTGGTCGACGCCACCGAGAGCGTCGATCAGGTGTTCGCGGAGCCCCGGTTCCATGTTGTTGCCGTCGACGAGCACATAGGCGGTGCGCTGGTCGCCCGTCTGGACGACGGTGACGCGCACGCCGAGTGGACCGATGCCATCGGAGGGACGCCACGTCGTGCGGTCCCACGCGGTGCCCAGTTGCATGGCGTGCTCGGGGGCGTCGCGGAGGCGACGCGCGGTCCTGCCGGCGGCCCGGATCATGTCGAACGAGCGCTTGCTCCCCGGGTAGACGTGCCCGAGGTCGTCGCCATCGAGGCCGTTGTTGCAGTTGTGCGCGTCCACGAGCAGCACGTCGTCCATCCCCTCGACGCGGGCCTCCGCGGACGCCGACAGACCGACGGAGTACTCGACGTCGTCCGCGAACTCCGGAGCGTACGTCGAGACGAGCAGTACCCGGTCGTCGAAGGCCTGCCCGAGGAGTTTCGCGTCGCCCTCCTGGACGCGGACGGAGGCGGTCGCCCACTCCGTGTACTCGATGTTCTCGTAGGCGCGCTCGGCGGTCTCGATGAGCGTGTCCACCTCCCGCTCGGTGACGAGGTTGAAGTCGTGGCCGGCGGTCGCGTGCGGCGGGAACGCCAACCCTCTCGACGTCTCCGCGACCCGCTGGGGGAGGTTGCCGCCGCCGATCTCGCCCATCGGCCCGGGGTGGATCATCGGCAGGACGAAGCGGGCCTTCTCCGTCTCGTCGCTCGTCCGCCGGAACGAGAGGACGGTGACGGGCACCACCGCCTCCTCGCCGATCTGCTCGAAGAAGTCCTCGAGTTCGCGGGTGCCCTCCGCGATGTGACCGATGAACCCCCGAATGAAGTCGAGGACGCTGACGCCGAGGCTGCGTTTCCACGGCCGGTCGACGATGACGACGAACCCGTACGCGGTCAGGCCGTACAGCGTCGTCATCAACACGAGCAACAGGAAGTCCCGGGGGGCGAACGCGTACTGGATCTCGGGCGGGGCGCGACTCGGCCGGGAGAGGTACGCGCCCACGATGGGGCCGCCCTCGGTGAGGAAGTTCATCGTCCCGCTGTAGACGAACAGGAGGACGCCGCCGGTCGCCGTCTGGATGCTCGCGGGGATGGCGGCGACGAACGGCGAGTTCCGAGATACGGCGAGCACGACGAGGAACCGGACGGCGAAGACGAGCGCCAGCGCCGCGATGAGCGCGTCGAAAACGAAGTTCTGGCTGAGTCGCGGGCTGAAGATGGCGACGACGCCAGCGGTCACGAGCACGACAACCACGAGCACCTCGCAGGCGACCGCGAGCAGCGAGGAGCGGTTGTAGGTGAGTTGCCCGCCGAAGTACCGGTCGACGGGGGTCGTCGCGATGCTGGCGACGATGGTGGGCACGGCGATGAAGAACACGCCCTGCCAGGCGTCCTCCAGGACGTACTGGCTGTCGAAGGCCGCGATACCGGCGAGCGCCGCGACGACCACGGAGAGCGCGACGCTCGTGTACCACCGCGGCGCGCGGAAGATATACTTCGAGAGGCTGGCCAGTTCGCCCTGGGTCTCCGTCATGGCCTACTCGCAGATCCGGAGGAAGTTCTCGAAGACCGCCTGCCCCTCCTCCGTGTGTGCGACCTCGGGGTGCCACTGGACGCCGTAGAGGTCGCGGTCGGTGTCGGACATCGCTTCGACACCGCAGATGTCGCTCTCCGCGGTGCGGGTGAATCCGTCGGGTAGTTCGACGACCTCGTCGGCGTGACTCGCCCACACGCGTGTCTCGGGCGCGAGCGACCCGACGAGCGGGTCCTCGTCGTCGAGGATTCGGACGTCGACGTCGGCGTAGCCGCCATACTCGCCGGACTCGACGCGGCCGCCGAGTTCGGCCGCGATGAACTGCATGCCGAGGCAGATGCCGAAAACCGGGACGTCGAGGTCGAGGTAGTCCGGACAGCGACCGACGTCGTCCATGTCCGGGCCGCCCGAGAGCACGAGGCCGTCGGCGTCGATCTCCTCGGGCGGAGTCGTGTTCGCCACGAGGTCGGCGTCCACCCCGTCCATATCCCGGAGTAATCTGTGCTCCAGGTGGGTGAACTGCCCGTGGTTGTCGACGACGAGGATGCGGGTCATGATAGCGGGGTAGACGGTAGGTGCCTAAAAACCCAACCGTTCGGTCGTGCTACCAGTTAGCCAGTGCCTCCGGAACGCTACCGGCAACTGACCGCGTCTACGGCCGAGAAGTGGCCGGGGCACACCGAACAACTGTGAGAAGTTCCAGTTTCTCCACCGAGCGGTGCAGATTTCGACGAAAACGCGACTCGGAGAGGCGACGGGGTTTTACCCCCTCGGCATGCTACACCACGCCAATGAGTTCAGACCGCCTGACAGTCTCCCTCGACGGGGAGGCGCGGGAGGCCCTCGACGACCTGGCGAAGAAGACCGACCGCTCCCAGAGCGAACTGGTACGACGGGCGCTGACGTTCTACGCGGCGAACTACGAGGCCGCCAGTACGGACAGCTCCGAGACCCTCGAGGAGTACTACAAAATGCTCGCCGGCGGGGAACACGTCCTCCTCGACATCGACTTCCTGCACTGCTTTCTCGAACACGTCCAGGAGGACGGCGAACCCAGGCAGGCGTTCGTCGACGCCACCGACCAGGTGTCTGACTACCACGCCGAGGAGTACCGGGACCGCTTCGACTCCCTCGAGGAGCTGCTGGAGTGGCTCGCGCTCTGCGGGTTCCTCACGGTCCGACGGACGACGGAGAACACCTACCACATCGTCTTCCCGTCGGCGGATATCCGCTGGTTCATGACGCGGTTCATCGAGCGGAGCGTCGTCCACCTCCCGTTCGACGTGGAGATGGAAGCCGGCGTCTCGAAGGTACTGCTGACCGAGAAGCCCTGAACTGCGTCCCGAGCGCGCCTCCCAGCCGACGGCGACTCCGTCCTCCGCCCGTCGTTCACACGACCTCCTACTCGTTCACAAGAACCACAGCAAGCGTGCACACTCCTCACAACCACGAATATATACCCCGCGTGATATTGGTACACTATGTCACAGGACAGTTCGTTCGGTGAACGGTTGAAACGGAGACGGTTCCTGCGGACCGCCGGCGCGCTCGGTGCCGCCGGGATGGCCGGCTGCCTCGAGGACCTGCAGGGCGGCGGCGATGGCGGCGGCGGCACCGTCGACGTCGGCGTCGTCGTCCCGTACAGCGGCGACCTCAGCGACTTCGGGGGACCGATGCAGAACGGCTTCGAACTCGCGCGGGAGGACATCAACGACGCCGGCGGCCCCAACGGGATGAACGTCGAACTCCACTTCGAGGACTCGAACTCCCAGTCCACGCAGGGCGTCAACGCCGCGAACAAGCTCGTCGACACGACCGGCGTCGACGCGCTGTTCGGCGCTGTCTCCTCGGGAGTCACCATCAGCATCGCGGAGTCCGTGACCGTGCCCAACGAGGTACTGCACGTGACGCCGGCGTCGTCCTCGCCGGTCATCAGCACGCTCGACGACGACGACTACGTCTGGCGGACCCGCACCAACGACCGGTTCGTCGCGCGAGTGATGTCCCGAATCGCCGAGAACAACGACGCGAGTTCCGCGGCCGTCCTCTACGTCAACAACGACTTCGGCTCCGCGCTCGCGGACGTCTTCGAGGAGTCCTTCGAGGGCGAGGTGACCGCGAAGGTCGGCTACGAATCCGGCGCCTCCTCCTACCAGCAGTCCCTCGAGACGCTGTTCGCCGACAGCCCCGACTACGTCGCGCTCGCGGGCTACCCCGAGAGCGGCACGACCATCCTCTCGCAGTGGTACGAGGGCGGCTACGGCGGCAACTGGGTGCTCCACACGAGCCTGCTGTCCGACGACGTCATCCAGAACGTCGGCGCGGACGTGATGGACGGCATGTACGGCGTCCGCACGATGCCGCCGAGCGGCGACGACACCCAGAACTTCGTCGACGACTACGAGTCCGCGTACCCGGACGCACAGCTGTTCTCGCCGTACTCGTGGAACTCCTACGACGCGCTGGTGTCGTGGGCGCTGGCCGCCCACAGCGCGGGCAGCGTCGAGTCCGCGGACGTCAAAGAACAGATGCGGCCGGTGACGAACCCGCCAGGCGAGGCGGTCGGCTACGGCGAGTTCGAGTCCGGCGTCGACCTCCTCGACGACGACTCGGACGTCGACTACTCCGGCCCGAGCGGGAACGTCAACTACGACGAAAACGGCGACGTGGCCAGCGACATGGTCGTCGCCCAGGTCGTCGACGGCGAGTTCGAGGACCAGGAGACGATTCCGGCCAGCGAACTCGTCTGAGCGCCGTACACCCCGCATTCATGTTTGCAACCCCACACCAGTCAGTAGTCGCGTCGCAGGACAGACCACCACGGAGGCACGAGCCGTGAGCACGGACGACGTGCGAATCGGCGTCGACATCGGCGGCACGTTCACGGACATCGTCACCGTCCGCGACGGCGACGTCCACGTGACCAAGACGCCGTCGACGCCGGGCGCGCCCGAAGAGGGCGTCGTCAACGGCCTGGAGAAGAGCCGCGGGGAAGCCTCGTTCGCCTTCGACGACGTCGGCTTCCTCAGCCACGGCACCACGGTGGCGACGAACGCCGTCCTCGAGGGGACGTGGGCGGACACCGCGCTCGTCACCACCGAGGGGTTCCGCGACGTCCTCGAGATCGCGCGCCAGAACCGCCCAGACATCTACGACTTCGACGCCGAAAAACCGGCACCCATCGTCCCCCGCGACCGCCGCTTCGAGGTCCCGGGTCGCCTCGACGAGCGCGGGAACGTACTGCGTGACCTCGACGAGGACCGCGCGAGCGACCTCGCCGACACCATCGCCGACAGCGGCGTCGACAGCGTCGCCATCTCCCTCTTGTTCGCCTTCGAGAACGACGACCACGAGGTCCGCGTCGCCGAACTACTCCGCGAGGCCGGCCTCAACGTCTCCTACTCGCTGTCCAGTGACGTACTCCCGGAGATCCGCGAGTACGAGCGCACGCTGACGACGGCGCTGAACGCCGCACTCAAACCCGTCATGGACAGCTACATCGGCAACCTCGAATCGCACGTCCGCGACTACGACGTGGGCGCGGAGCTGAAGATCATGCAGTCCAACGGCGGCCTCATCACCGCCGACGCCGCACGCGGGCGCCCGGTCAACACCCTCCTCTCCGGGCCCGCCGGCGGCGTCCAGGGCGCTACCTACGTCGCCGAGCGCTGCGGCGTCGAGGACATCATCACGATGGACATGGGCGGCACGTCCTGCGACGTCTCGCTCGTGCAGGGCGGCGAACCGCTCGTCTCGACGGACGTCACCGTCGGCGACTACGCCGTCGGCGTCCCGATGATCGACATCCACACGGTCGGCGCCGGCGGCGGCTCCATCGCGTGGGTGGACGAGGGCGGCGCGCTCCGCGTCGGCCCGCGCTCGGCGGGCGCCGACCCCGGCCCCATCTCCTACGGCCGCGGCGGCACCGAACCCACGACGACGGACGCCCACCTGCTCCTCGGGCGCCTCGACCCCGACCGCTTCCTCTCGGGGGAACTCGACGTCGAGGTCGGCGACGTCCGGGACGCCTTCGACGAGCGACTCGGCGACGAACTCGGCATGGACCCACAGGAGGCCGCACAGGGCGTCCTCGACGTGGCGAACGCGAACATGCAGCGAGCGCTCCGCGTCGTCTCCGTCGAACGCGGCTACGACCCGCGTGACTTCGCGCTCGTCGCGTTCGGCGGCGCCGGCCCGCTGCACGCCTGCCGGCTCGCCGCCGACCTCGACATCCCGAAGGTCATCGTCCCGCAGACCGCGGGCGTGCTCTCCGCGCTCGGCCTGCTCATCAGCGACGTACTGTACGACTACAGCGTCTCCCGCGTCCGCCAGTGGAGCGAACTGTCGCCCGCGACGCTCACCGAGACGTTCGCGGACCTCCACGAGCAGGGCGAACAGCGCCTCGCCGAGGAGGACGTCGCGCCCGCCGACCGCCGCTTCGACCGCACCGCCGACCTCCGCTACGTCGGCCAGTCCTTCGAGATCTCGGTGCCAGTTCCCGACGGCGAAGTCGACGATGCCACCCTCGACACCGTCGTCGAGCGGTTCCACGAGCGCCACGAGCGCCGCTACGGCCACGCCGACCCCGACGAACCGGTCGAACTCGTCACCCTGCGCCTGCGCGCCCGCGGCCTCGTCGACACGCCGGAACTCGCACCGCCGACCACCGAGGGATCCGTCGCGGACGCCATCCGCGAGGTCCGCACCGTGACCTACGACGGAGAGCCCCACGACACGGAGATATACGACCGCGAGACGCTGCCCGCGGACGCGACCTTCGACGGGCCGGCTGTCGTCGAGGGCAAGGAGAGCACCGTCGTCGTCCACCCCGGCCAGACCGCCGAGGTCGACGACTACGGGAACCTCGTCGTCGAGACCGGGGGTGGTCGCTGATGGTCGACTCGGTCACCCTGGAGGTCATCCGCAACGGCTGTGTCGCCATCGCCGAGGAGATGAACGCGAACCTCATCCGCACCGGCTACTCGCCGAACATCAAGGAGCGACGGGACTGCTCGTGTGCGCTGTTCGACGCCGACGGCGAGATGATCTCGCAGGCCGAGAACATGCCCGTCCACCTGGGCGCGATGCCGTTCTCCGTCGCGGCCGCCGTCAAGGAGTTCGCCGGCGACCTCGAACCCGGCGACGCCGTCCTCCTCAACGACCCGTTCCGCGGGGGCGCGCACCTCCCGGACCTCACACTCGTCTCGCCCATCTACGCGGACCCCGAAGCCGAGGACCCGACGCTCGTCGCGTACGCTGCGAACCGCGCGCACCACGCCGACATCGGCGGGTCGACCGCCGGCTCCGTGGCCGCGGACTCCACCGAAATCTACCAGGAGGGGCTGCGCATCCCGCCCGTGAAGCTGTTCGCGGGCGGCGAGGTGGTCGACGACGTGATGGAGATGATCCTCCTGAACGTCCGCACGCCCGACGAGCGCCGCGGGGACCTGCGCGCCCAGGAGGCCGCCAACGAGACGGCCCGCGAGCGCGTCCACGAACTCGTCGCGAAGTACGGCGTCGACGAACTCGACGCGGCGTTCGACGAGATCAAGGACTACTCCGAGCGCCGGATGCGCGCGGAACTGGAGGCGTTCCCCGACGGCACGTACACGTTCGAGGACGTCCTTGACGACGACGGCCGCGGGAACACCGACCTCCCCGTGAAGGTCGCCGTCACCGTCGAGGGCGACAGCGTCCACGTCGACTTCGCGGGCACCGCCGACCAGACCGAGGGCCCCATCAACGCCGTGCTGGCGGTGACGTCCTCCGCGACGTACTACGCCATCCGCTGCGTGACGGACCCGGACATCCCGCCGAACCACGGCTGCTACCGCCCCATCGACATCGACACGCCCGACGGGAGCATCGTCGACCCGAACCCGCCGGCCGCCGTCGTCGGCGGCAATCTCGAGACGTCACAGCGCGTGACCGACGTGGTGCTCGGCGCGTTCGGCACGGAGGCGCCCGAGCGCGTCACCGCCGCCGGGCAGGGGACGATGAACAACATCACGTTCGGCGGCACCGACCCCCGGGACGACACGCCGTACGCGTTCTACGAGACCCAGGGCGGCGGTTTCGGCGGTCGCACGGGCAAGGACGGCATGGACGGCGTCCACGTCCACATGTCCAACACGATGAACACGCCCGCCGAGGTGCTGGAGACGGCCTACCCGCTGCGGGTGCGCCGCTACGCCTACCGCCCCGACTCCGGGGGTGCCGGCGAGTTCCGCGGCGGCCTCGGCCTCCAGCGGGACATCGAGGTGCGCGAGCACACCGCGCGCTTCAGCCTGCTCGCCGAGCGCCACCAGCACGCCCCGTACGGTCTGGCCGGCGGCGAGTCGGGCGGCCGGGGCGCCGCCTACCACTTTGATAGCGAGGCGTACGACGACGGCGACGAGGGCGAGCGACTCGCTCAGAAGTCCGTCCACGACCTCGACCCCGGTTCCGTCGTGAGCGTCCGGACGCCGGGCGCGGGCGGCTTCGGCGACCCGACCGACCGCGACCCCGCGGCCGTCCTGCGGGACTACCGGCTCGGGAAGATCACCCGGGCGTACGCCCGCGACCACCACGACGTCGACCCAGTCGAGGAGGAGACGGACGGTGACTGACGATGTCGAGCGAGCCCCGTCGGCTCCGGTTCGCGCCGCACCTCGCGGTGTTCACCGTCGGCTACGTGACGTTCACCTACTCGGCGGTGCCCGGCTACGTCGCCGCGCGCTACGACGCCGGGCTGACCGCCGTCGGTCTGCTGATGAGCGCGGCGCTCGTCTCGTTCGTCTTCGCGCAGGGCGTCGCCGACCGCCTCGTCTCCCGGTGGACGACCACGCAGGTCTTACTCGGTCTGCTCGCCGCCCACGCCGCGGCCGCCGTCGTCCTCGACCTCACGACCACGCTCGCGGGAGCGCTCGTGATGCGGACCGTCTGGGGCCTCGCGGGCGGCCTCGTGTTGAGCGTCGGCGCGACGCACATCGCGCGGCTCTACGACGGCGCCGAGGCGACCCGCCAGCAGGGCGTCTACGGCGGCATGCTCACGCTGGGCGCAGCCGTCGGCTTCCTGCTCGCGGAACCCATCGTCGCGACGACCGGCGGCTTCGGCATCCACGCGCTCGGCGCGCTGCTGGCCGTGCCCGCGGTCGTCGCCCTCTGGCCGTACCGGCACGCGACCTGGACCGCGGGCGAGCACGGCGGCGGACCGCCGCTGCGGACCGTGCTCGGGAACCGCACGGTGCTCGTCGCCGCGTTCTGCTACGTCGCCATCATCGCGGGGTACATCACGCTCTCGACGTTCGTCACGGCGTACTTCGGGGACTTCGGCGTGACGGGACCACTGAACGCGGCCGTCCTCGCGATGGCGACGTTCGGCCGGGCGGCGGGCGGCACCGTCGCCGGGCGCTGGTCGCTGTCAGACGAGCGCGTCGTCCGCGCGACCACCGTCGTCGGCGCCGCGTCGTTCCTCGCGTTGACGGTGGACGTGCGCCTCGTCGCACTCGCGTTCCCGCTCGTCGCGATGGTCGCCGTCTCGCTGCCGTTCGGCGCGGTGTTCAACCTCGCCGCGACCGCCACGCCACACCAGGGCGCGGCGCTGGCGGTGGTCGTCGCCGCCGGCAACGTCGCCGCAGTCGTGCTCCCGACGCTGACCGGGGTCGTCCGCACGACGACGGGTGGCTACGGCGCCGTCTTCGTCCTGCTCGCCGTCCTGCTCGGCCTCGCGGCGCTCGCCGTGAGCGCGACCGCCACGTCCAGCCCGACCAAAACGATATGACAACACAGCACACACCCCCGAGTAGACACCGGTCGAACCGCCACACGGCCGGGGGGACACCATGGTAGAGACAGGCATCGTCAACGCGCTGTTGCAGGGCATCGTGACCGGCGGCATCATCGCTGCCGGCGCGCTCGGCCTCTCGCTCGTCTACAGCATCGCCGAAGTGCCGAACTTCGCGCACGGCGACATGCTCACCGTCGGCGCCTACCTCGCGCTGGCGATGAACAACCCGGGCGAACTCGCGCTCGTACCGAGTGCGGTCGTGCTCCCGTTCGCCGCCGCCGCAGTCGGCGCCGTCGTGCTCGCTGGCGTCCTCGGCGGCGTCTACGAGAAGGCCGTCTTCAAGCAGTTCCGGGGGAAGGACGCCGACCTCATCACGATGGTCATCGTCTCGCTGGGGCTCGCACTCGTGCTCCGGAACCTCGTGTTGTTCCTCGTCGGCTCGAAGAACGTCACCTACGACACCGTCACCCGGGTCGACTTCAACGCCGACCTCTACCTCACCGGCCAGGGGGTCGCCGTCGAGGTCAACCAGCGCGCCGCCGGCGCACTCGAGACCCTCGACGCGTGGGCGTACGGCTGGCCCGTCGTCGTCGCCATCCTCCTCGTCGCCGTCGCCGTCGGCGTCGCCGTCTACCGCTGGCGCACGACCGACGAGGGCTTCGAGAAGGTGCACTTCGTCAGCCCGTGGATCTGGGGCGTCGCCAGCGCCGGCGTCGCACTCGCGGCGACCGCACTGCTCGCCCGCGGCGCACCGATGGCCGTCTCCGATGCCATCGCCAGCACGCGGATCGGCTTCAGTCGGAAGTACGGCATCATCATCGTCGTGATGATCGCGACTATGCTCTGCATGAACTACGTGCTCAAGCGAACGAAGACCGGCCGCGCGATGCGGGCGACCGCCGACGACCAGGCGCTCGCGCGGGTCCGCGGCGTCGACATCGACCGCGTCCAGCTCGTCGTCTGGGTGCTCGCAGCCGTGCTCGCGGCCATCGCGGGCATCCTCCTGGGCTGGTACGCCTCGAACCTCAACCCGAACATGGGGTTCAACCTCCTGTTACCCGTGTTCGCCGCGGTCATCGTCGGCGGCATCGACTCACCCTACGGGGCCGCACTCGGCGGCCTCCTCATCGGCATCAGCATGGACGTCGGCGTCTACCTGCTGCCGGCCGGGTTCGCCACCTACCGCACCGCCATCGCGTTCGTCATCCTCGTGGCCGTCCTGCTCGTCAAGCCCGAGGGCCTGTGGGGTGACGCCTGATGGCGCTCGCGGACTTCCTCGTCAGCCTCCTGACGGTCGTCAGCATCTACACGCTGTTCGGCCTCGGGCTGAACATCAAGTTCGGCTTCACGGGGCTGGTCGACTTCGGCCACGTCCTCTACTTCCTGGTGGGCGCCTACGTCACCGTCGTGCTCACCATCCCCCCTGGCACCTCGGGCTACCAGGGCATCGGCGGATTCGGCCTCCCCGAACTGCTGTCCGCGCTCCCGCTCGGGGGACTGCTCGGCTGGCTGCTCGCACTCGCCGCCGCGATGGTCGCCGCGGCGCTCGTCTCGCTGGTCGTCGGCGTGCCGACGCTGCGGTTGCGCGAGGACTACCTCGCCATCACCGCCCTCGGCGTCGCCACCATCTTCCACGCCGTCGTCAACGACGAACGCTGGCTGTTCAACGGCCCGTTCGGCGTCCGCGACGTCTACGCCCCGATGGAGGGGGTGTTCCCGGTCTCCCTGGGGAGCTTCCTCGTCAACTTCGCGGTGTTCGGGCTGCTGTCGGTGGTCGTCCTCGGCTACCTCGGCTACCGGGTGGTCCGGTACGTCCGGCCCGTCAACCGCCGCGCAGCGCTGTACGCGGTCGGCGCAGTGGTGCTGGTCGCGGCGGGCCTCGGCATCGCCACGCTCGGCGGCGCACTCGTACTCGTCGGCCCGCTCGTCGCCGCGGTAGGCATCTGGGTGCTCGCCCGGGGCATCCGCGCGGGCGACAGTTTCGGCCGGCCGCTCGCGCTGTTCGCGGCCGTGCTGTTCGGCGTCTGGTACTTCCTCACGCCCCTGCTCACCGTCGGCCCCTCCGGCATGCTCGCCAGCCTGGTCTGGCTGTTCGACCCGACTGTCGGCGACGCCGGGGGGTTCACCTACGGCCGGTTCGTCCTCCTCGTGAGCGTCGGCTTCCTCGGCCTCGCGTACTGGTGGTGCGAACGCACCGTCAACAGCCCCTACGGGCGCGTCCTCCGGTCCATCCGCGAGGACGAGAGCGTCCCGGAGGCGCTTGGCAAGCGGACGTTCCGGTACAAGGTCCAGAGCATGATGTTCGGGTCGGCGCTGGCCGGTGCGGCCGGCGGCCTCTGGGCGACCCAGATCGGCTTCATCGACCCCTCGCAGTTCACCGCCGAGATCACGTTCTTCGCGTTCACCGCGGTCATCATCGGTGGCACCGCCAACAACCTCGGGGTCGTCCTGGGGACGCTCGTGTTCTGGACGCTGTACACGGGCACGCGGTTCCTCAACGACTTCTTCCCCGCGGAGTACGCGACGCAGCTCGCGGCGATCCGCCTGATGGTCATCGGCGCGCTGCTCATCGTCATCCTCTACTACCGCTCGGAGGGACTGCTCGGCCGGCAGACCTACGACACCGGCGTCGCGCCCGGGGGTGGTCGCAGTGACTGACCCCATCCTCGAAGTGCGGGACGTCGAGCGGTACTTCGGCGGCATCACCGCCCTCGACGGCGCGACCTTCGACGTGGAGCCCGGCATCACGGGCCTCATCGGACCGAACGGCGCCGGGAAGTCGACGATGTTCGACTGCATCACCGGCTTCCTCGAACCGCACGGCGGCACCGTCCGCTTCCGCGGCGAGGACATCACCGACGAACGCCCGCCGGCCGTCGCCGAGCGCGGACTCGTGCGGACGTTCCAGATTCCCCGCGAACTCCCCGAGATGACCGTCCGGGAGAACCTCGCGCTCGCGCCGAAACACCAGAGCGGCGAGCACCTCGTCACAACGTGGACCCGCGGCGGCGACTACTACGCCGACGAACGGGAGGCCCAGCGGCGCGCGGTCGAGATGGCCGAACGCCTCGAGATCGACCACCTGCTCGACGCGGCCGCCGGCGAGCTCTCGGGCGGCCAGCGCAAACTCCTCGAACTCGCGCGGGCGCTGCTCACCGAACCCGACCTCGTGTTGCTCGACGAACCGCTCGCCGGCGTCAACCCGACGCTGGAGAACAAGATCCTCGAGCACATCCAGCAGCTGGAGGCCGAGGGCTACTCGTTCCTCTTCATCGAACACGACATCGACGTCATCATGGAGTACTGCCAGGAGGTCATCGTGATGCATCAGGGCGCCGTACTCACCTCGGGCGACCCCGAGGCGGTGCGGTCGGACGAACGCGTCGTCGAGGCGTACCTCGGGGGTGAGGCGCAGTGAGCGACCGCACGCCACTGCTCGAACTCGCCTCCCTGGACGCCGGCTACGGCGACCTCCAGATCCTCACCGACGTCGACCTCCGGGTCGACGACGGCGAGTACGTCACCATCGTCGGGCCGAACGGCGCGGGGAAGTCCACCGCGATGAAGTCCGTCTTCGGGCTGACGACGTACATGGACGGGACCATCGCGTTCCGCGGGGACCCCATCCACGACGCCGAATCCTCGGAGATCATCGACCACGGCATCACCTACGTCCCCCAGTCGGGGAACATCTTCACGAGCCTCACGGTCCGCGAGAACCTCGAGATGGGCGTGTTCACCGAGGACGAGTTCCCACAGGAGACCCTCGAGATGGTGTTCGACTACTTCCCCATCCTCGAGGAGCGCCAGCAGCAACGCGCCGGCACAATGTCCGGCGGGCAGCGCCAGATGCTCGCGATGGGTGCGGCGCTGATGAGCGACCCCGACCTGCTGCTGCTCGACGAACCCTCCGCGGGCCTCGCACCGGACCTCGTCGACGACCTCTTCGACCGCATCGACGAGATCAACGACGGCGGCACGGCCGTCCTGATGGTCGAGCAGAACGCCAAAGAAGCACTTCGGCGCTGCGACCGCGGCTACGTGCTCGTCAACGGCGAGAACGCCTACGACGGCCCCGGGCGGGAGTTGCTCGACAATCAGGAGGTCCGCCAGCGATTCCTCGGCGGGTAGTCTCGGCGGCCACCGGTCGGTTGGCCAGCGGTCGGCCGGCTACAGCGCCGTCGGGTCGAAGCGCCGATTCTCCCCGCCCCACGCCGACCGGTCGCGCTCGTCGCGGGTGTCCACGTACGCCTCCAGGCCGTTCCCCGCGGGGTCCGAGAAGTACAGCGCCTTGCTGATGCCGTGGTCGACGGGCGTCACGGGGACGTCCCGCTCGGCGAGGCGATCGTAGACGTCGCCCAGCGCGTCCTCGGAGTCCACCTCGATAGCGGCGTGGTAGAGACCGACGCCCCGGCCCGAGTCCGGGGCGTCCTCACCGACCGCCTGCAGGGCGACGTCGTGGTGGTGGTCGCCCCACGTGAGGAACGCGAACCGGCCCTCCGACTCGTTCACGTCGAGTTCGAAGACCGCGCGGTAGAACGCGACGGCACGGCCGAGATCGCGGACCTTCAGGTGGACGTGACCGAGGTGGTACGGCGTGTCCTCGTTCATACGTCACGTAGAACGCTTCGACAGTTAGCTCTCCGGGTGGCAGCGACCCGCGCCCGCACCCATCGATCAGTCCTCACCTCCCAGTCAGTCCTCTCCGTCGAAGCGCTCGGCCGCCGACTCGAAGGAGAGTTCGGACTGCTCGGCGCTACGCCTGCCCTCCGCGGCCGCGATGGCCTCCGGGTCCGGGTTGACGTCGTCGTCGATGCGCGCCCACGAGCCGTGGACCTTCGCGTGACACCACCGACAGAGGAACACCGTAATCTCGTGGCCAACGTCCTCGGCGTCGTCGTACGCGAGGTGGTGCTCCTCGAGCAGCGGGCGCTCGTCGGCGTGGGCCTGCCGGCGCTCCTCGAGGCCACAGCGCGCGCACTCCCGGTCGTGCTGGCGACAGCGGTAGTGCGGGCAGTCCGCCCACTCCCACTCGTCCTCGGCGACCGGACAGGCGAACTCCCCGGCGCGGCGCTCGGCCGCGAACTCCGGGTCGTGCTCGCCGTGCTCGAAGGCGTACCGGCACTTCCCGTCGCCAGTGACGTGGTCGCAGACGCCGGCGTGGTCGTAGGGGTCCTCCACCCCAACGGCGGTGCCGGTCGGCGTCTTCTTCATCGTCGACGTGAACGCACTCGACCCGGTTGAACGTTACCGTCCAGCCACGGAAGCGCCCCCGCCACGGCGGTCGCTCCTGGCGTCGACGCGAAAAAGGAGGTTCTGTGTCGGCGAACGTCGAAACGGGAGGGCGCGAGGCGTCAGCCCTGGCCGTTCCCGTCACCGTCGTTCCCGTTCTCGCTGGCGAACTCGAACTCGACGCCGACGGGCACGCGGCCCGACTCGCCGGAGTCACCCGCCCACGTGCTCGCGACGACGACTCGCTCGAAGTTGCCGTTGTGGAGGAACTGCTTCAGTTCCTCCTCGCCAGAGTCGTCGAAGGTCCGCGTGTCGAGCTGTTTGACCTGGTAGTTGCCGTTGTGCTTCACGCCGACGAACGTGAACTGGTACTCAACGTTGTCACCGGTCGCCTCCCGGAGGCTCTGGTAGGGCTCGACGGAGTCCGTCTCGACGGACTCGCCGGCCACGGTGACGTCCTTCACCCACCAGCCGGGCTGCGTGACCGCCCAGTCCGTAACGTACCGGAAGGAGACCAGCACGCTCTCGTTACCCTCGTAGGCCGAGAGGTCGAACGACTGGGACTCCCAGCCGTCGGTGTCCCCTGTCAGCCCGGGGAGGTTCGCCTGCACCCGAGGGTGGGCGCCGTCGGCCGCCGAGTCGTCCGTGTGCTCGTTGGCGAGGCTCTCCCACGTCTCGCCGCCGTCGGTCGACACCTGGACGAAGCCGTAGTCCCAATTCGACTCGATGCGCTGGAAGGAGTCGAACGACAGAGTCGGATTCTCCGTCCCGGAGAGGTTCGTCTCGACGATGGCGTGGCGATTCAGCAGGTTACCTGACCCACTGTACAGCACCTCGCCCTCACCGGTGACCGGGTCGGTCGCCGTCGACCACTCGGTCTCCGTGAAGTCAGTTCCCGAGACGGTGACGTCCGTGATCGGGCCCGTCTCCGCGGTGTCTATCGTCCGGTAGTTCGTGCCCCAGACGCCCGCCGTCCCCACGTCCGTCGACGTGTTCACGCCGACGTCGAGGCTGTCGAACTTGAACTGGTCTTTCAGCGGGTTCCCGAGGCGGTCGGTCACGACGGCCGTCGAGAAGTCCTGGTAGAGACCGTCGAAGTCGGTATCAGCGCCGACCTCATCGAGCGTCGCCTCGACGCCCTCGATACCGTTCTTCTCCTCTTTCGCGAGGTTACTGACGAACGACTGACCGTAGCGGTCGGCGACGTACTGCGTCCACGCGTACGCGACCCCGTAGTCCGCGAGGACGTTGATCGCACCCTGGTCCTCCCAGTTCGTCAAGGAGTTCGAGGGCATCGACTCGTACGCCGAGAGGTGGCCCTCGGGCGTTCCGTAACCGGTGACGACCTCGGCGTAGTCCGACATCCCCTCGTTCACCCACGTCGTCTCGTCACTGTCGAGGTCGGCATGGATGAGGTGCTGGTACTCGTGAGCGAGCGTCCCCTCGTACCCGACGTTCGGGGACTCCTCGGTCACGTTCGACCAGCCGTAGGCGTCGACGTTGATGACGTTCCGGTCGGAATACTGCTGGACGGTCGGCGAGTAGTACCCCGCGATGTACAGCGGGTAGTCCGGGTTGTAGAAGTTCTCGTCCCGGATGTTCTGCACGAGCAGCACCGTCTTGTTACCCGCGTCAGCCGTGGTGTTGTAGTAGCCCGACGGACCGAGCAGGGCGTCCTCACCGTCCCGCGCGTCCGGCGTTCCGAACACCTCGGACTCCGTCGGGTAGATGTTCTCGTCGAACTCCTCGGCGATGTGCTCGGCCTGCCGGTCGCTGATCGAGGGCGTCTCACGGTCGCCCGGGACACCCCACGAGAGATCGGTCGCGACCCACACCTCGACGTTGTCTCCGACCTCGCGGAGTTCGAAGGTCGTCAGCGTGTACCCCTCGGGCCCGGAGGTGAGGAACTGTCGGGTCATCCCGTCCGTGGACTGCGCCCCACCCGACCCGGAGTCGGACGCCGACTCGCCGTCCGCCGAGATCTCCGTCTCCAGGACCGGTTTGTCCGTCCAGTTCTGCGACGGTTCGACCGCACGGTAGCCGTCGGTCGAGTTGTTCTCCGCCGTCGGCTCCGGCGCCACCGCCGGGGCCGTGCCTTGGTTCGCGTCCGGGGCCGGGGCCGCTGCGGCGGTCCCGACTCCGGCCGCGAGCGATGCGACTACGAGTACGGCTGTCATGAGTAGGGCTCTCACGCGAATCCCCACGGCAGTAATCGCCGTGAATCTTCTTAATATTTTTCTAGTAAAGATTGAATAATTGGCTCGTATCGCGCGGATATCACGAAACAAACGCGCGGCGGCGCAACGCTTAACGCACCAGCGGCGAACACGGTCCTGTGCATCTCTGCCACGAACGCAACGGCGAGTCCAGAACCCTCGCCCACAACGTGGACACCGCCGACTCGCTGCTCTCCCAGACCCTCGGTCTGATGTTCCACACGTCGATCCCCCAGGACTACGCGCTCGTCTTCCCGTTCGACGCCGCCGCCTCTCGCGACGCCCACATGGTGTTCGTCCCCTTCGACATCGACGCAGTGTGGGTCGAGAACGGCGAAGTCCAGCAGGTGAAACGGCTCTCGGCGTGGACCGGCCGCGGCGAAGCGCGCTGTGACACGCTCGTCGAACTGCCCGCCGGCGCCGCCGCCGACGTCGCAGTCGGCGACCGCCTCTTCGTCGCTGACTGAACCGCGCTGGCAATACCTACCACGCCCCACAGGTTGACGTGGCCGCGAGTCGAAGGTAGCGTACACCATGTCGGACCACACCGGCACGGAGGATAGACGAAGTCGCCTCACGGCGGCTGGACGCGAAATTCTCCGGCACCACTGAACCAGCCGACGCAGACGTATCACTTCTCGACACCACGCTCCGGGACGGCGAGCAAGCCCCCGGCGTGTCGTTGACTGGCGACCAGAAGGCCACCGTCGCCCGCAAACTCGACGCGGCCGGCATCGCCGTCGTCGAAGCGGGCAGCGCCTGCACGAGCGCCGGCGAACGCGAGACCATCCGACGAGTCACCGAGCTCGACCTGGACGCGACGATCACCAGCTTCTGCCGCGGCGTCCGGCGTGACGTCGAACTCGCCCTCGACTGCGACGTCGACGGCGTCAACCTCGTCGTCCCCGCCAGCGACCGCCACGTCGAAGGGAAGGTCGGCACAACCCGCGAGGACGTGCTCACCACGACCCGGGAACTCGTAGAGTACGCGACCGACCACGGCCTCTGGGTCGAGGTCATCGGCGAGGACGGCTCACGTGCCGACTTCGGGTTCCTCGAACGACTCGCCGAGACCGCCAACGAGGCCGGCGCCGACCGGTTCTGCTTCGCAGACACCGTCGGCCACGCCAGCCCCGAGGCAGTCCGCGAGGGCGTCGCCCGCGCCGCACAGCACGGCCCGGTGAGCGTGCACACCCACGACGACCTCGGGCTCGCAATGACGAACGCGCTCGCGGGTGTCGGTGCCGGCGCGGACCTCGTCCACGCCACCGTCAACGGCATCGGAGAGCGCGCGGGCAACGTCGCGCTCGAGGAGGTCGCCATCGCGTTCGACCACTGCTACGACGTCGACACCGTGGACACCGAACGGCTCTACGACCTCGCCGCGACCGTCAGCGAGGCGACAGGCGTCCCGCTCCCACCGAACAAGGCTGTCTGCGGTGAGAACGCGTTCGCCCACGAGTCCGGCATCCACACCGACGGCACGCTCAAGGACGACCGCATGTACGAGCCGTACCCGCCCGAGCGGGTCGGCCGCGAGCGCCGCCTCGTCCTCGGGAAACACGCCGGCCGCGCCGGTGTGAAAGCCGCCTTAGGCGAACACGACGTCGACGTCGCTGCCGACGACCTCGCGACCATCGTGGAGCGCGTGAACGAACTCGGCGAGCGCGGGAAGCGCGTCACGGACGCCGACCTGCTCGCCATCGCCGACGACGTCACCGGCCGCACCGGCGACCGGGAGCGCCGCGTGGAAGTGTGTGACCTCACCGCAGCGAGCGGCGGCGGCACCCCCACCGCGTCCGTCCGCCTCCGCGTCGACGGCGAAGAGCACACCGCCGCCGGCACCGGAAGCGGCCCCGTCGACGCCGCGATAGCCGCCGTCCGCGAGGCACTCGGCGACGTCACCTTCCACCTCGAGGACTACCACGTCGACGCCATCACGGGCGGCACCGACGCCGTCGTCACCGTCCACGTCACCGTCACGCGCGGCGACCGCTCGGTATCCGTCGACGCCAGCGACAGCGACATCACCAGCGCCAGCGTCACCGCCGTCGTGGACGCGCTCAACCGACTGCTGCCGGAGAGAGCAACGGAGGCCGTCGCGGACTGACGGCGACTGCGTTCGAACACCCCACGGCGTTCGTTTCACCGCATGCAGAGCAACACACGCGTCGCTCTGCGGTGAGGCAGTAATGAAGCGCCGAGGAGGAGATGGAGAGTTGAACCGGAGCAAGACGGTCACTCACTCGCGTTCGCGCTGCGTCTTGCAGGGTTCAAACTCCTCACGGCGTTTACCTACCCGCACGACCAGCGACACAGCCGTCGCTGGTCGGTTTGGTTCCTGAAAAGCGCCGAGGAGGAGATTTGAACTCCTGAGTCCGTGTGGACAGTTGCTTTCGAGGCAACCGCCTTGGCCAGGCTAGGCTACCTCGGCTCATGCAAAACGTCGCCGTGTTCGGATTTAGTGGTTTCGGTTCTACAAACAGCTATCGTGTCAACCAATAGCGCTAAACGGAGTGGGTTGTTGGAGTCCGGCATGCACGTCACCAGCGCGGGAGATCGAGGTTACTCCCACTATTCGTGAGCGCGCCAGTCTACCCCGCGTTCTCAGACCCCTCCGACACATCCAGGAGTTCGACCGTTCCGCGGCCCCCGTCAATTCGGAGCCGGTCGCCAGTTTGAATCCGCGTCGTAGCGTCGGCCACAGAGACAACCGCAGGGAGGCCGTACTCCCTGGCAACCAGTGCGCCGTGACTGACGTGCCCGCCGACCTCCGATACCAGGCCCGCAGCGTTCAAAAACAGCGGCGTCCACCCCGGGTCAGTTGAGGGCGCCACGAGTATTTCACCCCGCTCAACCGTCTCAACCGCCGGATCTCGGACAACCCTCGCCACCCCCTCGACCACGCCGTCCGAGACACCAGTTCCGACCAGAGTCGACTCGGAGGCCACCTCTCGCTTCCGCCCCCCACGAACGGTCTCGCCCTCACTCGTCAACACGGGCGGAGCGACCAAACTTGCATTTCGATCATGCTCCCGCCTACGACCCGCAACGTCCACGGCCACACCGTCACCCTCCCCCGCATCCGCGCCGTCCAACGCCTCGACGAGTTCGTCCCGGCGTAGGAACCAGACATCCTCCCGACGGTCCAGGGAGCCTTCATCTACAAGTTGGTCACCGGCGTCCAGTAGCGCATCCCGCCAGGCCGTGAATGCCCGAGCAGCCTCCTGCTTGGGGTACTCCCGGAGGTAGACCGTCTCGCGGTACGTCCGGATCAGCCAACGGACGTACCGGCGACGAAGCGGGCCAAACAGTCCATAGTCGGCCCGCGCCTCCAAACGCGACGCGGCCGCCTCTGCCTCCTCAACGAGCCCCCGGATTCTATCGCGATGCTCGCCCCGCCTCTCCACCGCCAGATTCGCCCGGACCACCGCGAGGACCACAGACGGATCCTCCCGCCAGCGCGGCCGACTGAGATCGATCTCGCCCGTGGCCCGGTGGCCGAACTCATCCAGGAAGTCCTCGAACGCCGCACAAAACGCCTCACCGCCCTCCACACCCATCAAATCCGCGAGCGAGACGCCCTCCCGGAGGGCCGTCGCAACCGACGGGTGCGCCCTGGCGACGTCAGCCAAGTCACCCAGGCCGAGGTTGATGCGAGTCACCACATCGCGTTCGAACCCACGACCGACCGCATTCACGTCCTCGGGATTGTCCGGGAACGTCCGCATGAGCCAGCCACCAAGCCCGAATGCGAGAAACAGCGGGCTGAGCCGGGGATAGACCTCCCGGAAGAACTCCCCGAAATCCAGGGGCTCAAACACGGCCCGGGCCCGCTCCTCGGTAGTCTGAGCTTCCTGAGCGCTGCCAACGAACATGTCACCAATCAGAGCCCAAGTCTCCTCGTCGACAGGTGGCTCCCGGCCGCCCAGCGCGCCCAAGAGGTGCCAGGCGATACGCGGCAGCGCAGGACCGAGCAGCGCGGCCAGTCGCCCGGTCGTCGCGGCGTACCCCGGGAGTGACCCCAGGGTGACGTCGCCCGGCCCAAACTCCTCCGGCCGCCTAGAGACAACGTCCTCGAGACCCGCCGAAATAGGGTCGTTAATCGCGGCAATTCGCCCAACCAACCAGGACCGCAGGCCCGGCCGGCGCAAGAACGGCGTGACGTCGATGTAAACCCGACCCCCGGCCTCGACCGTCAGGTTCGCGTCCACCCCGAATGTCGAGAACGCGTTAGCGGTGTAGGTCCGCCAGACATCCCGAACCAGTGGCGGCATCGCCTCCGGCATCGCCTGCATGTGACCCATACTGACGTAGACGTGGAGGCGGTCATCCTCGGGTGCAGGCGACGGGACCGGGAACAATGACGTGATTGGACGAGACTGCAGGAGGACGAACCTGCCGTCCACCAGCGCCCACTCGACGTCCTGGGGCGCCTCCAGCAGCGTCTCGGCCCGCTCGCCCAAGC
Source organism: Halobacterium wangiae (assembly GCF_021249345.1). Classification (NCBI taxonomy): domain Archaea; kingdom Methanobacteriati; phylum Methanobacteriota; class Halobacteria; order Halobacteriales; family Halobacteriaceae; genus Halobacterium; species Halobacterium wangiae. Next base: position 2,111,755 of record NZ_CP089588.1, on the reverse strand, counting down.
CAACCAGGGTGCGCAACTGTTCGTCGGTGAGCACGCGGGAGTCCCGCCGCTCCGGTGAGACCTCGACGCGCCTGGTCCCGCTCTCCGCAGCGTCCCGGCCAGCATTCTCGGACTCACCTACATCGCCAGCCCCTTCGACGTCACCGTCCGCCCCCGAAACTCCGTCCCCGGTCTCGGACCTATCCACCTCGACCGCGAACGTCTTCGTGCCGACCCGATACTCCTGTACCTCACCAGTCTCCCTGTGTACGAGCGCGTGGTCCGGCGTGACCTCGCCACTAACCACGCTCTCGCCTAAGCCATAGCTCGCATCGACCGCAGCCACCCGCCGATTCCCACTCGCGGGATCAGCAGTGAAAAGCACGCCCGCGGCCGCCGCGTCAACCATCGGCTGAACCACGACAGCCATCTCCACGCTAGCGTGTTCAACGCCATTACGCGCCCGGTAAGCCACCGCCCGATCAGTAAACAGGCTGGCCATACACTCCCGAACTCGGTTCGGAACGTCGCCGCTTCGCACTCCCAGGAAGGTCTCGTGCTGGCCGGCAAATGACGCGCCCGGCAGGTCCTCCGCAGTTGCACTCGACCGAACCGCAAAGCGGTCTGCGTCGAGCGACGCCACCGCCTCCGCCGTCTCAACAGCCGCGTCAAAAGTCCGGGCCCTAATAAGCGAGCGAACCTCAGCCGCGCCTGCCGCGAGCCCTTCAGAGTCACTCGCCTCAACCGCGTCTAGTCGCTCGACAGCAGCCTGAATACCCGGTGCGGTCACAAGGTCATGGTACGCGGCAGTGGTAATGACAAACCCCGGCGGCACAGGCAGGCCCGCCCCCGCCAACACCGCCAGGTTCGCCCCCTTCCCACCAGTGACCCCGAGGTCCTCCGCCTCCTGATCATCGAACCACACGATGAACTGTCCCCTAGGCTGGTCTGACATCGGTCCTATCCTACAATGATACGCGTCACGGAAGCATAACGCTACGGCTCACCAAAGCCACAACGACAACACTGGACACTAGATTAGCGTGCTAACAGGCTCTCTCCGAGTCAGAACCCAGATAAGCCTCCTTCCGGGACGAGTATCCCAACTACGCGAACGGGTGGTTCGCCTCGTCCTCAAAGGACACCCAGCCCCAACCACGCGCAAAGCGCTCTTCGTCGATGATGAGCCCACACTTCATGCAACTGATTTCGCCACCATCAGCCCCAAGATTCCCCGTGCACTCCGGGCAGGTGTCCTTACTGATTGTTTTACCGTTCTCTTCGTCGAAGCCACACTCGTAGGTGTTACTCAGAGACATTAGTCGTCTCGGGACACACGATGGAGAGCGCCCCGCACCCCCCGGGGGCAGATAAACTCAGGTGCGGGGACACGCCCGAATCACCCGAAAAGGAGTAGGATAGCCTCCTACGCGCACGTAGTATGTGTTCCCGAACAGCAACCAGGGCCCACGATACCTTCCAAGACGAGAGTTATTAGGGCAGCTCTTTTCGTCCATTCCGATAGCACTCCCAGCACGGAAACTCCCCGGAGAGACCCGAACAATCACAATCAACCCGACTAGAATCGGTTTTGGATTCGTCCTCGGACGCCTCCGAGAATCCGGGGTTGCTCGCAGTACTGCTCTCCGTGGTTGGGCCGCCGTCAGCCACGAGCTCCTGACTGGTTGCAGCCTCAAGGATGGGTTTGCGGATTGCAACCGCCACACGGTGCTTGCACGCGCCCTCGAAGCACGCGTTCGCCGGACACTCACAACTCGAGGGAATCCCATCCCTGAGCGTCACCAGATACTCGTGCTCACTCGGGTTCTCGTGACTGTGATTCCGAACTAGTACTCCAGTATTTTGGAGTTCGAATTCGAAGGCTTCGTACTGGGCTCGCTTGATCACGCGACTCGACGCTTCTAACTGGGCTAGCGCACATTTTGACATAACGAAATCTCGGGAGAACCCCTATCTAGGTCCCCCGCACCCCCTGAGGGGGCGAAAAACCCACGAGCTAAGCACCAACCCCGACACCCGATACTAGTCGGTCTCTGATACTGTCACCGTCGTTCCTTCAAGTTAGCTTCAAGTCATTCAAAACACCCGGTCAGCAGAGATACCTCGGCCATGGCAGCGAGGCCAAGTAGCCAGAACAAGGGTTCGTCGGCTACTCCATCCACCCTTAGACCGTCTCGTCGGGGATTGCCGGGTCGACGGAGTCCATACCGGTCGCGTCAACGTACTCGACGGTGGAGCCATACGAATCCACGAGCAGCCCCTCGTACGGGCTGGCCTTCTCCAGTGAATCATAGCTGATACATTTAATGCCCGCAAGCGCCCTCTCGCCAATGAGCGGCCCCTTGTGAACAGTCATCACCGTTCGCCTCCAAGTGCTGTTCGTACGCCGACATCTCGACAGCGGTTGGCTCGTTCAGACCACTACTCCCCGAACGATGGAATCGCTGCGCAAAGGCAAAACGGCGCTTTTTCTCTACACCGCATATTTATCAATTGGTCGAATATGTGCTTATATGAATCGCCGCCGGTTCCTCGCCTTCAGCGTCTCCACTCTCACGCTCGCAGGCTGTCTCGGGCAGACACCCACACTCAACCAGTCGACCACCACCCATCCTTCGGCGACCACCACACCACCTGAAACCGAAACGTACGTCGAGAAGCCACCGTGCCCCGAGCGACCGAAGTCGTTCACCAGCGAGTCCGCGCTCGCATTCGCCATCGCGTTCGAGAAAGCCTACGTCAAACGGGGGGTACTCCAGACGTACGAGCGCGTCATCTCCCTCAACGTAGGCGTCGTCGAGGGACTGGTCGAGAAGTCCGCGACCCAGATGGACGACGGTTGGCTAGTTCGGTTCACGGTCCAGGGGCCTGCGTACCGGTATTACCCCGACCCGAATTCGACCGAGACGCGCCACGCGGACCCACCGGTCTACGCCGCGAACTATCTCATCACCGATCAGACCATCTTTCGAGCAGAGGCAACCGAAGCCGTTGACCCCCGTGAGGAGGGAAACGAAGTGAGTTTCCCACCAAGCTGACTCATCTATCTCCTGTATATACCGATTAGAGTGATCGGTCAAGGTTGTGAATGAGGCAGGTGATAGTGAGTTCTCGAAATTGTTTCCACCAGTGCCGTGAGCGGACGAACGCACCGTACTTGCGCTTGAGCCGGGAGTTTACTGTCTCGTTCTGGCTTCGTTGGCCGTACAGATCAGCATCTAGTCGCGCGTTCCACGCCTTGTGGAGCGACGAGAACTCGCGGTGTTTGATGAGCGGACGCACCTCCTTTTCACGGGCTAACGTGCGGATCTCCCGGTCGTCGTAGCCCTTGTCTCCGAGGAGAATCGCAACATCGTCGGTGTTCCGATTGATGAGTGCTGGTGCAATCTGTGTATCGTGTTTTCTGGTCGTCATTATGTACAGATCAAGAATTGCGTTCGCTCTCGTATCGACCAACAATGTGACTTTCAACTGCTGAATCGTGAGCTTCGCCCGCTTCGTGTAGTGGTTCGAGGCGTGGCTTCGGTCGAAGCCTCAGGCGTCGATACCGGCGACCCAGAGCCAGGGACGCTAGACGTCCATCGGGAGGATGGTGTGGCCAGTCATAGCGACGGGGACCTCGTGCGTCGATGGTGTGGCCGTGACTGGAAATATCTTGTCTGGTCGACAGAGGCGGTCGCGCTCGACTCCGGTGGGAGGCGACACCCACCGGGGAATTATGTGGACGTGACAACGACCCGTCGTATGGTCGATCTGTCCGGCAACTTCTTCGGGTTCTTCATCCTCCTCGGTGGCGCCCTGTTGGTGGTCAACCATCCGCTCGTGGGTGGGTTCAACCGCTTCACGAAGTCGCTTGGAACGACACAGCGGCCGAGTCGAAGAACGTTGCTCACTTCCCTCTATTGCTGTCCACGAGACATTCCGTAGTGCACACCGGCAACAAAGACGACCACACCGAACAGGAAGACCTGGAGAAGGAACTGCCAGAGGTAATCGTCGCGGATTGGGCTTTTGAGAAAGGCGACTCCAAAGATGAGACCAATAAAACCCAGGCTGGCGATAGTCCTAGGTAACTCGGAAGCCATGGTGGGAAATCCAAGAACACCAAGAAGAGGCTAACGGAATTTCTCTTCCCCGCACTCCTAATTCTGGGGGATTGCCGCATGAACCGCGGCCATGTCGTAGAACACCGGATTATTCGACAGGGATATTTCGGGAAATAGCTGCTAAACAGGAATGCGTATCACTCAGAGGAGTCGGGTTCAGGACTCTGACTCACAGCGTACAGCGAAGAGAGGAAACTCCCAATAAGGCCAACCACCCCAACCCCAAATGCGGCGAGAACGATATCACCCGAGCTACCGTATCCGCTGGCTTCAATTTGAACTGCCCACAGCATCAACACGATACTGAACAGGAGGACGTCTCTTGACAGGGACATATAACACGTGCTAACAGCAAACTGTTTAGCTCTCCTGATTGGTTGCCACGCTCGCTTTATCACCTGTACCTAGCAACAGTGAGTGTCGTAGAAGACTGGATTATTCGACAGGGCTATCTCCCGAAATTGCCGGTAAGCAGAATTGCACACTGCTCGGCCGTCCTGGCTCAAAGTCGCCGCTCCATGATGCCGACACCTATCTTACTGGCACCGGTTCTGTAGGAACGCTACGGTAAACGGCGAATGGAAGGTGACGTAAAGGACCTCATCGTAGGTCGCATCTCGTGGACAATCTGGAAGGAAGGTATACTCCTCGACGACGCCGACACCCATTAGTGATACACGGATAGTAGCACGCTGAGACTCGAACGCGTCCTCGATTTCGGTGAACGCCTCTTCGGGGCCGGACGGGCCAACATCGAACGTTCCCCTGTAGAGAATGTTCTCTGAGAGCCCGGACTCAACCGTTTCAGGAAGAACCTCCAATTCAACCGGGTGTTGGTTCTCGAACTGTCCACCGACCTCGATGGTGACCGGTGGCGGCGACGTCTCGACGAATCTGCTACAGCCAGTGAGACCACCGATCGAACTCGCTCCGAGAAGGCCAAGAAACGTCCGCCGAGTGGAGGGCATCATCTTCTGCATGCTTGCTCACTTTGATATCATTATCTTTTTCGGTACCGTTTGGTGAGTGGGTGGTCTGTACGTAGCGACTCGTCGTCCGGTGAGAAGACGAATCTGAGTCGCCCAGATTTAGCCGTCTCACGTCCCTAAGGACGATTCGTTCGTGGGTCGAACGAACGCCCTTCGCGCCCGCTGACTTTCACCGGGTAAGAATTGTCGGATACGGCAGCTCTCCGTATCTTAGTGAACTTGGCCGTATCTGAGTTTGGTCATGCAGTGTGGCGAACGCGCCTAGGTCGACTCGTTACGAGATTACGGTCTACGATTCGTTGCTGGTGTTGCTTCTCTCTAGAGGCGAGCTCTGGACTGTTTGTTGCAGCCGAGACTGTTCTGCATCGCCCATGAAGTTTCTGAACGGATTATACGACCTGTGCCGCCAGTAACAAGCCCTCCCCGCGTATGATTGAGAAATGCGACGAGAATTACGGTGGTCGCCACGAAGGACTGTCATGCCAGCATTCACCATGTCCGAATGGTGAGGTGACCGACCAGCACCGGTTCACTATTGTACGGAGTGAGTATGGGGACGCAACGAAGGAAAAGAAACCGTTGGAATTTGGTTCCGGGTAGTGGAAAGAAATAATTATAATCCGATAATATTACTTTATTAATTTATGTATAGGAATTCTCCCTATTCCTCTGATAGCCCCTTGAAGTTGAGCCATTTATTCTCATCAGCATAGACCATTCTGAACGACGCTTCCCCGGCAGGCAAGATGTCCATCTTATACTGAGCAACGGAATTGCTACTTGTATAGCCGGGTTTTGTCAGTTGAAGATCTGTATGGCTCTCCCAGACACAGAGGAACTTCCGTTGGATGCGTTCCAAACCCTACCTCTATTATTCTGCTCAGTAGCGCCAGCTACTATCTCAATTGAAGCAGTACACCTTTGATGGTTATCGGTAATCGAACAGCTATGCCCCTCGTCGCTGAGTTCGACATCGACTGCGAACACCTCCCCTTCGTTCCCCTTGCCAGGGTGCTTCCGGACACGACGATAGTACTTGACCTTCAGTTCAATCACGAAGAACTCCCCCTGTTCGTCCTCTCCGTGACCGGCGCTGATCGAACGACAGTTGAGAAGACAATGGATGACCTTCCTGTCGTCGGCAAGTGTACCGTCCTTGGTGAAGCGGGCGAGACTCGCCGCTATCAGATTCTCCCCAGACAAACGTTGGAAGACCATCTCGGCCCACACATCGACAACCTGTCTGGACTGGAGGCACTGGCAACGACAGAGGCAATCATCGAACGCATTGAGGTGCTGCCGACGGGGTGGCGGCAGTCGGGCTGGTTCGCTCACCGTGACGCTTTCCACGAGTTCCGGGAGTTCTGGCAATGTAATGGTGGATTCCGCCTGCACCGGCTCACTCAAGAAGGTGACGCCGAGCCGCCTGGAGACGGTCTGACAGACCGCCAGCGGGAGGCCCTTCGGACGGCCTATGAATTGGGGTATTTCGAGATTCCGCGGAGAGCGTCGCTGGAGGACGTTGCCACACAGCTGGACATTTCCGCGTCGTCGGTGTCCGAACGGTTACGCCGTGCTCAGACCCAGCTCATTGAGGAGACCGTGGCGACGACGTGGCCGCCGTTGCCCGGATGAGCCCGCCCACCACGGTATTTAAACACCCTCACGAATTCGAGAACGGCCTATCAGGAATCCGATCTGACCGTGAACGTGTAGATGACATCACACCACTCACTGCCCCCAGCTAATCGTACTGTTCCGCAACAAGAGGCCGGACTCGCTATCGATGCAGAGAACATCCACGTCACCTACGACGACGGGACTGAAGCCGTCCGCGGTGTCAGCCTCAACGTCGCCGAGGGCGAGTTCTTCGGCTTCCTCGGTCCCAACGGTGCTGGCAAGACGACTATGATTCGGACGCTCGTGACGCTGCTGAACCCCACCGAGGGGGGAATCCGAATCAACGGCTACGACACGACGACTGAGCCCCGGGCGGTCCGCGAGTCTGTCGGTTACATGGCTCAGGAAACCAGTATCGACCTCGAACTTACGCCCTACGAGAATCTCCGTATTGCGTGTGAAATGTACAGTGTTCCAAGCAAGGAGCGAGACGAACGCATTGAAACCCTGCTTGACCTCGTGGACCTGCACGACGTAGCAGACAAACGGGCGGAGACCTTCTCTGGTGGGATGCAAAAGCGTCTTGACACAGCGACCGTACTCGTGCACCGCCCGCCCGTCGTCTTTCTCGACGAACCGACAACCGGCCTCGATCCCGAGGCGCGTCTCCGCGTCTGGGACTACTTCGAGAAAATCAACAACCGCGGCACCACTGTCTTCCTGACAACGCAGTACCTTGAAGAAGCTGACCGGCTCTGTGATCGGCTGGCCGTGCTCGAAGACGGCCATATCATCGCGGAGGGAACACCCGACTCGCTGAAGGCTACCGTCGGGACTGATACACTCACCATCGCCTTAGAGCAACCCACCGACCACAAGAAAAGCCGTGCTATCGAGGCTCTTCGTGCTGTCGAGGCACTCGATGGCGCAACTATCGAATCCACTACGTCTGGCCTCGCTGTCCACGCTAATGACGCCCGGCCGGCGACACCGACCGTCTTCGAGACGCTCATTGAGGCAGGCATCGCCGTCAGTGGCTTCGACATCGATTCGCCGACGCTTGATGACGTGTTCCTTTCGCTGACTGGTGACGAAGAAGAGGCAGTCGTTGGGAGTGAGAGAGACAACGGATTTGCGTCTACTCAGGAGGTGACTCGATGAACAACACAGCTGACAGCGAGAATTCCGCGGTCACGCAGAAGGCGTCGGGGAACAGCGCCCTGGCCGACGTACGTATCAGCTTCAAGCGATGGCTAGTCAAATCCTCGCGTAATCCCTACGTCACGTTCTCGTCGCTGATACAGCCTGTCATCTTCTTTGTCCTGATGGCAGAGGTACTAGGCGCAGTCGCTGGTGATGCACTGACGCAGGCCCTCGGCGAAGGCGTTCACTACGTAACCTTCCTCACGCCCGCAATCATGATTCAGTCCGCGCTCGCTGCAGCCGCTGTTTCAGGGATTGGGCTCGTTGACGACATGGAGACGGGAATGTTCGACAAGACGCTCATCTCGCCGATGGGGCGAGGGGCGATGTTCGTCGGGAAGGTTCTATCAGAGCTCGTCCGCATCACCGTACAGACGTTAATCATCCTTGCACTCGGCTTTGGATTCCTGTGGTTGAAGACTGGCGCGTCTCCTGAGAATTACATCCAGACTGGGCTGGGTGGCATCATCGGGATTGTCGCCATCACCGTCATATTCGGTGGGGTCTTCATGGCGTACTCGAACATCGTCGCGCTCGTGACACGTGACCGGGAAGCCACTATCATGATTGCGAACCTCCTGACATTCCCTCTGCTGTTCGTCTCCAGCGCCTTTGTACCCCTGAACGTGTTACCGAACTGGATTCAGACTGTCGCGATGGTAAATCCGATAACATACGGCGTTGATGCCATTCGAGCGCTCGTGCTTGGTCAAGATGTTCTGTCGGTGTTCAACGTGACGACTTTCGGGGGGCTCTGGAACACGCTCGTTCCAGCTCTTGCCGTGTTGCTCGCATTTTTTCTTGTTCTCGGCTCCGTCGCAGTATCCCTACTGAACCACGCCTCCAATGCTGAAGTGAAGTGATATCGAATAACAGCGCCATCCTGTTATCGAGCCTCGTTGGACTTCCTCCATACTTAGCAGACTAGTGCTGGCACTCTTTCGGCAGACCCTAGAGAGATACGAGGTTTCACTCACAGATTTTGAACCTGATAGCCAAACACTTTTAAGGAAACTTCTACTGGAAAGCCGGTCAACAGTGGGGGGATTTTCATCTACGTCGCGCTGCGTGGTCCCTCCTGGTTCCTTCGGAACAGATTATCCGGGTTTCGTCACAGGGTATTACGTGTGCCCTTCGCCCGCAGTCGATTTCCGGATGGGAACACGAGCAGGCGGCGGGATATTCGGACGGTGAACGCAGTGTCTGTCCTTTCGTTCGAGAACCGAAGGCTGAGAAGCCCCGGCGCGATTTTGGATTGGTTTTGCTTCCTGGTTGTTGGAACGGCCGCTAAGCAAGTTTTCGGATACAGCATTCTATTCAATCAGGGACAGAGAGGTGTAGACTGTTTCCGTAACAGATCTCTGTCGATTCGACGGCTTACGCAGGGGTTCTGTCTGTGTTGTCAAATACTGTCAACCGCAGGAGCGCGAAAGTGAGAAGCAAAACCAGGCCACTCCCGGTAAGCGTGATCAGGAGTTCATTGCCGACGGGAACTGGTAGAAACGAGTTAACCGTCCGTGGAATAACGACTCCTGCTAACCCAACAGCGACGCAGCCGATGGCTACTGCCGTTGCACGGGCCTGAGGGGGTACCAGTGTCATCACTCCTCCAATCACGAGAATGAAACTGACAGCGGCTGCTGGCAATGGGTCTAAGAGAACTCCCAACATGTATGCCGTGAGCGCGAATCCACTTGCTGTAGCAAGGAGCACATCGAACCCCAACTCTCGGTATGCATCAACCATATGAGTTTATACTATACTTGTAAGAATAAACCCAATGATTGGTCAAATGCGCATTTCAGCTGCTCCTGAGAAAACCCGTCATGACTACCTACATCACCGATACTTATGGATTATCACTGAGCACTGTCGTTCGGCCGGAATTAAGCGCGATACCTTCTGCACTGAGGCCGCCCGCGAAGGAGTTCGAGCTCAACTCAACGAGATTCGGTCGGGGCTCCGCTCAGTGTATGATGACGTTGCCGCCATTCGGAAGTTGAACTATCAAATGGGTGTGGTTAGCGACAATCACCCGCGCGTGCTCTCGTTCCTCCTGAAACGGTTCGACCTGACCAGCTACTTCGAGACGGTGCGAGGCTGTCGGTTCACGCCGTCTGAGCTGGACTTCCTGAAACCCAACCCGCATAACGTCCAAGCCGCGATGGAGACGTTGGGTGCCGAGAGCGCCTTGTACGTCGGTGATAAGCAGATCGACGTCAAGGCGGCTGATAACGCTGGTATTGACTCTGCACTGCTGCGACGTGAGCGCACGGCCGAGAGTGAGATTGATGTTGTGCCTACATACGAAGAGATTGATGTTGTGCCCACATACGAAGTAGCATCGTTGTGTCAACTCCACAATGTACTCTAACTGTGGATGGGGCTCAGTAATATCAAAAGAACCGCTCTTGTGACTGTGGTTTAACGAGGATGGGCGATACTTGATACGAGCTATCCATTAGTAATTTGATGGGGACCATCAACAACGCCGACTTCGGCAACAGGTTCCGAAAAGAGATTGGCCTTGATCGGTTTGATGGTTTTCTGGGAAAATATGCGAAGTACGCAGGCGCATACCCTGCGACTCAGCCTCCTCGAAACACTACCCTGAGTCGTTCAAACTCGGCTGTCTCACGCCCGAACGGAGGATTCGTTCATTGGTCGAACGAACGCGCTTCGTGAGACTGAATATGGGGCTGCCACGGGGTATGACGACCTCTGTTGCCCTTGCATCTAAAATAGGCGTTTCTCTGGTCGAAACGGGGGGCGACCCCGCTACTTAGCCGATTGGTGTGTCTCGGTCTCTAGGTCGAAGTCGTCGGGAGTTGCCGTTTCGATGGCGGGGAGTCGGCGGAGGCGTGGTCGAAGGAGGACGTAGACGGCAGTGAAGCCGAAGCCGCTCGCGGCCAGCGCCATCGTCGTCGTGGTTCCTAACGCTTCGGCCACGGTCCCGCCGACGAGTGAGCCAAGCGGAAGCGTCGCTCCCGAGGCGGTCCCCTTCGTCGCGGAGACCCGCCCGAGGAGCTCAGCCGGGAACACGCGCTGATTCAGGGTCGCGGTGAGTACGCCAGAGATGCCAGCTGGAATCCACGCGAGGCCGAACAGGGCAATCGAAAGTGCCGGTGTTGGCGAGACCGCCGCCGCGATCCAGCATACTGCACCAAGCCCCTGGGAGAGGAGTACGGTGCCGTAGGGGATTCCCTCGACGTACGGTGCGATGACGGAGCCGACGAGGCGGCCAATGCCGAGCGCCCCCAGTAGCAATCCGTAGGCGAAGGGGCCGCCGAGGCTATCGCCGACTGCCGGCAGAATCGCCAGCGTCACCCCGGTGGTGAAGTTCGCCACGGCGGTCATCAGCAGGAGTTCGACGAAGACGGTGCCACGGAGGATCTCGACGCCTGCGCGCAGGTCCGAGCTATACGACTTGAGGGTTGATCTGATGGTCGCGTCGGCGTTCTCGTCCGGATCGTTCGCCGCTTGTTCGTTGGATGGTTGCAGTGTGATGCCGGCGAAGCAGAGCGCGGCGACGGCGAACGTCAGCGAGTCCGTGAGGAACAGCGTCATCGCGCCGGCGACAGCGATGAGGCCGCCGCCGATGGCATCGAACACCATATCGAATCCGAGTGTCACCGTCGAGAGCGCGGAGTTGGCCCCGGAGAGCCGTTCGTCATCGACGATTCGGGGGAGGAGGGCGGTCTCCATCGGGGCCATCAGGAGCGTTGCGAGCATCAGGACGGGGGCGACGGTGAACAGGACGGTGACGCTCAGATGGCCTGTGGTCGCGGCGAGTGGGAGGGCGAGGACGACGACGCCCTGGGCGACTTGTGAGCCGACGAGGATGGATTCAAGCGGGAGGCGATCAACGAGTGGGCCGGCGAACACCTGTAGCAGCCACGGGAGCAATAGAATCGCGTTTAGTGCTCCGGTGATGGCGGTGGAGCCGCTCAGGTCGAAGGCGAGCCAGAGGATGGCGACGGTGTAGAGGCTGTCGCCGGCGTTCGTCACGAACTGGCCGGCGAAGAACCGTCGGAAGTCGCGGTTCTGCCAGAGCGCGCGCTCGGTGAGGGTCATCGGGGTCTACCCCCGATGGAGCTGTGAGCGTCGCCGCGTGGTTCTAATGGGCGGTGCGGCTGTGGGTTGGCGATCGTGCTAGGGTCGGACGAGCCGCGGCGAGGAGCCGCTGGCTCGGTGGATGTCGGCATGTGCGTGTGTGGTGTCGAGAGGAAGTGCGGCTACCGAGTGGTAGCGAGACGAACCCGAGTGCTGCGGCTATCGGGCCCGTCGCGCGGCGGGGGGCGAGCGGGGATCGTACACCGGGCGGACCGCGGACCGGCGGGTCATAGAACGAACTGTCCGAAGGACTCATCCAGTTATTGAAATAAGTATCGATTTACCACGACTGGTGGCGTCATGTTACTGCTAGCGACTACTTCCCAACCAGGGGGTAGAAACCCTCCTTCCACCTGCTGGGGCTGTTCGTATCTGGGTTTCGTCACATTGTATTACTGGTGCCCTTCGCGCCCGTAGCCGATTTTCGGTGGCTTAATCGCCGGAAAGCGGCGGGGTTATCGAGGTAATGAACGTAGTGTTCGTCCGTTCGTTCGACACCCGTGGACTGAGAATCCACTCGAAGGATTTCGGACTGCTTTCGACACGCGGTTGCTGGAATGACCGCTAAGTTGGGTTGCGTATCTATCGCGGAGAATCGTAGCAGACATATCATTCTCCGAAGAGAGCGCGCCCAACGATGGTGCTGCTACCTAAGGCCTATATTCTTACGCTGATTTCTCGAACTAATGGTCGGATTAGAACGAGGAACTGTCGAGCTGGAGCCGTATCGAGCGGAGTGGAAGGACCGCTACAGCGAAGAAGTAGATCGACTGCAAAACATCGCGGGCGATCGATTCGTCGATTTCGAACACATCGGGAGCACTGCTATCGAGGGAATCCCTGCGAAACCGATAATAGACGTCATGGCGGTCGTTGACGATCTTGACGACGCAGAAGCCTTCATCCCCGTACTCGAAGAACACGGATACGAATACCGTCCCGGAGATGTCGATGGACGACTCTTCTTCGCCAAGGGGCCCCGGACGAATCGCACCATCTACCTCTCCATCGCCGAGCACGGGAGCAGCTTCTACAACGAGAAAATCGCCTTCAGAGAGTATCTCCGAGAACACTCCGATGTCGCCGAACGATACGCCTCCTTGAAAAAGCGGTTAGCAGAGAGATATCCGGAGAACAGAGAGAAATACACCGCTGCGAAGGCGGATTTCATTCGGGACATTCTCGACAGGGCGATGAACGAGTAGTAACCGCTCTACTGATAGTATCGCGCTTCTCTATGCACTCTGGTTCGTGCGGATACGATTGCATGACCCGGCAGGACGCCCACGACAGTGCAGGCGAGTACTGACAGGTACTACGGTAACTACGTCACCTGTACTGAGCGATTAGTGCTTCACCTGAAGTGACCAGCATGCTGATTTCCCAACTGTGAGCCCAGCCGCTTCGACACACAAGGAATTTGCCCGAAGAGTAACGAGTTGCGCTATGGTCACCTGGTCCTCGGCCGTCTCTCGGAGAGCCTTCCTTACTGGGAGCGCAGCGGCCCTGAGCGGGATTGCGGGCTGTTCAACCATCACCGCCGATCAAGAGTCTCCTGTCTCGTCGTCTCGTGAATCGCCGATCGAGCAAATTCTCATCAGGAGTGATACTGGCGAGGAGGAACGCGTGCGGCTAACACTGGTCTATGGTCCTCCGGAAGAGTATACTGAACGCCCGATTTGGACGACATTTGAAGCCCCCGCTGATGGTGAACCGATCACCGTTGGCCAGTCTCTGGAGACGGGCGCTGGAATTTACAGCCTGACTGCGGCTTCAAAACAGCACGCAAACCACGAGGTTATCTCGTTCAACTCACGAACGCGATCGGCCGACACCAAGCTACAGTTTGAGGTCGTCGTAAAACATACCGGCGATCTCTGGGTCAATCTCAACGATGTGGGCGAATCCATCGATATCCCCTAACTCACCACCACACTGGTCAATGTATCCAGCCCACCTAGTTCTTCATAGAGGGACTGTCCCTACAGAAGGTACTTGCCCTATTGAGGCGGGTTCTCCCAACTAATTCGGAGTGAAATAACTTCTCGATAAGTGCGCGAACTATCTGATTGACGAATCAACCGGGGTGTGTGGACGTGCGCTATCGCCCGTCTCGACGCCGGCCCCGGTACGTCATCGCGGATGTCGATCCGACGACGTTCCTGAGTAACTCTTACGACTCGGCGACCGCACGACTGGAGATTCGCTTCTGGTATCCCGCCGGTGTCGACTACGGATACTACCGCATCAACTGGGTCGAACTGGACCGAAACCTGATGCTCGGTTTCCACCAGGACGCCGACCATCCGGACCTTGGGCCCTGCCACATCTAGCTCAATCACGACGACACGCCCGTCGGTCGACATAGCGCGACGTTTCTCGATGCGCATCCACTCGCCGTCCTCGATGACCGACTCCAACAACTGCCTGCAGCACTGGGATCGATTCACTGGCAGGACGGGCAGCCATCTCTACCGACGTGGCTAGATTGAACCGTGGCCTGAGAACTGTGGCTTCCACGCCTCCCCTAGTGTGATTGCAACCGTGGTTGGAATCTTTGCATACGTCGGTATTGGCGGCTCGTTCTAATCAGTTGCTCACCTGGATACAACGAATCACCCCATTCCAGCCAGGAGTAACTGTTAAGTATTCTACTATCGGTCCTTCAGTGGATAGGCCATGAACGTTCGCCAGAGTAATCTCGTTACGCCGAAACTGGTGCGCATCCTCGCGGCCATGGTTATTGGTTTCAGTATTGGTGCAGTGCTTCCCCCGGACCCAGCAGCAATCAACGCCCTCGGAACACTCCCCGGTGTCCTCCTAGCAGGCATAGGGGTGGCCGTGGGTGCCGTCATGTACGTTAGGTGTCCGGGCTTCCTCGGAGCGAAGCGCTGTGGGTGCACCGGCGCATGTAGTTGTTCGGCCGACTGAAACACCATTCTCCTAAACGCCATGCAAGGTTAGAGGGCGTCGATGATTCTAGTTGCGGTTCGAGTAATTCGCTCAAGGCGCTCGCGAACAATCTCGGGGTTGTCTGGTTCCCACGCGGCGAGGTAGAACGCAGAGCCCGATGTGTCGAGGTTGTAGTAGCGCCCGACGACGTGCGCTACGGCCTCAGCCTCAACCTCACGCTTCGACCGCTCGGTCTCATCGATGTCGGTGTGGAGGAGTGCGTGCGCGTACTCGTGGATGAGCGTCCCCGCCATACTAGCCTGATTCGAGCACGCCTTCACCTCCACGAATGCCCGAGAATCCCCCGAACTCCCCGGCGTACAGACGCCCAGTGCGTCGCCGTACTCCCACTCACCCGCCTCCACAAGACAAACGTCGATATTGAGAGTCTCACCAGCGTCTATGAGGGCGGTCACGAGTCCGAGGGCGTCCCCCCGGGCTTCCGTGTCAAGCTCGGGAAGGGGTTCGCCCTCGGTCTGGGAGACGTCAAACACCGCAGTTGGCCGGAACCCAACCAACCCCCTCGGCCACTCATCCGTTGGGAGGTCATTGTACTCGCAGTCACCGCGCTCGTGGTGGGTGGGGGATTTCCCGCAGTTGGGGCATTGCTTGGTGATGATGGGTGCCCAAATCCAGATTGCTGACTCACCCACCTTCACATGACGCTCGAACTCGTTCTGCCAGGTGTGATAGCCCGCAACCCTCGAGGCGCCTAGGCATTGCGTCCTAATCAAGAGCGTATTCCGATAGGAGTAGTCGTGGAACTGGCTCTGAACGTTGAGCCAGTCTTGGAACTCTGCGCTCGCTCGCGCCTCACCAACACTCCCCGCGAGGTCCTCGATCCACTCGTTGATGGTTTGATGCATCTCGTCTCGCCGCGTCCCAAAATCCTCGAAGCAGACTCCGGGATCACTCGTTTGTGACATTGTAATTTGGAGGGACGCTCGGTTTGGTTGAGCGCCCCGCCACCCCCTATGGGGGCGAAAACTCAGGGTGGGAGCATTGAGTGATAGCACTCGGACCAGTGTACTCGCCTGGGTTGGTATGCTAACGCGCCGATGGTGGGCAATGAGATAGACCAGTACTCCCCCACACACGCATGCTTGAGTGCGGCGCGAGTACTAGTTTGATAGAGCTGAGTTCTTGGGGTGAACCCGGGCTTTGAGGGTGCTGTATCCAGTCGGTGGCCAGCCTCCCTAGTATACTAGTTGGCGGTAGCGCTGTCGCTATCGGGTGTAGCGCGCGAAAGAAAATGGTGTTACTCAGTTGTCTCAGCGTGCGTTACTCGCGCAGTGCGAGGAGCGCAGCGCCGAGGATGGCGACCAGCGCGATACCCATGCCGAAGCCGGGGATCCCGCCGTCCGAGCCGTCGTCGCCACCGTCGTCACCGCCCGTGTCGCCACCCGGACCCTCCGTGGTCGTGGTGTCGTCAGCGGTGGTGGTGGTCGTGTCGTCCGCGGTCGTCGTCGTGTCGTCCGCGGTCGTGGTCGTCGTACCGTCGTCGGTGGTCGTCGTCGTACCATCGTCAACGGACTCGACAACCGTACCAGTCGCGTCGTCGACCTCACCATCACTGTCTTCGAGGCTGATGGCGAACTCGGAGTCGACCTCAACGCCGCTGAAGTTGACAGAGGCGTTGAACTCGCCATCCTGGACGACTGCTTCGTTCTCCGGGAAGATGAAGCCTTCACCGGGCGTCTCCGTCGACTCGACGAGCACGTTCAGCGACGTGCCGTCAGCAGCAGTCGACGTGCCTTCGATCGTCTGGTTGGACGCGGATTCGACTTCGTACTCGTCCATCGAGAGCGAAGCCTCCCACGTGTCAGCCGAGAATTCAGCGGACGCCGAAGCGTTCTCGCTCACGAGCAGGCTGCTTTCCTGCAGTGAGACGGACGCGTTGTAGACGTCGTTGTCCCACCGGATGCTGCGGTCGTCCTCGGTCGTGTTGATCTCGGTGAGATCAGTCACGATGTAGAACGTGCTGTTCGCAGCGTCCGTGGACACGATGGCCTCGGAGTCGTTGAGCGCTTCCGTGTAGTTCAGCGTCTTCGAGTCACGGTTCTGGCGCGTGCTCGCGTCAGTCTGCTCGACCGTCAGGGCGAGCTCACCGCTCTCGGTCGCGTTCAGCAGCGCCTGTCGCGGGTCGTCCGCGGAGGCGTTCTGGAGGATGCCGAAGACACCGCTGGCTTCGACCTCGTGGATGAGGTAGTCGCCCTCGGCAATGGAGTCGTCCTGGGAGAGCGGCGCGTCCGCGAGCACGTCAGCGAGGGAAGTGACGCTGCCGCCAGGTGCAGTCCAGATGTTCTGGCCGGTCACGCCGTCCGCCGGGTTGATGGCGAGGCGGCTGACGTCGTTGGCCGTGTCGGTCACATCGTCGCCGTAGCGCACGGACGTGCGGTAAGTACCGTCGGCGATGGGTTCGTCGAGGTCAGGCGTGCCGAAATCGACGGAGTTGACGATCGTCTCGGAGTCAGCAACTCCGTAGAACGCAACACCGGGATCGGACGCGTTAGCGGCTGTGTTGTTACCCATCGTGTACGTGTTGACGTTGAAGGCAGCGTAGCCGTCGCCATCATCGTCAGTCACCGTCACGTTCGCGAGGTAACCAACACCATCCGAACCGATCTGGACAGTTGCCTGCTCGGCGTTCGTCAGCGAGATGTTGAACGTGGCGATGTCACCACGGGCTGTGGTGCTGACCTCGACGAACTCGGTGTTCGAGTCAGCGGCGTCAGTGACGTTGACGCTCGCGCTGTCGGACGCGGTCGTGTCAGCAACCACGAAGTCGAAGTCGTACGAGCCAGTGTCAATCTCCGTGAAGTCCGCAGCGGCGGTCTCGTCGCCACCAGCGGGCACGGTGATGACGATACCGTCACCGTCGATATCGTCGTCATCGTTGACGTCGATATTGCTCACGCCGTTGTAGTTGTCGTCGAAGATGTCGACGAGGTCCTCGTCGTCGAGGCCCTCAGACATCACGACGACCGTGTACTCCTCGTTCTGACGGTTCGTGGATTCGAAGGTCAGGTCGATGTCGCCCTCGTTGGTGACCGAGTCACCGTCGAAGGACGCATCGAAGTTCTGCTCCCGAATCGTGAACGTCACGTCAGCGTCGGAACTCGGGTTCGAGCCGTCGTTGCTGATGAAGTACGTCGTGCCGGTATCGAGACCGGACGTCGACGCGTTCACCCAGCCGTTGTTGGTGTCGAGTTCACGAACGGGCGAGCCCGTGTCGGAGCTCGTCTGCTCGTAAAGCGTGTAACCACCGGCAGAGTAGGAGTCGCCGTTGGTGTCACCGTCAGCAGCATCGAAGGCTGCGGTCTGACCCTGGAAGACGATGCCGCCGTCGTTGAAGGTCGTATCGTCAGTACCGTCACCTGGGTTGTTGGTGATGTCGAACGTAGCGTCAGTGGCCGTGCTACCAGAGCCGAGCGAGCCACCGTCGGACGCGATCGAGTAGGCTGCACCAGTCGTGGCGCTCGAACTGGACGCGTCAACGCTTACCGTTAGCACGATGGCGATATTCGTGCCACTGCTAACGTCTGCTTCACTGATATCGACGGTGACCGTCCCGCCGCTCTGAGAAACAGTGACAGCACTACTTACGTCACTGCCCCCCTGGTCGGCGCTCGTAAGGGTCACACCCTGGAATGCGAGGTTCTGGACCTCGTCAAAGGTGATACTGGCAGTGCCTGTGGCAGTACCGTCGAAGTCTGTTCCTGCCTCAGCGGTGAACGATACAGTCTGGTCTTGAGTACCGTCCGCGACATTGACGTTGTCAGCGGATGTACTCGTAATCGCGGCGGCGCCTCCTGTGAACGCGATGCCAGCAGCGAAGACGCTGCCGATCATCAGCGCTGTCAGGAAGACCGCGCGGAGTTTGTCTGAATTGCTTGTCATGGTTTGGATTGTTGTCTGCACTGCGTCGGCACCTACGTTCTTCGCGCCCTATGCCGGGCGGTACTAAACGGGCACCATGGGTAGGGGTAGGTGTATATGCTCAACGGGAAGTTAAATGCTTTCTGATAACATCAGTGGGGGAGAAGGTATACCATGCTGCCAGAATCCTATCGGCATACCAGGAGAAAGCGACGGGTTCAGGCCTTCGTGACCGCGATTTCACCGTCAATACTTACCGGTGAACACGCGAAGTCACTCGCAACCCGGAAATAGTCGAGTACTTGGCCCACACCACCAAGGATGCCTGCTTCAGATACATCACTAGATGTGATCGGTGTTGAACTCTCCTCGAAAACATCTCGGAGAGACACCTCAGGAGGGACCTTTGCAACCATCCGCGTACCTGTCGTATACCGCTTTTCAGGGTTCTCCTCGTAGTGCCCCCGATCGAGCATCCACGTCACCCCACTACGACGGTCCTCTCGGACTACCGTTGGGTATACCTCGCGTACACGCTCGCCGGCGTGGTGGAGGATTAGATCATACTGTTCCTGAGAGACGCTTGAGGACACAACATTCCGTTTTGAGAAGTCAACCCGTGACAGTTCATCTGCATTGACCTCGGCGAAGACGCGAGCAGCGCGCTCTGTGTCACCTTCGATGTAGTAGACGGGGCTGAATGATCCGATGTAGTCGCCTTTGCTTGAGCGGCCTGCACTACCAGTAACGTCGAGTTTCCGGACATTAGCCCGCTCAGTGAGGGAGAAGTCACCGCGAGAGACATCTGTCCGCGGTCGGGCTTTTAGTCGCTCGAACGCAGTCGTCATTTGTCTATTCGGCGGTAACAGGGCTGCTCTGGGCTCTGTTTACCGCGGAGGTGCGTCAGGCTGAATGGAGACCAATCCATGTCGAAGGCAAGACAAGTAGAATAATAAAAGTCCTTCGATTGTCATGACAGTCGGGAAGATGAAACGCTACTCGAACACGAACCAGTCAAACGCGCTGACGCAGGCCTGAATCGTACTTACGACCCAGAGAGTGTCCGACCTGGCCACTCAAACCTGCCGCGTGTTACCAGTGATCTGGGAGCGAAGATCCGCGACGACATCCTGGACCGACTTCCAATTCTCCAACTGCACACGCACCCGCTCTGTCGGCTGCTCGAGGCTCCGGATCTGATTCGGGTCGCCCGGAATCACGCCCGGGTCGATAGCGTCCCCACGCTCCACCCCACGGGCGCTTTCTGCATTACGAGCTCCGCCTCAACGACCGGACCCTTGAGGCGCTGGACGAGGTACAGTGCTGCCTGTCCGCATCCACATTCGGTTAGGGATGTTGAAGTCGAACCGCCAGCTCTGCGGGTCGGCGCCAGCGCCGGCCGCCGTGTAGCTCGAGTGAAGGCTGTACTCGTAGGTCACGCGGAGGTCCTGGCCGTCCGTGATGTCGCCCGTCGATAATGTCTCGATGGTGCCTGCGTTCCCCCGCGGGACGTAGTCGGCGCCGTACTGAACACCTCGCCCGTCCCCGGGTCCTCGACGCGCTCGCTCGCGTTCACCAGCGGGCTGTGCGAGAGCGCGACCTCCGTGTCGTGCTAGGCGGTGGTCGTCGCCGAGAACTCCCGGCTCAACCCGAACACCCGCGCCTTCTGAACGCGGTCGCTCGTGTCCTCGGAGTACGAGTTGTCCAGGGCTTCCGTGGAGATCTCCGTCGGGTGCGGGCCGAGCTGCGTCCACTCCACGCTGTAGCCGCCGCTGCCGTCGGGTTCCACCCACCAGATGGAGACACCGACGGGTACGCGACAACCGGCTACCTCGTCGACGAAGCCGACTCCACACGGCCAACGGTCACGAAACACCTCGACCGACTCCACGCCGCCGATTGCATCGAGTACGTCCACGAACCAACCGACTTCTGGAGACTCAAACAAGACCCACGCGAGGAGAGTGACGATGACGATGGCTGATCCCAACACCATCCGCACAGGGGCCGAACTCGTCATCGACGAACGCACCAATTAGAGTTCTCTGGTGGGAGTAGGTCGCTTCTCTCCCCTGGCAGATAGAATAGCGCAGCCGCTGTCGGGCGTAGCGCGCGAAAAATGGTGTTACTCAGTTGTCTCAGCGTGCGTTACTCGCGCAGTGCGAGGAGCGCAGCGCCGAGGATGGCGACCAGCGCGATACCCATGCCGAAGCCGGGGATCCCGCCGTCCGAGCCGCCGTCGTCGCCACCGTCGTCACCGCCGGTGTCACCGCCAGTGCCCGCGGTGGTCGTGGTGGTGTCGTCCGGCTCTTCGGTGGTCGTGGTGGTCGTGTCGTCCGCGGTCGTGGTGGTCGTCGTGTCGTCCGCGGTGGTCGTCGTCGTGCCACCAGTGGACTCGACAACCGTACCAGTCGCGTCGTCAACCGGGCTGCCGTCCGCGTCCTCAAGGTCGATGGAGAACGTGGAGTCGACTTCGACGTCGCTGAAGTCGACCTGAGCGTTAATCTCGCCGTTCTCGGCGGTTGCCCCGTTGTCCGGCTTGATGAAGCCGTCGCCGGGTGTCTCGATCGACTCGATGAGCACGTTGAACGCAGTCCCGTCAGCGGCCGTCGTCTCGGCCGTGATGGTCTGGTTGCTCGCGGATTCGACCTCGTACTCGTTCATCGAGAGCGAGGTCTCCAGGGAGTCGGCCGAGAATTCGGCGGCCGCCGTGGAGTTCGCGCTGACGAGGTTCGAGGCGGCGTTCAGCGTGACCGACGCGTTGTAGACGTCCTGGTCCCACTGGATGCCGGTGGCGCTTTCCGTGTTGACGCTTGCGAGGTCAGCAACGATGTACACCGTGCTGTTCGCAGAGTCAGTGACTGCAACTGCGTTGCCGTTGTCGAGCGCTTCCGTGTAGTTGAGCGTCTTCGCGTTGCGGTTCTGGCGCGTGCTCGCTTCGGTCTGCTCGACCGAAAGCGAGAGTTCGCCATTCGCGGACGCGTTCAGCAGCGCCTCAGTGTCGTTCACAGTGGAGGCGTTCTGGAGAACGCCGAAGACACCGTTCGCGGTAACCTCGTGGATGACGTAGTCGCCCTCGGCGATGGAGTCATCCTCGGAGAGCGGCGCGTCGCTCAGCACGTCAGCGATGTCGTCGACGCTGCCGCCGGGTGCCGTCCAGACTGTCTGGCCGGTCACACCGTCAGCCGGCACGATCGAGAGACGGCTCACGTCGTTCGCGGTCGCGGTCGAGTCCGCACCGGTGCGAACCGTCGCGCGGTAGTTACCGTCCGCAATCGGGTTCTCAAGGTCTTCCGTACCGATGTCGACGGAGTCCACGGTGTCGCCCTCAGCGCCGGTGTAGAACGCAACACCAGGCTCGGAGGCGTTCGCGGCCGTGTTGTTCCCCATCGTGTACGTGTTGATGTTGAACGTCGCGTAGCCGTCCTCGTTGGAGTCCGTGACCGTGACGTTCGCGAGGTAGCCAGAGCTCTCGGACCCGAGCTTGACGGTCGCCTGGGTCGCGCTGGTCAGCGAGACGTTGACCGTGGCGATGTCACCACGGGCCGTCTGCGTGATCGACTCGAACTGGCTGTTCGCTTCGGCTGCGTCCGTGACGTTGACAGAGCCGCTGTCGGAAGCGGTCGTGTCCGTCACGTCGAAGTCGAAGGAGTACTCACCAGCGTCGATGCCAGTGAAGTCCGCACCTTCGGTGACATCGCCGCCAGCGTCAACGGTAATCTGGATACCGTCGCCGTCGACGTCGTCGTCGCCGTTGACGTCAACGTTTGTCGAACCGAAGTTGGCGAAGACATCGACGAGTTCGCTGTCGTCGAGACCACTGGACGTCACGTAGACGTCGTAGGCGTTGTTCTGACGGTTCGTGGACTCGATCGTCAGGTCAACCTCAGCGTTGTTCGCGACCGAACTCGTAGCGAAGCTGGTGCTGAAGTCCTGCTGACGAATCGTGAACGTCGCGTCAGCATTGGTCGGGTTCTGACCGTCGTTGCTGATGAAGTACGTCGTGCCGGTGTCGAGACCGGAAGTAGACGCGTTCACCCAGCCACCCTCGGCGTCCAGCTCACGAACGGGCGAACCCGTGGAGCCGTCGATACGCTCGTAGAGCGTGTAGTTGTCAGCGTAGTTACCGTCAGCGTCGAAGGCATCGTAAGCGGCCGACTGGCCCTGGAAGACGATGCCGCCGTCGTTGAAGGTCGTGCCGTCATCGCCGTCAGTGACGGTCACAGTTGTGCTAGCTTCACTGTCAATGGAATCGCCATCGGTCGGTGCGGACGACCCGTTGAGAGCGTAGACAGTGTGAGTGCCCACAGTGGAGCTAGTTACGCTGAAAGTCCCACTACCAGTGGAGTCGGCAGTGAAACTGTCGGTCGGTTCGGTGCTGTCGAACTCGCCGTCTCCGTCTTCGTCAACGACGACATAAATTGTGTCGTCACTGACACTGTCATTAGTAGCTGTACCGGTAATAGCATTGCCAGATTCAACAACGTCGGAATCCAGCGTGATGCTGTCTGCTGCCGCAGCGGCGCCTCCGGAGAACGCGATGCCAGCAGCGAAGACGCTGCCGATCATCAGCGCTGTCAGGAAGACCGCGCGGAGCTTGTCTGTAGTTTCTGTCATGGTTTGAATCGTTGTCTGCATCGGCACCTACGTCCCTCGCGCCCAGGGTAGGGCGGTACTAGACGGGCACCATGGGTAGGGGTGTACGAGAAAACAGACGGTATTGGTAAATACTTTGTGTTATTTCCACCCATTCACGCCATGAATCCGTGCGACGCGTTCACACGATGTCTAGGGATACGCGGCCTGAAACCCCCGTCTGCGCTCCCCGTGGAAACACCCCTCACCCCGAAGCTTTAAGTGGGATATTCGCCGAGGGTTCCCCAACACTACCTATGGCCAGCCTTAGCGAGGACGACCTCCTCGAAGAAATCGACCGCCTCGCAGCCGAGTATGGTCGCCCGCCAACCCTCCAGGAACTCCGCGACCACGGCGAGTACGGTGCCTCCACGTACTACACCTACTTCGGGTCCTGGCAGGACGCCCTTGAGGCCGCCGGCTACGAACCACGCCCACCACAAACCGCCGCCACAAAGCAGGAGCTACTCGAGGAACTCCAGCGCCTTGCCAACGAGATTGGGCACCCACCCTCAGTCTCGGAAATGAACGTCGAGGGTGTGTACTGGGCTTCGACGTACAAGAACCACTTCGACTCATGGGCGAACGCTCTCGAGGCGGCTGGCCTCGACTCCACTAGAGCCGACTTACCAATCGGTCGACCCAGACTACGGGCCGCACTCATTGAGCTCGGTGAGACCCTCGAGAAGCGACCGACGTTCCGCGAAATGGAAGACCAAGGAAAGTATGATCCGACGACGTACATCCGCGAGTATGGGTCCTGGAAGGAGGCGCTCGAAGCAGCAGGCTTCGAACCACCAACAGACCTTACCGAGGATACGTTACTGAGGGATCTCGTGGAGCTCGCTGGTGAGCTCGGGAAACAGCCATCTCAGCGGGATATGAATAATCATGGCTCACATAGTCATACGACGTACGTCCGGCACTTCGGTTCGTGGTCGAACGCAATCGAAGCTGCCTTCGACACAGACTGACTGACCGAGAAGCCATAGAAGAACGAACCCCTTAGTGAATCCGCCGTGGGCTATCGTTCGGCTCTACATTCGTGGTGCTGTATCCGCTCAGGTAATCCAATTTCCCACAGACCGGGCACTCTTGGAGGGGTGTCGGCGACAGGTCGTTCCAGGCTTCTAGTGCGGCGTTGAGGTGTGCTTTGACGAGTGGGGAACGGGTTGTTTGGTGGGCTTCGCGGAGGTGTATTCGGAGTCGTTCACGGGCTGTGAGTGTTCTTTTGTTAGTCATCGTTGTTCGAGGGCATGCTGTTGTGCCCTCCGCCCCTGTGGGGGCAGACAAACACGGCCCGGCTCTCAACACCAGTGCAGCCGCCTTACCGCGCCCCCCTTTCACCCATGATTGAGGTTGTGGCTGCGCGCGCAGCGTAGCGAGCACGGAGCGGTGGGTGGGGAGGCGGGGCCGGGACTGGTCCGGCACACCGCAAAAAAGGGAGTCCGCTCCGGCTATTCGCCCCACCACGCGTCGCGCTCTGGGAAGTGAATTCGCGACCACCCCGTCAACGCGAGTGAGCACCGGCCCTCATACCAGTTCTTCGCAGCCCCCCGGAACCGCACTACTTCGCCTTCCCGCACTATTGGTTGATTTGAGCGCTCCCAGACCGTGAACTTCACGCGCCCACTCTCGTCCTCGATTAGCCCGACCTGCGCGATGCTCGGATGCGAAGGATTCCACAATACCTCGATTCGGCCCTCGATACTCACCTCCTTGCGGTTGACGTCCTCGAGCTTCCCGATTGGAATCACGTGCCCGGGCGCGGTCTGTAATTGTTCGAACACACTGAGGACTGCACTCGTAACGTCCACCCCATCGGCTACGGGTTCTGCGAGTCGTCGGCTGATTGCTGCTCGCGACCACCCATCTAGCGCCCTGGCTAACCGCACTGATTCTGCGTTCACCGCTGCCAACTGTTCTCGAGTAAGTGCTTCCCGGGGATCTCCGCGATTCGGGTCCGCCCACGGATCCACACTCCCAGCACGCTCCTCGAAGTCCCGACGCCGCCCGACGCTCTGCTTCGCGACAACCGTTCGTGTCCGCTCTGCTCGCCCATCCTTACTTCCCAGGAGAGCTCGCGCTCGAATGCGCTCTAACTCAGCCTCCCGGCCCCTGATGCGTTCTTCTTCTTCGAGGGTTGCGCCACGAATCCGCTCCCCACGAGTACTAATCAGCCCATCTGAGTGGTTTGCGGCCACTTTTGCCTGGATCTCCAGCTCCACCGTCGCCCGGAACTCTGGAGTCTCATCGACGAGTTCGAACCCGTCCTCATCGACCGCCTGCTCGCCTGTTTGCTCAAACGTTTGTTCTTCGACCGAAACGACCTTGCTACGCGCTTGCTTACTTGACATTGGAACTCACTGGTTCCGAAGGCGTTCTTGTGACGCCCGACAACCACGACTCCACTCGTGGTTTCTTCGATGACACCGAGTCCAACTTACTCTATCAGTTAGTGTGTGCGCCGCTCGCGCCTTCACGAGCGCCCCACGGGGGCGCGAGTGGCGCACACCCAAGGGAGGGATTACGCAGCCAGGTGCGCGCGTCCTGGGTAGTCCGCCCGAGCGTCCAGCTTCAAGTCAGTACTCGGTCCATGGGACCGATACTGCACTTGATGCTGGCGTCCCGAAGCGGGCGAGCGAGGAACGAACAGTAGTGGTCGCTGTTCGTGATGCGGACTACGCTGGTCGGGCGAGCGCACCGAACCGACACTACGACCCATACAACCACACGCATCGGGAGCTTGCGCAACGGTGTCCTGGTGGACTCCGAAAGGGCGAGACCGGTTCGTGGTTGCTCGTGGGCCACTCTCGAACGAATGTGAGAGATGTCCGCGAGCGGCCGCGAGCGGTTGAGGGCTTTCGAAGCAGTAGGTTAGTATCTCACTCAGGGCTTTGTAGGGTTCGTGGGGTAGTACTATCAGTAGTTGCCAATACGGGTTCTTTATTCAGAGTGAGAAGTGGAACAGCGGGTCAGCATAGATTGGCTATATCTCAGTTACTTCTACCGACAGGTTCATAGTTGCAGTACTATCGACGCTCATCAGCACAGTCCCGTTCCCATCGGTGACCTCGATGCTTTCAAAATTGAATGACGTTACGTCTTCCACCTTCTTCACAGCTGAGGAGGGGATCTTCGCCTCTTGCAGATTCTCCTCTGTGACATATGCAGACACGCTTCCACTGCCCGTAACTGAACCCGAAGTGTCTACTGATTTCGTGAATGACCCGTCGAAAAACCATCCGTATACGCCACCTTCGGGGAACGTTATCGATTGGCCGAAACGAAATGGGTAGTTCGTGATTGAAGGTAGGTCTGCAGTCGGTTTGGGGCTCGGTGTTGACGAATTCAAGTTGTCGGTCGTCGTTTCAGGGGGGTCTGTTTGGGCTTGCCCCAGGCAGCCGGAAATACCCACTACTGACCCAGATACCGCACTCGTCCCGACAAGAGTGAGGAATCTACGTCGATTCATACCCTCATCAACGATTGGCCAAAATATATGTTTTCGGCACGGAAAAACGACTGATTCACCGCCTAACTCGCATCCCTACTTACTGATTTAGCCGCTCCAGTTTAGGACCAATTCTGAATAAAGAAACCGCGTTAGCAACTACTCCTATCGGTAGTACAGGTGTGTTTCTTGATTCAGTTTGGGGGGTGAGACAGACAAGGCACTTACCGATAGCCAGGAACTTTCGGCTATGAAACGACGGACGGTGGTGCGATCGGTTGCCTTCGCCTCACTTGGCCTTTCAGCGGGTTGTTTCGGGGGGATTTCATCGAATCCCGGTGGGAGTATTCTCGTTCGCAATGATGACGATACCAGTCACCAGATTACGGTGAAACTCACCGACGATTCGGAGACGGAGTTTGAGCGAGAAGTCGAGTTGAATGCCTCGGAGTCAGTGGAGTATTCGGACGCCTTTGGTGGCGGTACCTACGGTGTGACCGTCAACGTTGACGGTGAAGAATCTCGGAATGACGATCTCAATGTCGGGAGTTGCGGTGCAATTGAGCTCCACGTTACAGTGACTAGTGGCGGCGCGATCGAGATACTACAGAGTCACTGCGATTAATACACAGAACCGCACGCTAGTCCCCAGGATCCTGTTTCATGGATGGGGACCCAATACAGGAGGTCGCCCAAGGTGACTGTTCTGGAAGGCCCCGGGAGTGTGGTGAGTAGGAGTGCTTGAGTTGGTATGTATGTGGTGGGTATGGTTATGCTGGGTGGCTTCTCTGGAGGGGGTATGTCCTCGGAGTCGGGGCCCGAGTTTCCTTCGCGGCCACTCTCGGTACAGGAGGTTCTGGAGTTACGGAATCAGGTGGAGACGTTTGTTCATACAGCCCCACTTATTGGTCTCAAGGCGGAGAGTGGGGGGCAGGGGAGTGGGCGGATGGAAGTGATCGGAATATATCTCGGGTTTGGTGGTGGCGCGCATCTTTCTGGGTTTGACCCGGGTTTGGGTGAGTGGGAGTCCGTGAGCGTCATTGAATCAGTCCGGGACTCGGAGCTGGCTGAGTTTGGGGAGTGTTTGGATGCGTTACTGGAGTGGATTACTCAGCGCTACCCGGGCGAGAGCCTCGTCATGTATGAGCGAGGGGACCCCCGCAGAGGGGGCCTGAGATGACTCCGGGTCGCACACCCAGGGACTCGCGTCCGGTGGGCGTGGTTCGCGTGTGTACGTGGGTTGGGAGGCCGTGCATCGTGAGTGGTTTGGTTGGGTGGCGTGGCGACTGACGACCCCGGCAGTGACGCTCCGAGGACTCGGGAATCCTTGTATGGAGTGGGTGGTGACGTGAGTCTGGGCCAGGATGAACTGAGTGGTGTTCGGGAGTACGTTGAGATTCGGCCCTCAGGGACAGAACTACACCCGGGGGCGGTCGGGCAGGCGATGGACCTCCTCTCGTCATTGTTGCGTGAGACGACTCAGAGAGGACTAGTATCGAGACTCCGAGGACAATCTCGTGTTCCCATCGTGGAGTGGTTACTCGTCTCTGATGGTGGCGCTGACGCGCGAATCCGGTACCTCGTGCGGGCATCGATGCCAGAGTTTAGTGGGGATCTTGAGGGCGTTCTGCGGGTGTGTTTCCCGGACTCCTACGAACTCGAGCCCGTGTTGTTTCACCCCACCCAACTCACCCCAGGTCTAGAGTATTCTGGTGGTGCGCCTGGGAGTCCGTATGTTGCGGGCGTCGAGTACCTCGGGAGAACAACTCGCCGGGATGACTGGATGACTCCAATCACAGAAACAGGGAGATTCCTCGACGAGAAAACACGGATCGAGTCTAGTGGGCGGGTGGGGTTGGTGTCGGTGGTTGAGGCGATGCGGGACGCAAGGCTCCCCGTGCTCTATCAGGTGGTGTGTCAAGCCGGCCAGGACTACTCAAGTAGTGCTGAGGTCTATGCGAGAGAACTTGAGGAGGGCGTGGGTTCGTTTGGGTCACGACTCCTGGAAGTCATTTCACCGAGGTCCCGGGAGGATCGTCGGGCGTACGAACCCTCGTTGGGGGATCAGGCACGGATTGATGGGATTCGGGGGCGGGATGCGAAGCGCGGGTTGGTGGTGTCGGCGCGCGCGGTCGCCCTCACGAAGGATCAACCAGAGCGCGCGGACCGGGTCGCCCAGCGGCTCGCCCGCGCATTCGGAGGGCTGGGTGGCCGCCACCACACCATCCACGGCCGCACCAGGACCGACAACGAACTCCACACCGGTCGACTCCCACCTGGCTCGAGGGTCCTCGATGACCTCTTGAATCTAGTGTGTTACGGGCCAACCTACACAACCCTAAGATCACGCCTCCCCACTACCCCTAATGAGAGTCGGGGTCTCATTGTGTCCCCCCGGGAGCTCCCTGAGTTGTGTCTTCTTGATGGGGGTGGGCTTACGCCAGCGGGGCAGCGCGCGCTCACGGTTCAGCGAAGCGAGCGCACGGGCCTACGCCTTCCCCCACCCCAGCAACTCACCCAGTACGGACCACCCGGCCTCCCGGTGAGTATACCGCTTACGCACGACCGCCAACCCCATAATCAAGCACTCTATGTTGATTCAGGATTACAGCGCCGCCACGTCGTTTATGTTGGGTCGAGTGGGTCGGGGAAGTCCACGCTCATGGCGAGCGGCGCGCTCGCGAACACCCTGGGGACAAGCGGGCCCGGAATCATTCTTGACCACAAGGGCGACGGGTTCGCCCGGGAGTACTGCATGACTCACTACGAGGCGACGGGTAGCCTCGAGGACGTCTATTACTTTGATCTCACTCGGGTTTTGCCGGCGTTCTCGTTTTTCGATATTCGCGGCCTCTTCGAGGCGGGGGTGCCCAGGGAGGAGGCGCGTTCGCGGAAGGCGGGTCACTACGAGGAGATCCTCGAGGGAATCATGGGCGCGGACCGCTACGGCCAAGCGACGGTTGCGCCGCTTGTGATCACGAATCACGTTCGCGCGCTCTTCGACCCCATTCATGGTAGTGATGCCTTCAGTCACAGGGACTTACAGGGCGCGCTTGGTCATACGCAGGCTCAGCAGGCGGGGCCACCCACGACGGATGACGCTCTCCAGGAGTACTTTGAGCGCCTCACGAGTAACGAACCCCGGGTGTTCTCCCAGATCATGCAGGGCGCCGCGGGCCGCGTCGAGCACATCGCAACCGACGGCCGACTCGCACCCGTCTTCAACCACACCCAAAAAGAAGACGGAGTAGGTTTTGACTTGACTGAGGTACTGGATGATGAGGATGCGGTGGTGGTGTTTGATTTTGGGAGTATGGATTCGGGGGCGAAGCGCACGCTCACGATGGTGATTCTCTCCGAGCTCTGGAGCGCACTCAAAATACGGCGAGAACAAACTCGGATGGTGGGCGAGGAATCCCCAGAGCTCACAGACGCGAATCCTGAAGGGGAGAACTCAGGGGATGAAGAGGACACTGGGGCTGTTGAGGACTCGGAGACTGTAGAGGACTCGGAGACTGTGCAGGACACTAGGGCTGTTGAGGACACTGGGGTTGTGGAGGACGAAGTGGACGGTGGTGGGGGTGGGTTGTCGACGGTGAACGTGTACCTCGATGAGTCCGCGGGCGTCGCGAACACGACCTTGATGGATACGTTGCTTTCACAGGGCCGGTCCTTCGGGCTCGGAATGGCGCTGGGCGTCCAGTTCCCGGGCCAACTCCAATCAGAGAACACGAACACGTATCACGAAGTGTTGAATGAGACGGCGACGTTCGTCGTTGGGAACGTCCGCATCGACCGCGACCTCGAGAAAGCCCTTGCAACCCCCAGGATGCCACCCAGTGAGGTTGGCGCGCGACTCCGCGCCCTCGGAGCCGGCGAATGGCTCCTGCGCCTCGGCGCCGCCTACGCCGAAGAAACCCCCCGACCCTTCCTCGGGGAATCCCTGCCCGCGCCGCCCGGTCACCCCGCAAGCACCCAACCCCTCACTGATCAAGTGGGTTTCGCGGCCGCGCTCATCGAGCGCAAGCGCGTTACGAGAGAGGAGTTTGGGCTCACTCAGCACGAACCCACGCCACCCACCAAGGACGAAGACCCTAGTGGGGAGGCCTTACGC
The DNA here is from genome assembly GCF_021249345.1 of Halobacterium wangiae. Lineage (NCBI taxonomy): Archaea > Methanobacteriati > Methanobacteriota > Halobacteria > Halobacteriales > Halobacteriaceae > Halobacterium > Halobacterium wangiae. Next base: position 2,080,690 of record NZ_CP089588.1, on the reverse strand, counting down.
GTGGATTCCCTTCTACCGTATACGAAGCGCTTGCCGGGGTGCGTTGGGTATGATGAGTCGCGGCACGCTCTCGTGTGTGGGGCGTGTGAGAGCCGGTACAATCCCACGAGTCGGGGGATGAAGCGCGCGATCCAGTGCTGTCACAGCCTCCAAGACATCAACCCAAGTGACATCCCGGTTTGCGGGGTGAACTTGAAACTCAGCCCCGAGGAGATTCAGGCCACGGAATGGAGTCTTCGCGAGTTATTGTTTCTTCAGGTGGTGCATGACGCGATGCAGTTCCGGACGGACCCCCTCGAGTACAACATCGTCGAGGACAGCATGCTCCGCCTCCAAGAATACGTCGGCCTCACCAAAACCCAGACGCAGGAACTCGTCCGGGCTGGCCTCCTCAGGGATGATGGGGCGCACCCCCAGCAGCTCTACAGCATCACCCCCAGCGGCCGAGAAACCATCAGTGAGCCCTACCGGGAGGGCCTCGATTATGGGCATGGCCAGGGTGATTTGGATGAGACGAGCCAGCACATCGTCGGCGTGCACGTCCTCGATGAATGGATCACCCAGGAATTCGTCGAGAACCCCGACTCCAGTGCCACCCAAGCCCCCCCATACTACCAAGCCACCCCATACTACGAACTTGATGATGGCCACCGCCTCGACGTCGCCGCGATAAATGAGGAAGGGGAGGTCGTGGTGTGTGGGGAGGTCGAGCGTCTGAATCATGATTACCGTGAGGCCGTGCTCACGGACTACGATAAGATGGCTGGTTGTGACCCAGAAGCCTCGATCTGGGTGGTGATGACTCAGCGCGACGGCCACAAACTCGTTGATGCCCTCCGCGAACCCAACCAGGGTGAGCCACGAGTACACAAAGAATACAACCAGAAGACTCCGCCCCGCCAATACCGGATCACCGAGCCAGGGTTCACGCACGCGTATTCACTAAAATACGTTCGGGACACTCTCCTCAAGAGTGATGACTGAGGTCACGTTGCTCTGTTGGAATCCAGGGAAGCTGATAGAACCAGCGTGATGAATAAAGGGGCGCGTATCGGTTACTGGCTCATGTTCAAGTGTGCATGAATCAAATCGTTCAGTACAGGACGCTTATTCCCCATACTCTCCTGTAGTGAAGACAGTCAAATAACTGGGATGTCCAGAACAGTCGTTACTTCGCCTCGTATACGGGGCCACCCATCTCTTCGTTAAACTCCTCTTCAGTCAGCATGAAGTATTTCCCGACCCCGAGAACCGTGAAGAGACTCCCATATACGATGACGGAGATGAACACGTATGGATGGATGAAAAGGAAGCCACTCAGACCGACCCAGATCAATCCGAATGACACGATCCCCATGAGCCAATGATGAGTCTGCATAAGGTGGCCCCAAAGTTGAATCTTCTTTGAGACACTGATTTCGCTATAGTGTGGGTGAAGTCGTAGTGTTCCGAGTGCCGCCTGAAACTCAACCTGAACGTAGAGCACTAACGACCATGCAGCCACAAGCCAACCTACTATCCCGGCAAATGGAATGGCACCATGGAATATCGCCTCATACATGAGGCCAATGCCCATTAGAAACCCACCCCATACAAAAACCTTGAATCGCCGATCAGTATGCAAACTACGAGACTTCGATAGCACCTGACCCATGGATAGTTGACTGGCCATCAGTCACCGTCAGACAACTTCGCTACATAAATCCCAGGGCACTCCCTAAACTCGGAAGGGTACACAGGGGGGACACGTGGGACACTTAGAACACTCGACATACTCGATAAACAATACGCCATCGGCCATTTAAGCCCCCACTGCATCAGCCCCGACAATTCTATCGTCTCAAATGAGCCCAATTAGGCAAGAGCGACTCTCATAAGCGCCACCAGAACTACCCCCTTCGTTTCATGCCGAATGGCACAGACACCACCCATCGGGATATCCATTGAAGAATGACCGGAGGCTCAATTAGAGCGTGCTGGATGCAGGTGGTGGATTTATCACTCCCTACTAGTTCGGATTCAGGTCAGCTTGAAACTGCAACAGCAACATGGTAGGTCTGGTTTTGATACGTGACGTATTCGTTCTCAATCCATACCTGTTCATCAACATTGGTTGGAATCTTAACCACGCCATCTTCGTCCGCGAGTGCCAACTCGAACACTTGTTGCTGATCAGAAGTGAGAGTACTGAACGCGATTGTTTGATTAGCCGGAGTATCACTATTAACTCGACTTACATCAAGATCTGATGCACTTCCGTGGCCGTCTACCCCAAACCCAGTGATGAACACACCCCCAACACCAATTACAAGGAACAAGACAGCACCAAGGCCAACCCAGTATCGACGCTCCATACCTTCTAATCGAAGTGGTAGGTAAAATTTCTTCTTTAAGGTCAAACAGACGATTCACTCCATTCCGCAGACGATGACAGATACGCATATCTACGTCGCAATCTAGTGTCCCGGATTTCAAACGCCGAACTGAATAAAGAAATCGCGCAAGCAACTACTAATAAGCCTACCAACGAGCAGCCCCCTAATGCAGTTCACCCCCATCATTCCAAACTAAATACACAACGCTCGTTCCCCACCAAACCCAGAACCAACAAAACACAAAGAACACCCCCAAACAACCTCAAACAACCCCTGAGGACCACCCAACACGTTCAGCACCACCCACACCCACCGCAACAACACCCCAACAAGAGAGAACTGGAAGCAAAACCACGGGAACCAGCAATCAGGATGATCCAGGGAGACGGGCGAACCCCTGGGAATCCAGCCCAAAACCCCACGAAGAGAACCACTAGAATCAGGGAAGCACATTCCCCCTTAATCCAACAACCACCACAATCCCAGCACCCCAAGAACCACCAGACGAGAACCACCTCTGAAGAAAAACACCCCACCCACAACCCCCCAAACCCAGAACACACACCCATCAGGAACCCACAGAAACCCCCACACAACCCAAACCCCCAAAAACAACACACACCAAAACCCAACCCAGACACACCCACCCCAAGCACCCAGAACGAGTATTTGCGGGGGTTTCAGCCGATGCTGAAAATCAGGAGTATCCGGGAGACCACTTCTGGAGGGTTCTCAGACACTGGTGCAGTCGACGACTCGTTCTGGATCAGTACACCAGTTATGGCGAAGGTCTCTCACGAGCCAGAGTTAGTACAGGGGTGGTGTCGTTCGAGGCCCAGTGAATCGTGCCTGCTCTGACGTTGGTCGGTACGACCTACCGCTAGTTCGGGTACACGCCAGTCATTACAGATGCTAATGTCGGTCTCGGGACACACGACCTTCGCTCCATCAGGCCCTCGCGTCCTCGACGACCCGGGAGAACGTGAGGTCGCTCATGGCTGCTCTGGGACGACGGCGCTCCGGAAGCGGTCGGCGACCGCGTCGGGTGTGGCGTCCTGGACGTCGATGGCGTCAGCGATGCGGCGGTAGGCGGCCGCGGCGTCGCTCTCCGGGGCGTGCGCGAGGAGGGGCTCGCCCGCGCGGCGCGCTGCGCGCACCGCGTCGGCTTCGGGGACGGTGCCGAGGGTCGGTCCCTCGAAGTAGCGCTCGGACTGGTCGGCGACGCGCTCGACGGCGGCCGGGTCCTGGACTTTGTTGAAGATGACGCCGGCGACTCCCGTGCCGTACGACGTCGCGTACTCCTGGACCTTCAGGCCGTCCGAGAGCGCTGGGATCGTCGGATGGACGACGACCACCGCCCGGTCGGCGAGCACGACGGGGAGGACACCGCTTCGACTGGACAGTGTCGCTGGTGAGTCCAGGAGGAGGACGTCCGTGTCGGCGGCGAGGTCCGCAACGACGTCGCGGAGGCGGTCGGGGTCTGCCGCTCGGAAGTCGGCGAGGCTGGTTCCGCAGGGGACTACCTTCAGGCCTAAGCGCTCGTGGACGGCGTCGGAGACGGTGGCGTCGTTGTCGGCGAGCAGGAGGTCGTGGAGGGTGACGTCGGCGTCTGCGAGGCCGGCGTGGAAGAGGAGGTTCGCTATTCCGGGGTCGGCGTCGACGACGGTGACGTCGTGGTCTTCGGCGAGTGCCATTCCGAGTGCGAGCGTGCTCGTCGTCTTCCCGGTGCCGCCTTTCCCGCTGGCGACAGCGAACGCTTCAACCATCGTCGGTGCGGAGTGCGGCGGCGAAGGTCTCGTGGTCCTCGGGGAGCTGGTCGAATCGGTCGTCGGCTTCGCGGCGGCGTTCTCGGATTTCGTCGTCTGGTCGACCGAGTGCGCGGTCGCGGCACGCGTCGAAGAGGTCGGAGACTGATTCGCGGTAGTTGGTCACTCGGCGTGCGCGCTCGACGGCGGCACGGACCGAGCGCTCGTCGCTGGTCGCTGTCGTCACGTCGGCGTCCAAGTCGGTTGTCCCGACGACCACGATGGTGGCGTCCGGGGCGTTCGCTCGCACGTCTGCGACGGCGGCCTGCGGGTCGGCTACGGAGTCGCCGTCGATGACGACCACGTCGGGGTCGTCGCGGGCGACGGCGGCAGCGACCGCGTCCGTCCTGACCGGCACCACGTCGGCGGCGAGTACCGCCGACAGGGATTGCCGGTCGTCGTCTGCGACCAGGAGTGTCACGGAGTGCGATTGACGCGCCCCGGCAAAATATTTTCGGGACTCGGGGACGTAATACTTGCAGCTGTCGGCGCTGATGATTCTGTCTGGCCGACAGTACGGCGGGGATGCTCCCGGTCGAATCCCCGGAACCGGAAGCCATATACTGTCCTGTAGACAGTTCAGCACATCTGCGATGGCATCCGTCATTCGTGTCCTCCACGTCGACGACGAACCGGAGTTCGTCGGGCTGGCGGCGGAGTTCCTCGAACGTGCAGACGATCGCCTCGACGTCCAGACGGCGACGAGCCCCGACGTCGCCCTCAAGCGGATCTGCGAGGAACGCATCGACTGCGTCGTCAGCGACTACGAGATGCCAGGGATGGACGGCCTGGAGTTCCTCGACGCGTTACGGGAGCGCCACCCGGACCTCCCGTTCGTGCTGTTCACCGGGAAGGGAAGCGAGGAGGTAGCCAGCGACGCCATCTCCGCGGGTGCGACTGACTACCTCCAGAAGGAGGGCGGCACCGACCAGTACGCGCTGCTGGCGAACCGGCTCGTGAACGCCGTCGAACAGCAGGAGTCCCGTACGAACTACCGGGAGATCTTCGAGAAGGCCGCCGACGCCATCTTCCTCCACGACCCCGGGACGGGCGCGGTCAACGACGTGAACTCGCGGGCCAGCGAGATGCTCGGCTACGACCGGTCGACGCTCCTCGAGATGGACGTCACGGAGTTCAGTGCGGACGAACCGGAGTTCTCGCAGGCGGAGGCGAGAGAACGGGTGCGCCGGGCGATGAACGAGGGGCCACAGACCTTCGAGTGGCGCTTCGACCCGAAGGACGACGCGGAGTTCTGGGTGGAGGTCCACCTCAAACGAACCGTCATCAACGGCCAGACGCAGGTGCTCGCGATGACCCGGGACGTCAGCGAGCGCAAGCAGGGCGAGCGCAGACTCGTCGAGAGCGAGCAGCGCTATCGGACGCTCGCCGAGCACTTCCCGAACGGCGCCGTCTGCGTCTTCGACCGGGAACTCCGGTTCACACTGGTGGAGGGCGTCGCCATCGGCGACACGCTCCCCACTGCGGACGAAATGGAGGGCAACAGTGTCACCGACGTCTTCCCGGAGCACACCGTCGCCGACATCGAGCCGCTGTTCCGCACCGCCGTCGAGGACGACGCGATCGGGGACACGACGACCGAGTTCGGTGGCCGCCACTGGCAGGTGTGGGCGGCGCCGTTGCGCGACGCCGACGGCGACGTGTTCGCGGGGCTGGCGTTCACGCAGGACGTCACCGAGCAGGTCGAGCGCGAGCACCGCCTCCAGGAGCAAAAGGAGAAGGTTGAGGCCCTCCACGACGTCGCCGTCGCCATCGAGGCCTGCACGTCGGCGGACGCCGTCTACGACCACCTCCTGGAGGCCGCAGAGGACATCCTCGACTTCGACCGCGGTATCGTGGACGTCGTGGAGGGCGACGTGCTCGTCCCACGGGCGGTCTCAGAGGGCATCCCGGAGGCGGAGTACCACGAGGCGATCCCGGTCGACGCGGAGGACAGCCTCGCCGCAGAAGTCTACCGGGCGAACGAGTCCAGCGTCGTCGACGACCTCGCCGACTGGGAGGTCACGCCAGCGGACCCGGCCTACCGGTCGGCGATAACCGTCCCGGTCGACGACTACGGGGTGTTCCAGGCGGTCGCCCGGGAGACGAACGTCTTCGACGAGACCGACCTCGAACTGACGGAGTTGCTCGTGAAACACGCCCGCGAGACGCTCACTCGACTCGAACGCGAGCGCGACCTGCGCGCGTACGCGACCGAACTGGAACGCCAGAACGAACGCCTCGAGGAGTTCGCGAGCGTCGTCAGCCACGACCTCCGCGGCCCACTGAACGTGGCCAGTGGCCGCGTCGACCTCGCGCGGGAGTCCACCGACGGCGACGACCTCCAGATCGCCAGGGACGCACTCGATCGGATGGACCAGATCGTCGAGCGGACGCTCGAACTCGCGCGCGAGGGACGGACCGTCGGCGAGACGGAGACCGTTCACCTCGGGGACGTCGCCGAGCAGTCCTGGCAGGTCGTCGAGACCGGTGACGCTGAACTCCGCGTCGCGGACGACGTCACTGTCGAGGCCGACCCCGAGCGCGTCCAGCACCTCCTGGAGAACCTCTTCCGGAACGCCGTCGAACACAGTTCGACGGCCGACGACGACAGGACCGACCGTGGTGTTGTCGCTACCGGCGGCGTGACGGTTCGCATCGGCGCACTGGCGGACGGTGACGGGTTCTACGTCGAGGACGACGGCCCGGGGATACCGTCCGCGGAGCGGGACTCCGTCTTCGACCCCGGGTACACCACCGCGACGGACGGCACGGGCTTCGGCCTCGCCATCGTCGAGGAGATCGTGGAAGCCCACCGCGGCGAGATCACGGTGACCGACAGCCACCTCGACCCCGAGGCCACCGGGGACGGCGACGTGGCTACGGGCGGCTGGACGGCCGGCACGCGCTTCGAGGTCACGGGGTTCGGGGACGTCTGAGAGCCAGGGGTGCCCCGGGGAGAATCAGGCTCGGTCGGTACTGTCGGCCTCTTCGATGGGGACCGTCGTCGGCTCCTCGTCGCGCTCGTCGCTCCGGGACCGTCGCGAGCGGCGGTCGCCCTCGCCGATGTCCATCGGGAGTCGCTCGCGGAGGTCGCTCGCGAACGTCTCGACGCGGTGGCGCATCGTCTGGGTCTCCTCCTCGAAACGCTCGACGTTCCGGCTGACGCGGTAGACGCGGGTGGCCGGAATCTGCTGCATGAGGTCGTTGCCCTCGTCGTCGGTCCCCGACTTGATCATCCAGTGGTCGCGAGCGTACACCAGCTGTTCGTTGTCGACGGTCTCCTCGACCACGCCGTCCTCGTCCTCGTACACGATGGTCGCCTGTCCGAGTTCGATGTCGTCCATACGTCACGTAGACGACGGAGCCACTTACGCTACGTGCCGGTGATACGACGACGAGCGACCGTGTGCCCCGGTAACGTGGGTTTAACTCGCAGAACTGCAAATGGGCCAGTATGACCATCTACGAGACCGAGGTTCCCGGCGTCGGCCACAAGTTCGAGCTCACCCTCGACGGGGACGAACGGCTCGTCGTGCTCATCCACCACGACGGGAAACGCGAGATCTACCTCCGGCCGGGCGAGAACCAGGACAGCGAGAAGCTGTTCAGCCTCAGCGGGAAAATGGCTCGCCAGCTCGGCTCGATCCTCGAGGGGGCGTACTTCCAGCCGGTCGACATGGACGACGTGCAGGTCCCACTGGGCGAAGCCATCATCGAGTGGAACGACGTCGAACCGTCGTCGTCGCTGGTCGGCCAGACGCTGCGGAACGCGGACGTCCGCGAGCAGACCGGCGTCTCCATCATCGCGATCCAGCGCGGCGAGGAGACCATCGCGAACCCGCCGCCGGACACTGCCATCGAGGACGGGGACATCCTCGTGACCCTCGGCACACGCGACAACCAGCGGGCGTTCACCGAACTCGTCGAACCGGGCGACACCGACACATCACAGGTTTGAGATGGCGGAGTTGCTGCTCGTCGAGATCGGCATCGCGCTGACGGGTATCGCACTCGCGGGCGCCGTCGCCGACAGGATCGGGTTCTCGGTGATCCCCGCGTACATCCTCGTCGGCATCCTCATCGGCCCGAACGAGCCCTCGTCGATCGCCGGCGTCTCGCTCACGCTCGTCGAGCACCGCGAGTTCATCGACGTGCTCGCGGAACTCGGTATCGTCTTCCTCCTGTTCTTCCTTGGCCTCGAGTTCAGCGTCACCCAGCTCCTCGACGACCGGGTCCGCATCGCGAAAGTCGGGAGCGTCGACTTCCTGATCAACTTCGGCCTCGGCGTGGGCCTCGGCGTCGCGTTCGGCTACTCGCTCCTGGAGACGTTCTTCATCGCGGGCATCGTCTACATCTCCTCGAGTGCAGTCATCACGAAGTCGCTCATCGACAACGGCTGGGTCGCCAACCCCGAGAGCGGCCCCATCCTCGGGACGCTCGTCTTCGAGGACATCCTCATCGCCATCTACCTGGCGCTGCTGTCGGCGGTCGCCCTGGGTGGAGGCACACCACTCGACGTAGCGCTCGCCGTCGGCTCCGCGTTCGCCTTCCTCGGCGTCCTCACGGCCGTCGCGTGGTACGGGTCGGCGTACGTCGAGCGGGCCTTCGACGCCGACACGGACGAACTGTTCCTGCTGCGCGTCCTCGGTATCACCACACTCGTCGCCGGGGCCGCGCTCGCGGCCGGCCTCAGCGAGGCAGTCGCCGCGTTCTTCGTCGGAACCGCGTTCAGCGCCACCGACCACATCGAACGCATCGAGACCGTGGTCGCCCCGGCCCGCGACTTCTTCGCGGCCGTCTTCTTCTTCGCGATCGGACTCACGACGGACGTCACGCTCCTCCCCGGCGTCGTCTGGTTACTCCTCGCGGCGGCCGTCGTCACGACCCTCGGGAAGCTGGTGAGCGGGAACCTCTCCGGCCGGATGTACCAGCTAGACCGACTGCGGTCCGCTCGCGTCGGCTTCGGGATGGTCCCCCGTGGAGAGTTCTCGCTCGTCATCGCGGCGCTCGCGACGAGCGTCGGAACCGGCGCGCTCCAGTCGGTGATCCCCGCCTTCGCCGTCGGCTACGTCCTCCTGATGAGTATCCTCGGCACCGTCCTCATCCAGAACGCGGACGCGATCTCGCGGCGACTCGACCCCTCCACCCGGGAGTGACACACCATCGCCTCTGGCGAAACGACGACGGTGACCTCGACGCTGTTTCTCTGCGGACCCAGTTGGAGACGCTCCGAGTGTTCATCGAGTTCTGCGAGACCATCGACGCCGTCCCCCCCGGGACCTCCACGAGAAGATTCTGCTGCCGGCCCGCTCGAACGACGGCGAGCAACGTGAGGAGATATTCCTGACGGAGCACTGCTCTCTTTCACTCCCGATTTCCGGTGGTGTGTGGTCGTTCTATCGTCCTGTGGCTACCTGGATGGCGCCGTCGTCGTGCCAGAGTTCGACGCCGAACCACGCTAGCGCGGTGCAGGCGATGGTCACGAGCAGAATCCAGGCGGGGATGCCGAGCAGCGCCTGCACGGTGTCACTGGCGGTGTTCGCGACGCTCGCAGGGACGAGTCCGGCGTCCGAGGCGCTCTCGTCTCTCGCGGCGCTGGCCTGGTCGTCCGGGGCGGTTCGCGAGGGCAGACCGAGGGAGGCAGCGCTCTCGCCGCCGGCGCTCTCGTCGCCTGTGTTCAGGCGTTCGGCCTCGTACGCTGCGAACTCGCCTCGGCTGTGGCCCTCACGGGCCAGGTTCCACACGACCTCCCCCTGTTCGTCTATCTCGACGACCCGCCCACCTTTGGTGTCGGTGATGAGCGTGTGTCCGTTCGGCAGTCGGTCCGCGTCGCGAGGCCACATGAGTTGCTCGTCTTGCCACACCCAGGACTGCTCCCAGCCACCGTCTTCGGTTCGCGCGTACTCGATGGTGCGATTGTTGTTCGAATCCGCGATCAACACGGCGGGCCCGCCCGCGGATTCGTTGAAGTAGTCCGGGTTGTGCTGGCCGTTGAGCACGCTGAAGCGGTCGTCGGCACCGATCGTCCAGTTCTCCTGGAGGCCGGTCTCCGGGTCGACGAACAGCACCTGGTCGTGGTTGCGGGGACTCAAAATGACGCGCCCGTCTTCGAGTTTCTCGACGTCGTTGATGTGTGCCCAGTCGTCGGGGTAGTCCCAGCCCGACTCGAGCGAGAAGCTGTTCTGCATGTTCCACTCCCACGTGACGATGCCGGTGGTGGTGTTTACGACGAACACCTCGTCGGAGAACATGTCCGCGACGATGTACTGCGAGTCGCCGACGCGGTCGGCGTCGTGCCACTGGCGGTAGTCCGTCGCGTCCACGCGCGAGTACAGCACCTCGGTCTCGCCGGTCGTAAGGTTCGCGCGTTCGATGATCTGGCGGATGCAGTACTCGTCATCGCTGACGGGGTTGCAGAGTGACTCGTTGCGGACTTCGTCGGTGGCGACGTACACGACCGAGTTCGTCTCGTTGGGGACCGGGTCGACGTCCCAGTAGGCGTCGTGGGTGTCGTCGTGGTACAGCAGTGTGCCGTTCAGGGAGTACTGCCAGATGTCGCCGCCGGTGACGTGTGCGGTGACGACGGTGGTCCGCTCGCCGGGGTTGCTCGTGTTGTACCCCTCGGCAACGGTGAGGTTCCAGTCGGATTGGGCCTGTGCGTCCGTGTTCTCGGCGGCGGTGGGAACCGCGGAGGCAACGAGGAGGGCCGAAGACACGAGGATGATCGAGGCGAAGACGGCCCTGAATGTCGTTGTGGTGCGCATACACGTCAGTTCAGGTGACTTTCAAAAGAGCGTATTTACTGGATCTATACCAGGTGATTCGAGAATCGAGACGGTGCGGTGTTACTCGACGTGACCGCTACAGCCACACTGCTGGATGTACTCCCACGTCACGCCGGCACTGCCGCAGGACGCCTCTGGCGGATGGTGACAATGACTGACTAGCTGGCCTGCCAAGGTGTACGTGTGACCAGCCGCGGAGAGTTTACCGGGTTTCCCGGTCGACTCACAGGCGGATTGTGCGGCGTCTGCGTCGAAAACGCGACGCTATCTATCGAACGTCGTTCGCTGGAAGGAACAGTCCGCCCTCCCCGATTTGAACGGGGGACAAGTCGATCTACAGTCGACTGCTCTACCAGTCTGAGCTAAGGGCGGTCGCATCAATTTCTACGCCGTCGTCGAAATTTAAGGGTTGTCATTCGGTGCGACAGACAATCGTCATACGCGGGGGCAGGCTTCATATGCCTGGGCGTGGTATGTGGTCTCGAACGGGCATGTCGAAGATAACGTTCCGGGCCGACAACGACCTCGTGGACGCCGTCGAGGACCTCGACGCGTCGAAGAGCGAGGTGATGCGGGACGCGCTCCGCACCTACCTCGACGAGCACGGTCCGTCCGACACGTCGGCAGACAGCCTCGACGACGTCGTCGCCGATCGCGTCGACGAACTCGTCGAGCAGCGCCTGGGCGTGCGACAGCCTGCACAGGACGTAAACGTCCGAATAACGGTCGAGCCCGCGGAGGGGCTGCGGGCCGAACGCGAGCGAGAACGGGCGCGCCAGCCGGCCTCGGAGGCCGAGCCGCGGCGGACAGCCGGTCGCGGCGGTGACCGCACGGGCGAGGGGAGTTCGTGCGCTCAGTGCGGAGAGACGGTGTCGGCGGACCACGTTTACTGCCCGAACTGTGGGGAGAAAGCGTCGCGTCGCGTGTTCTGCGAGTGCGGCGACGAAGTCCGGGCGGACTGGGCGTTCTGCCCGCACTGCGGCCGTCGGACGGCGTCGGCGGACGCACTCGAGCGGTAAGACGTCTGTTTACAACTGCCGTTAGTTATTTAATGTATGACGCTGTGGGTAGTGGTACGTAAGACGGCCGTCTTACAGAGAAACGGGCGACAGCGCGGTCATACCGTGTATCGCCCCTTCTGTAAGACACGAGGTGCGAACGACGCAACCCGTCTTACTCAACAAGGGGAAATCAATCATGGAGCGTGTGACACTCCGCATTCCGGAACAGCAGATCGACGAAGTGGAACAGATGGTCGAACGGGGGAAGTTCCCGAATCGCAGCGAAGCGATTCGGTCCGCCGTCCGAGAGATGATCGACGAACAGACTGACCAGGCCAGTCCGAACAGCTGGGCGAAGGTGTAATCGATGCAAGACATCGTCCAGGACGCACTCGACAACGCAGAAGCCGAACAGCGCGAGATGGACGCCGACTCCGACGGTAGCGAGTTCGGCGACCCGCGCATCGTCATCGTCGGTTGCGGTGGCGCCGGCAACAACACCGTCAACCGCCTGTACAACATCGGCGTCGAAGGTGCCGACACCGTCGCGATCAACACCGACAAACAGCACCTGAAGATGATCGAGGCCGACACGAAGATCCTCGTCGGCAAGTCCCTGACCAACGGCCTCGGCGCGGGCGGCGACCCCTCGATGGGCGAGCGCGCGACCGAGATGGCACAGGGCACGGTCAAGGAAGTGCTCGGCGACGCGGACCTCGTGTTCGTGACCGCCGGCATGGGCGGCGGCACCGGCACCGGTGCGGCCCCCGTCGTCTCGAAGATCGCCAAAGAGCAGGGCGCCATCGTCGTGGGCATGGTCTCGACACCGTTCAACGTCGAGCGCGCCCGCACGGTGAAAGCCGAAGAGGGCCTGGAGAAACTCCGCGAGGAAGCGGACTCCATCATCGTCCTCGACAACAACCGCCTGCTCGACTACGTGCCCAACCTCCCGATCGGGAAGGCGTTCTCGGTGATGGACCAGATCATCGCCGAGACCGTCAAGGGCATCAGCGAGACGATCACCCAGCCGAGTCTCATCAACCTCGACTACGCCGACATGACCGCCATCATGAACCAGGGCGGCGTCGCCGTGATGCTCGTCGGCGAGACCCAGGACAAGAACAAGACCAACGAAGTGGTGAAGGACGCGATGAACCACCCGCTGCTGGACGTCGACTACCGCGGCGCGAGCGGCGGTCTCGTCCACATTACGGGCGGCCCGGACCTCACGCTGAAAGAGGCCGAGGGCATCGCAGACAACATCACCGAGCGCCTGGACGCGAGCGCGAACGTCATCTGGGGCGCGCGCATCCAGGAGAACTACAAGGGCAAGGTCCGCGTGATGGCCATCATGACCGGCGTGCAGTCCGCGCAGGTCCTCGGGCCGTCGACGCAGAAGCAGGCGGACAAGTCCCGACAGGAGCTCAAGGAGGTCGACTCCAAGCAGCGAGCGACCGAAGAAGCCAGCGGCAAGTTCGGTGCGCACTCGGACGGCGGTACGGACAAGGTCGAGCAGAACAACGGCCTCGACGTCATCCGGTAGCGACTCTTTAGCTGCGCCTCCCACCCACCCGTGGGCTCACTCGGAACACCTCCTAGCGCCAGCGTTACACGACGTTTGACATCCCCCTCGCCCTGGCAGCCGAGGATTCCCACGTTGGGATATTATGGTCTACGATGTGACCTGTTCTCGCGGTGCGAAGCATCCGCTCTCTGAATCGAACAGGTACGTCGATGGCTGTGCCAACCAGCCGTTACTCCTATTCACCGAAAGATTCGGTGAACTCGGAGATACTTGTTGTCGAATGTTCTCAGCACCGTTCATGTCCGCGTTCGCCACCGTATCGCACTCATCACAGACGTACAATCCGCGTTCGACACGGTTTGCTTGGCGCTTGCGACCACAGCACGAGCACGATTTCGACGTATCGCGTTCAGAGACCTGCTCAACTGTGACACCTTTCATCTCGGCCTTGTAGGTCAGCAGGTTGGTGAAGCGGTTGAACGCCCACGAATGCAAGTCTAGATTGCCATGCATCCCCCAGTTCTTTGACTTATCATTATGTTCGTCTTCACGGATGCCGGAAAGATCGCCAACCACAATTGTCCCCACTCCCTCTTCCACACATCGCTGGACGATGTGCTTCGAGAGCGTGTGGAAGTAGTGGGTTCGGCGAGCCGCCTTCTTCTGATTCAACCGCGTGGCTTGCTCGGAGTCCGAGTCTTCGCAGCGAGCGATTCGCTTACTGAAGTAGTAGTCATCCTGCTTCAAGCAGCTCAACGGATACAACTCACCGTGCCCATCTTCGTAGGCGAGCGCGGCGAAGTTGGTAATACCAAGGTCAACACCCACGGTCTTCTCACCGGGAGACTCGGACACCTCTATCTCGACGTTGCACACGAAGTGCAGCTCCCACTCGTCTCCTGTCCAAACCGCTCGCACCTGTTGGACGCTTTTCACGGTGGAGAGGTCAATTTCGGGCCGGGTCTGGTACTCGCAGAGGATGAAATCCGACCAATACTCCTTGAGATTTGACCCCTTAGAGAGGCGGACTCGCTGGTACTTTGTGTCGACTTTGAAGCCAGCGGCTTTGAACGTGACTGTCGAACGCGGGTGGTCGTCGCCGTGTTTGCGGTACGTCGGCGGGTTCGCTCGTTTGTCTCCGTTGCGTCGTTTTCCGTACCAGCCGGTGAACGCTTCAGCGAGTTCTTGAAGGACTCGCTGACTTGACTGAGAATGCAGGTCAGCGTAGCGTTCGTGGCTCTTGAGGTAGGTGGTGAGTTCGTTGTGACCGGGGATGTGGCCAATCTCTGACCATACGCGGTCGCAGACCCACCGTCCGACGTTCCAGAGTTTCGAGGCTGCGAACCCGAGCGAATCGAGGTCGTCGGACACCTGTCCCTGGTTCCTGATGGAGGCAGTGTAGGTGCGGGTGACGACCTGTTTCGCCATACGTAACCTATGTTGGTAAGATTATTTGAACGTATGTATTCGGGCATGGCGCACCCAGCCGGACCATCGAGCGGTGGAGTATATTTGGTAGTGACTGATTCAACTCTGCTCCGAGGGACGGGGCTTCCTCCTACTTCCGTAAAACGAGTGCCGTCATCACGGTAAAACGAGTGTGATTTTCGCGGGGAGACGTTCGCTACACCGCGTTTACGGCGTCGACGAGCGCGCACTTCCGGCACTTCTCTCGCGTCGTCGGCGCGCCACACGCCTCGCACTCGCCGACGTCCCGGTCCTCGTCGCCGTACTCGTCGGCCGCGAGGCTCGCGAGCTCCTCGTAGCCCGCCATGATGGAGTGTCGCGTCCCGGGGTGGTTCTCCTCGAGTGCCAGGAGGAGGTCCTGGATCTCGCCGCGGAACGCCTCGCTGGAGTGGGGGCACTCCGCCATGTGGACCGGGAGCTCGCGGAGCTGAGCGTACAGCGCCACCTCCTTCTCGGGGACGTCCCGGAGCGGTTTCGCGCGCGGGATCATCCCCGCTTTCTCGCGGCGCTCGTCGAACGGGCCGAGGCTGGCGTCGAAGTGTTTGGCGACCTGCTCGACGTTCCCCTCGAAGACGTTCATCAGCGCCGTCTCCGCCTCGTCGTCGAGGTTGTGGCCGGTGAGCAGTTTGTCCGCGCCGAGTTCCTCGGCGTACGTCGCGAGCAGGTCCCGGCGGAAGACCCCGCAGTACGCGCAGGGCGCCATGTCGAGGGGGTCGTCCTCGACGACGTCGTCCATCTCGACGTCGAACTCCTCGGCGTACGTGACGACTTCGTGGCGGATGCCCCGTTGGTCGGCGAGTTCCACGCAGGCGTCGAGGCTCGCGTCCCGGTAGCCCTCGATGCCCTCGTGGATGGTGAGCGCGACCAGCTCGACCCGGGGGTCCTCCGCGAACGTCTCGTGGAGGATGTCCGTGAGCACGACGCTGTCCTTCCCGCCGGAGAGCCCGATCACCCACGTCTCCGGGTCCTCGGGCGTCGCGTCGGCGGGCAGCATGTCGTCCTCGCGGACGCGGCGCCGAACCCGTCGTTCCACGCTCTCGAAGAGGTGGCGGTCACAGAGGTAGGTGCCGGAGTACGCCGCGTGCATCACCGCCTCGCGGTCGCACTTGGTGCAATCCATTGGCTACACGTTGTGAGTCCCGCTGTTTCACCGTTTCGTCTCGACGCATTCCACGACTCGTAAATCGCATTCTGCGATAGCAAATCCGCCGGACAGTGGTTGCGAATGTGCATGGCAAGTGGTGAAAATCTGGCTGGTTTCTGGATCGGCTGCCCACCCCCCGGATTTCTGGAGTCTTTCTACCCGGCTAAAATCAGCGAGACACCGTCCGGAAGCCCAGAGTCGGCTAATACTGGTAGAAGAGGATTTAGTTGTAACTGGCCGCAGGGCGAACCAGCCGCCGGTTAGCGTATTAGCCGTACATGCTGAGGATGGACTTTGCGAGATCGCGGAAGCGGTCAGCTATCAATCGCGGTTTGCTTCGCACGGTACTGTCGAGACTCAGTTGAACGAGGAAATCGATCAACCGCCACATGTTGAACATCAGGACGCCAAAGCCGAAGTGGAACAACCGGACTGAGTAGTCCTTCGAGGTCGTCTCCGGCAGGAAATCCTCGAGAGCCCGGTAGTTCGTCTCAATCCCCCATCGACGCCGATAGCGATTCATGAGATTCTCCGTTTCCCGACGGTCCATCTCTATCTCGTCGTCGACGTCCATGTTGGTGGCGAAGACCACAGTCTCGTCGGGGTTCTGGTTTTTCGGCACTCCGACGTGCGTAGTCTCGACACGGTCGCTCGTACTGCCGCCGACAGTTGGGCCATAGATGCCGACATCCTCTTCGACCCAGACATCGTGGTTCGCTCGTGCGATTTGCCGTTTCACACGATCGTTCTTGGGTACACGAATCGCGTAGTTCGACCCGGATTCTTCGAGTGTCTGGATGACTTCCGCTGAATAGAACTCGGCGTCAGCATAGACCATCCGGATGCTGACGTGCTCAGCGGCCGCCCAGTAAATCTCACGGACCAGCTCGCCGATTGATTGGCCCTTGGTGTGCGGCCGAACGGCGAGCATAAAGCGAACGTTGTCGCCGACGATAGAGACGGTCGCGAACTTATAGCACCAGTCGTACCCCTTCGAGGGGGGAGCCCCCATCACCACAACATGCTCGTCGTCTGGTCCATAGTTTACCTCTGGACCGTGTTCACCATAGTAGGCGACGTAAGTCATGTCGATAGCAATTTCGACTGGGCGAGTGAACTCGAGGTGGCGTTTCGCGCTCTTTAGCTGCACCTCGATTGCCTCGTCCAGGATATCGTGGATATCAGCTGGATCGAGTTGTTTGATGTAGTGCAGCAGTGTCTCACCCTCAGGGACGTCGACGCCCTTTGGGGCATTATCTGCGTATACTTTGCTGCCACCATGGGCGGCACACGCCTCACTACTCAGGAAACTCTCCAACCCTAGGAGTTCGCCCGTATCGTACTGTGTTCCTGCTTCTGGGCGGTCGAGGTCGATAGACCCGTAAAGCAGGTCACGGAACGCCTCGAGAACTTCCAGGGTTTTCTCGCGGATGACTCGATCCTCCGTTCGTTCCGAGACATCCTCTTTCTCGTCTGGTTCAAGTGACTTGAGACCGAGTGGATTGCCCTGCTCGTGGGCGTACTCAAGGATACGATGGGTGGTGTGTTGGATTTGCGTGCGGAGCTCATCGCTGAGGCGGTTCCGCCAGGCGCGTCCGAAGGTCGTTCGAGACGGCAGCTCGTCGAAGCCAAGTGCTTCGGCCTTCTCGGGATTCTCGGTAAGCCACCGATGGAGGTCAGTGTTCGAGTACCCCATCAAATCCTTGAGGTAGAGAGCACGAAGCATCGCCTCGAAGGGGTACGAAGCGTGCCAATCGTCGTACGTGTCGCCCCTGGATCGATACTGCTTGAAGTCGATTCCAGTGACGAGCTCGACGATGTCTGCGTCGGCCTCGATTAGTTCAATTGCTTGCTTCTCGATGTTGGAGTGGGATTTCGTGTCGTTGTTGCGGTTTGGCATTACCGGCCGGAGTCGGCTGAGTCGACTAAGACCAGCCAATTCAGGGGTGCTGCGGATTTTGACACCAGCGAGTCCGGTGCTCACCGAGACTGCCAAGATAGCTGTTGCTGATTACGCCGCAACAACTATGTCGTTGCAGTCCAAGGAAGCAAGTGTTCAGCCCGCTTCCGTTTTCTGTGCGGTTTCCTACGTTCCAAGAGCCGGGTATGCAATCATCCCTTAAAAACATTCACCGCAACCCATGAGCGAGGCTATGAGTCAATAGTTGGAGTGAGCAGGCACCCCGCTACGGCCAAGGTTGCGGAGAGCGCGATAGACGCGCAAGGTGACCACAACATGGCGGCCGGCTGCGGGCGCCTGCAATTCGCATTTACCAATCTGGATAATAACTACTTCGGTGATCCCCCTTCTCTACCAAGCACCCCTGATTGACCATACGTGTCACCAATATTTGATTCCTCAGTAGCAAGGTTTTCTATGAAGGAATCTAAGACACACATAGTGGCCCATTGAATTCGTGGATTCAGTCACGGAATAAACCAAAAGTAGTTTCTAGGTGGCCCTAGAATCTCATGTTAATTCTGGAACTCAATCATGGCATTTGCTTCAGAGAACGAAATGAAACAGGTTGCAAAGGAATTCCTCCCCAAGTGTTTCGGGGTCCGTGAGGAGAACATCATCCCGGAGTTTGACTACGGAAAGGGGCGGACAGACCTGGTTTTAGTGAACATCTCAAATGATTACTGGAGCCACCGTAGTGATCAACTGAATCTATCTCAACCGATTATAGACGAGCAACATCTCATTTCATTCCTACAGATACATGGGAGGGGGCCTGTCACAGAGGACTTCTTCATTGCCTGTGGAGCTCAGCCGAAGCGCAAAAAGAGAGAGTCCCTCAAATGGCTTCGAAACAACGGTTTCATCACTGAGTTAGATTCTGGAAAGATAAGGACGGCTCGGAACCTCAGAAGACACGTTACTACTACGTTAGCCATCGAGCTGAAGCTGGAGAAATGGAAAACTGCGCTTCGTCAGGCATCTATGGGAAGATCGTTTGCCGAATACCGTTATGTAGCTATAGATGAGGATCATATCGATCCAGCATATGCGAACTTGGACGAGTTCAAGTCGAACAACGTAGGACTGCTTTCTATTAATGATTCAGGGGAGACGACGATTCACTGGAGTCCAGAACGTGGAGATCCGTATTCGAACCTTTATCAGTGGAAAATAAACGAAAAGTCAGTCAGCGAAGTCTCCACTTAACCGAAGTACCAACCCTTGATCGGCGCGTTTGTTCTTCCATTGTTTCCCAGCCACTCTCAGTGGCCGGGGACATCCTTCCTGGACTGAATGTAAATCTAGCCAAGGCTTTTGGCTCTGGGGTATTTCTTGCCACTAAGATGCCGAAATACTATGAGTTAGACAGTGTGAGAAACTCCTTGGAAGAGTACACCATACACGAGCATATCGACTCAGGAGGGTTCAAGGATGTATTCCTCGCTGAACGAGGCTCAGAGATGGTGGTAGTTAAACTTCTCCCAATTGAGCGCTCAAGCAAAAGACGGCGAGCAAAGAGGGAGGCAGAGGCAATGACGAAGATCAGCTCTCCGAATTTTGTTGAACTACTTGACTATTTCGAGCTTCAAATAGAGGGAAAACCCACGTTTCTGATTGAGGAAGAGTACATTGATGGT
Organism: Halobacterium wangiae; assembly: GCF_021249345.1. Lineage (NCBI taxonomy): Archaea > Methanobacteriati > Methanobacteriota > Halobacteria > Halobacteriales > Halobacteriaceae > Halobacterium > Halobacterium wangiae. The sequence continues at coordinate 2,060,988 of NZ_CP089588.1, read as the reverse complement.
CCTACTTTAAGTGAGAAAATCGGCCAGGGAAGGTATGGTTTAGATTTCGGATTCCAAGTCACAGAGGCCCTTTTGGATCTGCTCATCCAATTTGATGATCTCAATATAATCCATAGAGACATCAAACCCAACAATATAATGATTGACGGAGAGGGCGAAGTCATTCTCCTTGATGTTGGGATTGTCCGGTTTGAAGAAAGAGAGAGTGTAACCCCGGACCACGCAGACAGACTTGGTACTCCAAATTACGGCGCGCCGGAACAGCTGGATTATAATAAGAGTCTGCAAAGCATCCGTACAGACATATTTTCCACGGGTATTGTGATGTTTGAATCGATAACTGGGCAACATCCCTATTCTAACAGTAGTAAATCGGTCTCGGAAGCGATTATGGACGGCGAGAAAGCCAAGATGAAGGACATTCTGGAGGACGACGAAATAGCGGAAGAGCTTGATGAGTTGTTCAACGTCATGACGCAGCCAAAGCCGTACGCACGATATCGGAGCCCAGAGTTCGCTAAGGAGAAATTTGACGAAATCAAGGAGTTGGTGTAGATGTTCGACAAGCCTTCCTACCTGGTCCAGATGGGCTGGCAAGGGAAAAACCGAATTCAGTTCGGAGCTGACCAGGAATACATAGATGGAGCGGTATTGAGCCCGTCAGATTATATCGATGATTCTCTTGAGGATACCTCCGACCAGCTATCCGAAGCTGAGCTCCATACTCTCTTTGACCCCCAATTCTATCTTCCCTCTCAGGGTGACCGAGATAAACTGAATCGGTACGATTACCATGATAACTACGGTGGAGACGATTTCTACAACGGCCTATTCTATAATGAAGAGGATCGAGAGAGCTTCTTTGAGGATTTGATTGATCTTCAGGATAACCTCAGTTGTGATGCATACGTATCCCCTTCCCGACACATATCCTCACTATCGGCTGATGAAGTAGATGACTGGAAGCAGAGAACCGAGTTCTTTGTTGAAAAAGCTCGAGATTATGGGGAAGAGATACCAATCTTTGCAACCATTGCAGTCAGTGGTAAGCATCTCACTGATGACTCGTTACGCGATTATCTCCTAAATATAGCAACTTCACTCGATGTCGATGGTTTCTATGTTTCTGTGATGTACGAGGATGCGGATTCCAGTCTTCCATTGACAGGTGAACGGAATGTCGAATCCTATTTAAAAACACTTCTAGTGCTCAAGCTGAACAGATATGAGGTCATTGCTGGAAGCACTCACCAAATAGCCCACCTATTATTTGCAGTGGGAGTTGACGCATTTTGCTCGGGTCACTTCAATAACCTCAGAAGTTTCGACACAGATAGGTGGGTTGTTCCCGATGACCCAGCACCGAGACAACGGGTTACCCGCTATTACTCTGACGAACTACTTACTGACGTACGCCCAGACCACCTGATGACGGAGGTCGCTGAAAACACAGAGATTGACGTCTCTATTCTACAAAGTGCGTCTACATCGACGTGGGAAGACAATCTCTTTGACTCCGGTTCGATTAACGCAGGATGGCCAGAAAGCGAGGGTGGCTGGGACCACTACACATTCAGCTGTGGGAAAATCGCAGAACAGTATCGGGGACTTGGCAAAGAGGCCCGTGTCGATCATGCTAGTAAGAAAATTAGGAAAGCAAAGGCACTCAACCGAAAACTCAAAACAAATATCGATAAATTCACTGACGAGCTTGATGATGGGTTCCTAGAAGATTGGGAAAGCGCGTTAGAGAAGGTGACTTCTAGTCCAGAGTTCAAGCGACTCTGAGTCTTCACCGTCGCGGAATTCTTGCAAACCCAAGAATCAAGAGTGGAAGAGATAGGAGGGGGAGTTATGTTTTGAGTGGCTCGTTAACGACGAATTGATTCCAAGTTGAAATCAGAGTCCCTGTACTCCATTGACGTATCTAGAGCGCGTCGGACCAGGTCTTCTAAGTCAGAGACTGCCTCTTCTGGTGGGGCTTCTCTTTCTTCCATTGTTTCCCACGATGAGAGTCGCGACATGATTTCAACCGCTTCCTGGGCCATCTCGTCGATCTCGTCTTTCACAGATGGGTAATGTCCAGCACCCATCTGGAGATAGCTAAGAGCTTCTATGACCGACTTCGTTTCATATAGGAACCGATGGCCGTCATCAAACGTACCGTCGTTGAAGTGGTCACGAATATCTGCAAGACTACGCTGGGCTTCAGAAGTCCATGATCCCATACTTCCGAAATGGTTAGTATTCATTAAATAATTTCTCCCCAAGAAATGAGCCTCTCTAACCGCTATCGAATAGAGCGTACTCATCAACATACCTTAGTTCAGATATTGATGACACCACCAGAGTGACTAGCCACTTTCTGGCAGTCCAACGCCTTTCAATCGGGCGATTTTGAGGACCAAGCAAGTCGGTGGGTACTGGAGATGGTACCTGACTTTCCGTAGGAACGTAGGGTCTCGATTTTCTCGAACTTGGGAGCGGATCTCGGAATATCGGTGGGTTCCAAGATAGGAGATTGCATGGAGTTCGGCGTAGGTCTCGTCAAGCCACAGCAAACCGACTAGGGGGAGAATGGCAAGGGCTGATATCCCCACTGCAATTGCGAGAAAGAGAATTCCCGATATCGGACCCGATGCCCACTGGACGCCATTAATCAAGTTCAATGGGAGTGCAACGACGCCAGCAAATGCAATCGCGGATGCGCCGAGGATACAGGGAAGATAGAGGAGTCGAAGAACGGGGTTCACTTCGCCGTGGCCGACCTCGTGGAGAAATACGTAGTCCCGGAACTCCTCGGGTATTCCCTCTGGGAGGTGGCGGTTCATCAAAATCGTCCCAAACGGCGAGAAATCGCCTGCCCGGCGAGTCTCTTGGTCGTACCAAAAGACAGTTCGAGTGACACCATGGGAAGAGTATTCAGATTTGTCTACGATTCCACCCCGCGCACGTCCATACTGCCAGGTAAGCCAACTGAGTACCTTTGAACGCAAGTTCGGCTTCTTACCTGTCACGGCCTTCCTCATCTGTCGTCTTTAGTGAGTTGATCAATAGTTCCCCTAAGGCGGCTGAGCTCGACTGCAATTAGCTCAAGCGACGCTTCTTCGTCCATCGAAGGCTCAATAGCCCCAACAGTACCCTCCGTGAGGTCGTACACTTGGTATTCCTCGTTGATACGGTGGGTGTTACCCCAGACATCCTCACAGGTGCCCTCAAGTTTCAGGTATTGATACGGTTCGTCAAGGTTCTCCCAGAAGTCGGGGTCGTCTTCGTCAACGTTCTCCCAATCGACATCTGCAGCTTGCAGTTGGAGGTCCTGGTAGCACTGGTCCCCGAGACTGGAGTACGGTTCGCTAGGAATTGCGACCGCTCCGCCCGCCGGGAGACTCTGGCGCTGGATCGTACGGGACTCACCCGCTGGCTCAAGGGTGAGCGTGATATCGAGGCTGCGCGCTGGCCCGTTGCCACTATTAACGATTGTTGATGCGGCTTCTCGGGCCTGAAAGTCGAGAACGGGTTGAATTTCCTGCTCGCGGGCTTTTTGGGTTTCTTGGACCATCAGGTATGTGGCGGTCGCGTATACCCCAGTCAGGAGGACGAGCAATACTGTGGCCACGGCAGTTGCTTCCGCCCCTGAAAGCATCCCCGTCGAGATGAAATAGAGAAGTACGATCGCACCCATTAGTAGGACGGTGAAGACTCCGGCGACTACAGTTCCAGTATGTCGCCCAATCCCCTTGAGTAGGGTCTTACCGTCGTTCATAGATGGGTGTAGCGAGAACAGACATATAATCGTACTCGGTGTCAACACCTTCTGGTTAGGAGGAGATTACAGTTTCAACACGCGACCCCAGAGCCTTTTATACCATGCTAACCCCCCATTGTTGCAGGTGCAAATCGCAAGAAGGCGGCGGGGGCACCGGTAATCTTATTACCACCCGGAAACTAGGTATGGTCGCCTGAGGGGCGGTGGGAGGATTTTTGCTTCCCACCAAACCGCGACACTCAGTAGCTAATTCTCCGTTATCGCGAACTGGCAGTATTCTCCGGAATTCAGCACCGCCCGTACTTAAAAAGACTAGGGGTAGTGCGAGGTGAAAGTGAAACGATGTAAATCCGTAACCTATCCCCCCACGGTTCTTATACTGGTGGAACAGCACCGGGTCGCTCAGCATTTTCACCGGGGCGGAAAATATTTAAGCCATCACTACCTATCAGGAGTCGGGCTGGTTGCCCACCGTCCCTCAGGCGTCCCCCGACCACCGCAAGTCGACCGCGGGAGGGGGATGACGGGAACGACCACGACTGGACCGCGAGCCCCACGGCAATGACCGGTACGTGGCCGCCCCTCGATCGGACCCTCTACACTTGGGTTCGAGTGACAACGCTGTCACTCGGCTTTCGAGGAAGGGACCGTCAGAGCGGCGGCTGCCTCACCCGGTCGGCCCCACAGTTGCCGGGTCCAAAGGCGACTGGAGAAACAAACATGAGTGAACACAACACTCACGATTCGAGCGACCAGGAGCAGAGTACCACAACCAAGGAAGTCGCCGGCAAGATTCGGCCGGCGCAGAACGCCGTCGACGCTCTGGAGGACGACGTCCCGACCGAGATCCTCCGTCGCCTCGGCTACCTCGTGGACGCCCTCGAAGCAGCCAAGGGCTGGGCGGACGAGGCCGAACCCCACGACGTCAACGCCATCGCCGGCGTGAAGACCATCGTCGACGCTGAGCAGGACCGGGTCGACGCACTCCGTTCGGACATCCCGAGCGGTCGGCAGAGCGTCGACCAGAAGTTCCAGAACATCGAGGACCGCCTTGCGGACCTCGCGGACACTGTCGGCGACCTAGAGTTCACTGCGACCGCGCACGTCGTGTACGTGAACAAGCAGTACGTCGGCCGCTACGACGAGGACACCGTCGACGTCGCCACCATCCTCAAGGCCGCCGGCAAGGAGGACCCCGGGGAGCTGGGCCTCTTCCCGCTGGACAGCCTCTACGGCGACCGCCAGGAAGACCAGGCGTTCCCCTCTGACCGCGAACTGGACCTCCGCGAGGAGAACCGCGAGTTCTTCGAGTCGACCAGTGACGGAGGCAAGATCGCGTATGAGTGAGGGCAACCAGCTCATGCGAGAGGTGTCCGAGTCCTGCCGGACCGCCATCGAGGAACTGCAGGACGAACGCCCTCAAGCGGAACTAGTCGCTGTCCACGGCGACTGGGCCTACGTCAGCATCGGCGAGGTCCAGCCAGCCCACGTCAACGACGTGTTCGACGAGGACCGCGCTCACGCGGTCATCAGAATCCCGACCACGTTCCCGACGGGCGCGGACCCCTACGGCATCGTGACGATTCCGTACGTCACGAAGAACGACGGCCAAGAGACTCATAGGGAACATAGGAACCACAACCACGCCGAGCCGGTCGCAGAGGCATTCGGTGTCGACGACACCGGGTTCTGGTCGTACAAATGGCAGAACATCTCCTGGACGGACCCCGAGGACCTGCGGAAGGCTCCCGAGATCGTCCGGTCCCGCTTCGAGAAGGAGGACTGATCAATGCCCAAAGGAACACCCGCGGACTGGCTGTCGGCGGCCGACGCCGATGAAATCCACTTCGCGTTCCCCCGTGAGGTCCACGAGGACCTGATGGAAGTCCTCTTCCCGAGCGAAGGCCACCCGTTCCACGGAATGGGCGAACGGGGTGCGTTCGCCGTCCTCTCGAAGAGCACCGGGAATCGGCGCGTCACCTACATCGTCGAGGAGGTCGTCCACCCGGAGTCCAGTGAGGACCTCGAACTCACCGGGACGCTCTCCGGGAACGACGGAAGTGACCGCGACGATGACGGAACTGGGCGCTTCGGGTCGTGGTTCGGGGGTAACTCTGAATCAACGAACACGAACTACGACTCGGAGCTCGGTTACCAGTTCAGCGAGGACTACCACGAGCGCGCCGTCGAACGCGCGAAAGCCCGCGAGGGCGGCCTTATCCGCATTCACACGCAACCCGGTGGGGTCCGTGCGAGCACCACTGATGTCGAGTCTGCGGCACGCGTCTACAAGGCGGACCGCGACCGGCTGCCCGTCGGCGCACCGTGGGGTGCAGCGATCACCAACGAGGCCGGCGAGTGGTCGATGCGCGTCTACGAGGACGCCAGAGTCGGCGACGAGCCCGTAGTTACACACGCCGACCGCGTCCGAATCGTCGGGCCGGCACTAGATGACTGCGCGCTCAACATCCAGCCAACGCGCCGGTCCGCCAATCGGGGTGCGGGGCCGGGTGTGGATGACCACGAGCAGGACTCCACCATCCAACTGTGGGGAGAGGCCGATCAGGCCACGCTCGCGGACCTCCGCGTCGGTGTCGTCGGCTGTGGCGGCGTCGGCTCGATCCTGGCGGAACACCTCGCCCGACTCGGTGTCGGGGGACTGGTGTTCGTCGACTTCGACCGCCTCGAGGAGGCCAACTTCAACCGCGCGCAAGGCGCACGCCGTATCGATGTCCGCCACGAGCGGCTGAAGACGGAGGTGGCCGAACGCGTCGCCCGTAGGAGCGCGACCGCACAGGGCTTCGAGACGCAAATCGTCGACGGCAGCGTTGTGGACGACGATCCCGAGTACGCGGCCGTGCCGGCGCTGCTGGACTGTGACGTTATTCTGTCCGGCGTCGACGCCGCCCGCCCTCGGCAGGTCCTAGACGCGGTAGCGCGTGCACACTGTATCCCGGTCATCGACGGGGGGAGCCTCCTGCACGCCGACGACAACGGTGTACTCCAGCCGGAGGCGAAAGTCGAGACCGCGGTTGCAGGGCCCGGCTGGGCGTGCTTCAACTGTCAGCGCGTGTGGACCCAGGAGGACGTCGACTACGAGGCTGACCACCCCGAGTTCCGCGGTGAACGCGGCTACGTGCCGGGAGGTGTCGACCCCGAGGAAGACGAGGAGGCGACACGCGACCCGTCGGTCATCGGGGTGAATTCACTGGTCGCAGGGCTGATGCAGCGCCGCCTGCTGGCTATCGTCCTCGGGTCTGCCGAGGGCGTCGAGGGCACGCTCCGGCTGCAGGTCCGTGACGTGGAGACGAACTGGCAGTCCCAGTGGGGCTGTGACCCTGACTGTGGTGCGCCGTCAGTCGGCGTCGGTGATTGCGAGGAACTCCCGACGGGGACTGACTGGGGGATGCGGTACGAACGCGACGATATCCCGATGCCGGAGACCCGAGTATCAGACAACGCGGCCGACCTTCTCGACAATGACCTCAAGAGATAGCGAACTGGTCTTCTGGGTTGCGGGCCTGATTATCCTCGTAGCTACTGGAGCAGTGGGAGTGTTCTACGGGGCGCTGAGTGGGGTCGCAACAACCTTCGGTAACTGTACACCGGCTCACAATGGCGGAGCCTTGGTGACAGGATTCCACACCTTGTTCGTGAACGATCCCGAGCCAGCTCTGGCGGAAGGATTCAAGATCGTCATGGAGGGAGTTGCAGCACTCGGGCTCATCATCATCTCCGGAACCTACTTCGCATCGAGGCGCAAGTCAGGGATTCGGAGTAGATATGCCAGAGGTGGGTCCAATCGAAATCTTGGACTGTACCTGCTCGGCTTTGGCATGGTGTTCGTTGGGACTGCAGCCGCGCTCTGGGTCGTGGCAAACACTAGCCATCCCTGCATCGCAGGCCTCCTCTAAGAAGCCCCCGTTCGAAATCCTGGAATTGGGATTAGAGGGAGTCTCGTGCACAGGTTTCGGAACCAGTGCCAGCCCAGGCACTTACCGTCCTGGGAAGGCCCCACCTCTGCATCCGTCGCCGAACAGCAGACGATAAAGGAGAAACACGAGGACGACGAGAGCGAATAACCCAAGCGCAACCAGACCGAGAGTAACAGCCAGAGCCGTCTCGGGGAAGAAGATGGACATAAGCGCAAGGCTGACCGCGACGAATACGGAAAGCACAATGATTGCGACCGCTCCCTCGACGAAACGCTCTGCTCGTGACATGGAGATTCAGGTCTGATGGAATGGTCTGTAAGGTAGTTCTTTAATTATTCCTGCTGCAATCTTCTGTCATGCTCGACGAGCAGATCGATGCCATTCGCCGAGCGGCCGATGAGGTCGCCCGGGAAGATGGCCGGTTCCGCGCACGTCTCGCTGCGATGTATATTCACACCGGGGGTGTCGAATGCGAGTACTCCGCACCGATGCCTCGCGATGTCGGTCGCTACCTCCAGAACCACCGTCAACTCGGCGAGCGGTTCATTGAGAAAGAACACGACAACGCGACAGGCTGGAACTTCTGGCGACTCATTTACCCCGCTGACGTTGCTGAGGAGCCGGGGGAGATGCAGAGCGTGGACTGCCGCGACTGCGACTGGTCGTGCGAGTCACCGTTCCACTCCCGGCTTGACGAGTTTGCTGCAGAGCACGAGGCGGCTGAAGAGCACACCGTCACCGAGCGGTCGTCCGCGTAGTCGAGAGCGAGGGGGACGCCAACTGTGTCGTCCGTCGGCATACTTTTGCTGGGGCCTCTGGTATCCTGGGGAAATGACCGACACCGTGGCCTCAATGCCCGGCCGACCGCTGAAGTACCACACCGTCCGGGATTCCGACGACTTCCTCGGCTACGCCATCCGGGAAGAGACACGCGAGATTCTTGCGCTCGTCGTTTTCAGTAGCGACACCGCGCACGCACTCGGGTACGACGAGGAGGCTGGCGGCTGGGAGAAAATCGGGGATGCGCCCGCCACCCCGGACACGACCGAGGAGGACATCCACGCGCTCGACGAGACCGTGGGCGAATGGGTGTTAGAGGTCTACGAAGAGGAACGACTTTCGGGCGACGTCCAGATGATGATCGGCGAGGAAGCACCCGACCAGGAAAAGCAGCGACCGAAGGAGGTCGAGCAGGGTCTCGAACCCGAGTACGATTGTCCCGAAGATGACTGTGACTGGTACGCGACGGGGCTCTCGACGTCACCGCACGCGTTCCTCGACCATCTCCGCGAGGAACACGGTTACTCGGATAGTGAGGCGCATGAGGTCTTGAACGGCGAATAGCTGTTGTTTGAACTATACCTAGTTCCAGGATGACGAGGTGAGTATAGAGGAGCATTAGGGGTGGACGACGGCCGCAGAACGATTCGAAGCTATTGGGCAAGCCGACTTCAATCATCGAGATCTGATGGAGGAACCGCTCGAGGAACTGTGCAAGCGAGAACCAGATTTGGAGCCACCCTACGGCCGGTTAGAACATAGGAGCGTGGGTCTCGATTTTCTTGGACTTGGGAGCAGATCTCGGCATATCGGTCGGTTACAAGATAGGAAATGGCGTGGAGCTCGGCGTAGGTTTCGTCGAGCCAAAGCAACCTGGCCAACGGAAGAATAATGAGGGATGTGCTTCACTTTCACCCCGCTTACTCAGCCTTTATGTTACTTGGTTGCTAGGACCAGATATGGTCAGTTCACCATCTGAGGACAGAGGTTACGCCTATTCTTGGGCAGAGGCAAAGCGGTTAGCACGGGAGCAAGGGTACGGAGAGAAAATCACCGTTCCGAAGACTGCCGAATTCACGCTCCCGCCGGGATTCGAGCGTTCGTATTGGTCAATCGAAGCTGGTGCAGAGGCAGTGTACCGAGATCAGCAAGAGACGGATAGTTTCCAAATCCGGGAGTACGAGGACGAATGGACAATCGAGTTAGACCGCCACAACCCAGAGACCGGTAATGCGATCGCCCACGCGGTCTATGATGCACCGAAGTACACCCTGGCCGCTGTCGGAATTGCAGGTACAACCGTTAGCAGCTTGAGTTCTTGATAAATGACGGTTTACGAGATCAGTTACGATTTACACGAGCCAGGACAGGACTACGAAGATATCCACGAGGCAATCGAGTCCCTAGGTCCGACATTTGATGCTCTTGAGTCTACCTGGTTGGTTGGCGTTTCAAACAAAGGCGCTGGTGATATCGCCGATGAGCTGACTGGTGTCACCGACACGAATGACTCAATCGTCATAACTCAAATCCCAGAGAGTGGCGGAGGAAGGTGGGCGTATCGTAATGTCTCAGGTGGTCTTGGTGATTGGTTTGATGAGCACCTGTAGCATTTAGGCCGAGATCTCTTACAATTTATTTGTAATGGCATACACCCAGAATATTACCTAATCTCTAGGATCGGATGAAGAGTAAGAATCCGATCTGGGCTTCCGAACAGTAGGTTGACTCGATATCTGTTTCTCAAGTTCCTCGATCGCGTCCTCCTTACAGCTCATGGCGTTATTGGTGAGATGAGAAGGAATATTCTCAGGTTCAATGGCCGGGCCTTCACGGCTAACCCTTTGCCTGAGTGGAGATAAACGGCTATAAAACCGAATCACTGCATTAATCTCCTCGTTCGTCAGCAGATCGATTTTATCCAAGTTGCCCTGAAAAACTGGATCATCTAAATATGCATCTCCTTCTTCCATCACCGACATGAGTTCCGGCTGTATCGCCTCTATTTCCGTCAATAACGCATGGCGTAGACGGCGCGCACGAACTTTCTGCCGATGTTCATAGAGATAGTAACCACCCAAGATAATTGGAATGGTTGCAATGAACGCACTCCCAACCTGGGTGGCCAGTTCCCGACCGAGATTGATCACCGATGACGGAATGTTCATGTGCCTCAATTACAGTTGAGTGTAAAATATCCATCTTTATTTCATCGCCGGAATATCGTCATTCATCTCCTGCACAGATTTTGACTTTCGGAACTACTGCGCCGGACGTGGCGACCCTCGGCCACAGAACCGACGACAGACCAGCGCGGCCGCTGGGCAGTGAAGAACGGGAGAGCCGAGAGAATCAGCCGATTCAGGCGCTCTCGTGGTGGAACCACTCGACGAGCGTCGCGGTCGCTCGCTTCTCGACGCCGTAGGGGACGAAGACGAACGGGATGGGACTGTCGAACGCGCGGTCGCCGTACAGCCCCCAGTCACCGACCGAGCGCGTCGTACCGCCGTACGCGATGGGGATGTCCTTCAGTTCCTGTGGCTCGTACTCGGGGACGTAGGACTGCTCGATCCACACCTCGTGGTCGGGGACGCCGAGTTCGTCGGCGAGCGCGCGTTCGAGGCGGTCGGCGTTGCCGGCCAGCCAGTCGCTGAACGCGTCGAGCGGGGCGTCCACGCGGTCGGCGTACGCGATGCGGTGTTTCCAGCAGGTCTCCGGGAACCGCCGGCCGCGGAACCGGTCGTAGAGCGCTGCGAGCGTTGAGTCCGGGTTGTCGCGGGCGGCGACGCGCAGGCGCTCCATGATGGTGTTGTCGTCGACGCCCTCCCGGAGGATGGCGTCGGTGGTCACCGGCGGTTCGTCGGCGACCGCCGCGAGTTCGTCCAGCAGGTCGTCGAGCAGCGCGTGGGCGTACACCGACTTGTGGTGCTGGGTGACCCACATGTACAGCGCGATGCGGCCCTCGAGGTAGTTGCCGATGGCGGAGAGCGCCTTGTCAGAGAGCGCCAGCCCCTCCTCGGGGTGGGCGGTGTAGGACTCGACCATGCGGGCGGTGTCGAAGCTGAGGACGTCCGCGCCCGTCATCTGGTTGTCCCGGGTGATGTAGTCCAGGCGGTCGACATCGATGGGCGAGTGCAGCACCTGCGCGGCGACGCCGTGCTGCCAGCGGCCGCCGCGCTCGTACTCGAGGCTGTACCCGAGGATGTGCGCGCAGACGTCGTGGGGGTCGACGCCGATATCGCGGAGCGGGTCGCCGTACTCCCGGCAGACGAGCAGGCAGCCGAGGAGTTCGTGGGCGCTCGCTTCGCGGACGGGTGCGTCGCCGACGCCGGCGTCGAGGAACGTCTCCTGGACGCCGTACTCCGCGAGGCGTGCCCGCAGGTCGTCGACGTCGAGGAAGCGCTCGCCGAGGTGGGAGAACGGCGGGTGGCCGACGTCGTGGAGGAGCGCCGCGCACTCCAGGGTGCGCTGGATGTCGTCGAGTTCCGCGCTGGTGGCGTCCTGGTAGAAGTACTGCTGCTCGCGGAGGTTCTCGAAGACGGTGCGTGCGAGGTGGTAGACGCCGAGGGAGTGCTCGAAGCGCGTGTGGTTGGCGCCCGGGTAGACGAGGTTCGTCGCCGACAGCTGGCGGACGTGGCGGAGCCGCTGGAACGGCCGGGTGTCGAGGATGCTGTCGACGAGGGGCTGTTCGAGTTCGACGTACCCGTGGACCGGGTCCTTGATCTGCGTGGTCGGCATGGTGGGGTGGCCCTGTCCGTGGGGACCGGGCCGGGATTGTGGGAGAGAGGCAGTCCAGGAGCGTCGGTCTTTCGGTTCGGTGACGTGACGGCCGGACGTGGAACCGAAACTGTCAACTCGGCCGCCCGCTTCCGGTCGCAGTCCATGCGCGAGCGAATCCGACCGGTGGCCCTCTGCGTGGTGTCGGACGGCGAGGAGATACTGGTGAGTCGGGACGTCGCGCCGGGCGGTGAGGCGTTCTTCCGGCCGCTCGGCGGCGGAATCGAGTTCTGGGAGTCGAGCGACGACGCCGTGCGACGCGAGTTCCGGGAGGAACTGGGTGCCGACCTCGTGGCCGTCGAGCGCCTCGGCATCCTCGAGAACCGCTTCACGTACGGCGACCAGCGTGGCCACGAGTTCGTGGTGGTGTTCGACGGCGCGTTCGCCGACGACGCGCTGTACGAACGCGACGAACTCCGCGGCTACGAGGCGGACGCGGACGAACGCATCACGGCGGAGTGGCGCGCGCTCGACGCGCTCGTGGCGGCCGAGGAACCACTGTACCCGACGGGGCTGGCAGCGCTCTGTCAGGACCGCGCGTAGGCCTCGAACTCCCGACCGAACGCGGCGAAGTACGCCACACCGACGAAGCCGATCGCAGTAGCGAGACCGAACGCGAGCTGTGGGCCAGCGGTGACCGCGACGCCGGCGACCCGGAGCGTCCAGTCGCCCCCGTAGAGCACGCCGCCGAGCGCCGCGCTCGGAATGACGACGGTGTTCCGAACGAGGTAGTACGTCCCCGTGACGCGGCCGCCAGCGTCGCGTTCGGCCGGACCAACGATGAGCGCCTTGTGCGCGGGCAGGCCGGCGAACCGGAGCCCGGAGTACGCGAACAACGCGACGAGCGCCCACTGGTCGGCGGGCGCGAAGATGAGCATGGCGGGGAAGGTCGCGTAGACGAGGAAGCCGAGGCCGACGACCGGTTTGAGGCCCGTTCGCTCGGCGAGTTTCGAGACGGGGACCTTCGTGAGGATGGCGACGGCCATCTCGACGGAGAGGAGCACGCCGAAGAACGACGCGGGGCCGATGGAGACGCCGAACCCCGTGAAGCCGACCCCGAGGTAGCGCGTGACGACGACGACGAAGAACACGTACACCATGCCGTTCGCGAACCGTATCAGGGTGTCCGCGACGAGCAGCGGGCGCAGCGTCTCGGGGAGGGTCCGGAGGTCGCGGCGGATCGTGTCGAGGCCCTCGAAGGAGTCGCCGACGGTGTCCTCGCTAGCGTCGTACAGCACGTGCTGGGCGACGGTGGCGACCGCGGCGAAGCCGGCGGCGAGCAGGAGGACGTACTGGAAGCCGACCTGGAACTCGTAGACCGCGAGCACGACGGCGGCGATGGCGGGACCGAGCAGGAAGCCGACGCGGCGGAAGATCTCGGTGCTCGCGAACCCCATCGCGAGGCGGTTCGGGGCGACGCTCTGCTTGACGATGGCGAACGTCGCGCCGAGACCGAAGGACTTCCAAGCCTGCGTCAACAGCAGACCGACGAACACCCACACCCACGGCCCGACAGAACCGCCGACTTCGACGCCAGCGAGCGACACGACGGGGAGGTCGAAGCCGGGGAGCGAGGGCGCGAGCGCCCACACGACGAACCCGATGGTGGTGACGACGGCGAACGCGGTGAGCGCGACCCGGGAGCCGACGCGGTCGGAGACAGCGCCACCAGGGTAGGGATACACTGCCGAGATCAGGTTGCCGAGACTGCCGTAGAGACCGACAATGCCCGCGCCGGCACCGAGCGTGTACATGTACTCGGGGACGTAGCGCGTCGTCATCTGGAAGGCGAGGCTGAACACGAGCATCGCCACCGAGAGCACGAGCACGTCGGGTTCGAGCGCGAAGAACTGCCGGTAGGAGTCGAAGGCGTCCACGGACTCCTCGGACTCCGCTGCCATGTGCGAGGAGTGGCTCCGCGGGGTCGAAATTGTTCGGGTTCCCGGAAGTACGCAACGCTCTTCGGCCTGCGCGGGTAACGTCCGAGCAATGGACCGCGAAGCCGCCGTCGACCGTGTCGAGGAACTCGTCGACACTGTCGTTGACGAGGAGCAGCCCGTGCCCGTGCGGCAGGTGTGGGTGTACGGCGACGTGGCGCTGGGGCTGGACCCCGTCGAACGCCTCGACGTCTACCTCACGAAGGACATCCTGCTGCGCGGCGACGACGCCGACCGCGCCGCGGAGTTCGAACGCGAGTACGGCGTCAGGGGCGTCGGGAAGACGGTGCGCGCGTCGTGGGCCGACGCCAACCCCGAGCACCTCCGGGCGAACGAGAACGGACACGTGGCGCCCGAGCAGTGTCTCGCCGCCCACCTCGTCGACGAGGACGAACCCATCCACGTCGAGGTGTGCAACGCGGGCTTCGAGGACAACGTCACCCAGCGACTGGAGGGCGCGCGGGCGACGGGGAACTACGAGCAGGTGCTGGACCCACGCGGCGTCTGCCTCTGGGTGGACGGCCAGCGCAGCGAGGACGCGTTCGCCAAACTCCGGAGCGGCGAACTCGTCTTCCCGACTCTGACGGGCGCCCTGGAGATGCTCGGCATGGACGAGGCGGAGGCCGAGACTGCCGCCGAGGCCGTCAAGGAGCGGCGGGCGCGCTCGGAAGGGATGACGGTACGCGGCGACGTGGTGTAGAAAGAGGGGACGGCGAACGGCGCCCTACGTCTTTTTTTTTGACACGACTCCTGGATGACCGGGGGTCCGAGTAATGGGACTGTAATCCGCACAGACTGCGTGTAACAATGCCTCAGCGAGATTTAGTATTCAAAGCATTATGAGACCCACTGGGACGGCGATAACGCCGCTACAAGAATCGATACCGCAGGCGATCGAGGAGACGATCGCCGAGGTGATCGCGTACCTGCCGACGATCCTCAGCGCGATCGTCATCCTCGTCATCGGCTACATCATCGGGCGCATCGTCGGGGCGCTCGTCACCCGGGTCATCGACCGTATTGGCATCGGGAAGTACACTCGTGGAACGGCCGTCGAGGGGATGTCGGAAAGAGGTGAAGGGGACGGAATCGCCCGCGCGCTGGGCAAACTCGTCGCCTACTACATCTACTTCATCGCGCTGGTCGCGGCGGCCAACGTCCTCGACATCCCACAGCTCTCGGAGCTGCTCGCGAACCTCAGCTCCTACATCCCGGTCATCTTCGGCGCAGTCGCCCTGCTCATCGTAGGGTTCATCGTGGGCCGGGTCGTCGGCGACATCGTCGCTGACGTGGTCAGCGGGTTCAACATCGGCCCCCGCCTCCGCAACACGCCCCTCGAGCAGTTCGGCGACCAGGAGGGCGAGTTCGGGCGCATCATCGGCCTGCTCGTCACCTACTACATCTACCTGCTCACCCTGCTCGCGGTCGCCGACATCGTCGAGATCGACGCGCTGACGGAACTCCTCGACACGTTCGCGAGCTACCTGCCGGCGCTCGTCGGCGGGCTCGCCGCGCTCATCGTCGGCATCTGGGTCGCCGAACGCGTCGGCGACATGATCGCCCACAGCGACGACGGTGCAGCGACGCGGTACGCCGGCCTCGCGGTGAAACTGCTCATCTACTACATCACGATCACGATAGCGCTGACCGCCATCGGCTTCGAGACGTTCATCCTCGCGAGCCTGTTCACGGCGTTCATCGCCGCGTTCTTCGGCGCAGCCGCCATCGCGCTGGCCATCGGCGCCGGCGTCGCCCTCGGCCTCGGCGGACAGGACTACGTCCAGGAGAACATCGACGACTGGATGTCCTCCGCCCGCGACGCGGCGAAGTCGGACGGCGGGAGCAGTTCCAGCAGCGGTAGTTCCGGAACCGGCGGCTCCGACTTCGGCAGCTCGGAGACCGACGACACCGACTTCAGTGACTCGGGGACCGGCGGCTCGGACTTCGGTGACTCCGGATCGGGCGGCCCCGACAGAGACGACTCGAACCTGGACGACTAGGCCCTCCTTTCCCGGGCCGCTGCCCGGTTCGCGTCGCGGGAGCCTGCGGTGAGAACAGCTCCCCCTCGAACCCGTCCTCACGGCTCACTGCGTCCACCGTTCGATGTTTCCGTAGCTCTCACCCGTTCGCTTCGCTCACTCGCTGCGAACCACGCTACTCCTCGAATCTGAACGCGCCGTCGCGCTGCACCACGTCGCCGTCGACCTCGATGTACGAGTCCTCGCTCATGTCGACGATCATGTCGACGTGCACCGCGGAGTCGTTGAACTCCATGCCCCCGGGGACGCACTCCTCGATGGCGGCACCTACCGCGAGGTGGACGGTGTCACCCATCTTCTCGTCGAACAGCATGTTGTACGTGAACCGGTCGATGTCCCGGTTCATCCCGATGCCCAGCTCGCCGAGACGCCTCGCACCCTCGTCCGTGTCGAGGATTCCCTCGAGGACGTCCTCGTTCTTCGCCGCCTCGAAGTCGACGACCTCGCCGCCCTCGAACTCGAGGTAGGCGTCTACTATCTCGTTGCCCTGTCGCAGCAGTGGCTTGTCGAAGCGTACAGTCCCCTCGACGCTGTCCGGCACCGGACTGGTGAACGCCTCGCCGGCCGGCATGTTCTGTTTCCCGTAGTCGTTGGCGCCCCGCATCCCCGCGACACTCATCGTGAGGTCCGTCTCCTCCCCGGAGACGATGCGTACCTCCTCGGCGTCGTCGAGAATCTCGACCATCTGGGCCTGGTGTTCGTACTGGGCCTGCCAGTCCTTGTCCATCGCGTCGTAGACGAGCGTCTCGTAGGCGGCGGTGCTCATCTCGGCCTCCTGTGCGCCGGCGGCCGTCGGGTGGGTCGTGATTACCCAGCGCTTGTCGAGGCGCTCCTCCAAGATGGGCTTGTTCGCGCGGCCCGCCGCCTGGCTCTTCGACGGCGGCACGTCGGTCGTCTCGTAGGGGTTCCCGCCCCCGATGATCAGGAACACCACGTCAGTCTCCTCCATCTCGGCGAGCGCGTGCTCCTTGGTCACGTAATCCTCGGCGTCCATCGCAAGGCTGTACGCCCGTGACGCGGGGCCGAGGCGCCAGTGGGTCGTGGGGCGTGCGCCCACCTCGCCAAGTTGCTCGTACAGCGCCACGACGAGGTCCTCGGCTTCCTTCGGTGCGTGAATCTGGACCATGTCTCCTCGCTCCACCTCGGCGGAGAACTCGACCAGGATCTCCGCGTGTCGGCGGACTCTCTCGTCCATACGCGGAGACGGTCCCCCGCCAGAATAAAAGCTCGCCGAACGGCCTTTCTGTTCCCGATCTGACGAGAGTGGGTCGGCGTTCCCGCGGTTCTCGCTCGCTCCGAACCGTGCTACCCCTCGAACCCGTCCTCGAACACGAACGTGCCGTCGCGCTGGACGACCTCGCCGTCAACCTCGATGAACGAGTCCTCGCTCATGTCCACGATCATGTCCTTGTGGACTGCAGACTCGTTCTGCTCGTTCCCCTCGCCGACCGTCTCGGCGTACGCGCGACCGATGGCGAGGTGGACGGTGTCACCCATCTTCTCGTCGAACAGCATGTTGTACGTGAAGCGGTCGATGTCCCGGTTCATCCCGATGCCCAGCTCGCCGAGGCGCTTGGCTCCCTCGTCGGTCCCGACGATACCGGCCAGCACGTCGGCATTCTGCTCGGCGTCGTGGTGGACGACCTCGCCGCCCTCGAACTCGAGGGAGGCGTTCCGAATTTCGCGGCCCATCCCCATCACGGGCTTGTCGAAGCAGACGGTCCCCTCGACGCTGTCCGGGACGGGCGCCGTGAACACCTCGCCGCCCGGGAGGTTGTGCTCCGCGTCGTCGTTCTTCGTGGGGTTCCCGGCGACACTCATCGTGAGGTCCGTCTCCTCCCCGGAGACGATGCGTACCTCCTCGGCGTCGTCGAGGATCTCCACCATCTGGGCCTGGAACTCCCGCTGTTCGTCCCAGTCCTTGTTCACCGCGTTCCAGACGAAGTCCCGGTAGTCGTCGGTGTTCATCTCGGCCTTCTGTGCGTTCCCCGGCGCCGGGAACTGGGTGCCGACCCACCGGCACTGCATCTGGGCGTCCTGGATCGGCTTCTGGACCTTCGCGAACGCCTGCATCTCCTCCGGGTCGAGGCCGTTCATCTCCGAGACGTTCGCCGCTCCCCGGATACCGATCATCACGTCCGTCTCCTCGACGAACGCCAGCGCGTGGTCCATCATCTGGACGTCGTCGGCGTCGATGGCGGCGGCGTACGCGCGCATCGCTCGTCTCGGCAGGCTGAGGCCGATGGGCATCGCACCGCGCTCGCCGAGCGCCTCGTAGATGGCGACCTCGAGGTCGGCGGCCGCCGGCGGCGCCATCACCGCCACCATGTCGCCTCGCTGGACGTCAGTACAGTGGTCGACTAGCAGTTCCGCGTGGTCCTCGATACGGGGGTCCATGCTCCCGACGACACAGAGTGGTCCGAAAAGGGTTCCCAGAACCGTCGTTCTGTTCACTCGGTGTCACGTCCGCGGCGGGGTGAGAGCGCGCTCAGGGGACGCGACCGACCGTGACGAAGAAGGGGACGCGCTCCTCGCGCTCGTAGGCGTCCTCGCGCATCTGGTCGACGACCGCGCGCCCCATCTCCCGCCACTCCGCGCGCAGTTCGTCGTACGCGTCGTCGCCCATCCCGCCCGCCGCGAGCGTCGGTCGCTGCTCGGCGAGTCGCTCGCCGGTCGCCTTCCGCGCCGCCGCCTCCAGGTCGTCCTCGCTGTACGGCGGTTCGACGGCGCGCACGTGGTCGTACCGCGTCGTCGTCACGTCCGCGAGACCGGCGCGCTCGAAGATGTCGGCGGCGTCGGCGCCGAGGCTCACGTCCGTGGGGACGCCGGCCGCGTACGCCTCCCGGGCGCGTCGGGTCAGCGCGGACTCGGCCGCGACCGTCGAGTCGACGCTGACCGCGGCGTTGTCCGGTTCGACGGCGGCGACGAGGTCCGTCGAGACGCGGGCGAACTCCTCGACGGCGGCGAGCGGGTCCGGGAGGTTGATGAGCAAGGCCTGGCAGGCGACGAGGTCGCAGGTGTCCCCGTGGAGCGGGAGCTGCGTGGCGTCACCGAGGAGTCGGCCGTCCGCCTCGACGTGGGAGAGCAGTGTACGGTCGGCGTCGAGTGCGAGCACCTCGGCGTCGGACTCCTCGGCGAACACGGCAGCGAGTTCACCGGTCCCACAGCCGACGTCGAGGACGCGTTCGCGGGAGGGGAGCTGTAGCGCGTCGAGCGCGTCGCGCTCGCTCCACATGCCGCGACGGGTCTCCTCGAGGTAGTCGGCGCTGAAGCGGCGCACGGACGGAGGAAAACGGGGGAGGGGCAAAAGCTGACGGGTTCGGCAACTGGCCCGCCTCGCGCCCCATGGTGTCGGGTTCAGGCAGTTGGGGGGCAGGGGGATGGCGCGGCGGGCGCAGGTGGTAGTAGCGCGCACACCGACTTAGTTCCGTTCGAGAGTGAAACGGCTGTTTGACCGACGGAAGGACGACCCTGTTCAGGTCTCGGCGAGACTGCTCTCGCGGAGGTCCCGCACGCGGTCGATGTTCCACGCGAACCCCTTGCCGTCCTCGTTGGGCGTCTCGAGGACGAGCGGGACGTCGTTGTCCACGACGACGTCGTGGTTGACGAACGCGGACATGCCGTCCTCGCCGATGAGGCCCTCGCCGATGTGGGCGTGCTCGTCCTTGTTGGTGCCACACTCGTGTTTCGAGTCGTTGAGGTGGACGCAGGCGAGGTTCTCGACGCCGACCGTCTCGTCCAGTTCCGCGAACGTCTCCTCGACCCCGGCGGGCGTCGAGAGGTCGTAGCCCGCGGCGAACGCGTGGGCGGTGTCCAGACAGATCTCGAGGTCCTGGGCGGACTCCTCGAGGACGTACGCGAGGTGCTCGAAGTCGCCGCCGAGTTTCGTCCCCGATCCGGCGTCGCTCTCGACGAGCACGGTGACGCCGTCCGGGACGTCGAGTTCGTCGAGTGCGCTCACGGCGTTGTCCAGACCCTGCTCGACGCCGGCGCCGGTGTGGGCGCCGAGGTGGACGTTCACGTAGTCGATGTCGAGTTTCGCGGCCGCGTCGACCTCCTTCTGCATGCTGTCGACGGACTTCTCACGCAGGTCGTCCTTCGGCGTGCAGAGGTTCACGAGGTACGAGGAGTGGATGACCCACGGCCCGTCGAGGTTCGCCGCGGTGCCGTCGCGGAACGCTTCGGCCTCGTCGTCGCCGACGTTCGGGTCCTGCCACACCTGGGGGGAGTGCGTGAAGATCTGTCCGCAGTTGCCTCCGACGTCCAGTTCGTTGTCGACGGCGTTGTCGACGCCGCCCGCGATAGAGACGTGTGCACCTACTCGCATACGCTGCCGTTCGCCCGGACCGTCAAAGAGGCTTCGAACGCGGCACAACACCTTTTGACTCCCAGTCCCCTGAATCGGCCATGAGTGAAGACGGAGCGTTGGCCGAGGGGGAGCGCGTGCCGGAGGTCGAGGTGCCGCTGGTTGCCGTGGACGGGGACGTCGAGGTGACGCCGCTGGGCGACCTGTACGACGACCGCCCACTGCTCGTGGTCTTCTACACGAACGACTTCAGCCCGGACTGCGTGAACGAGTGGTGTTCGTTCCGCGACTATGGCTGGTTCGCGTCGAACGACGCCCTCCGCGTCGTCGGCGCCAGCAAGTCGAGGGAGAGCACGCACCACCGGTTCATCGACTACCTCGACCTCGAGTTCCCGCTGTACTCCGACCGCGACCTCGAGCTGTCGGACGCGTTCGGCGTGACCTACCGGGCGTTCCGCGTGTTCCCGCGCTCGAAGCGGTCGGTGTTCCTCGTAGACTCCGACGGCGTCGTGCAGTACCGCTGGGTCGGCGAACACCCCCTCGACCCGACCCGCGACCAGCCGCCACTCGACGAGATTCGAGCCGCCGTCGAGGAGCTCTCCGGCGACGAGCCGGAGTCCTTCGGTTTCAGCTGATCCGCTCGCGGGTCCACTCCTCGGTCGCGTACTTCTCGTCGGCCAGCTCGCGAGCCGCCCCGAGTTCCGCCTCGGTCCACGCCCCCTCGCTGGCGTCACACCACGTCGCGAGCGCGTCTTCGACCGCGGCGACCGCCTCCTCTCTGTCGATTCCCGCCTCCTCGCGGATGCTCGTCACGCGCTCCCGGAACCCCGCCTCGTCGACGCCCGGCGCCGCGAACACCCCGAGGTGGCGCTCCGGCGCCAGCGCGTACGACAGCGAGCCGTGCTGGATGACCGCGTCGCGGGTGCGGTACTGGGCGTTCCCGGCTATCTTGCGGCCGCTCGCGACCATGTCGTGGGCCGGGTGGAGCGCGCGCAGGTAGCAGGCGGGCTCGTGGAGCACGGGGTGTTTCTCGGGGACGAAATCGGCTTCGACACCCATCTCGTGGAACGCGTCCAGGATCGGCTCGCAGAGCACCTCGTAGCAGTCCATCAGGTCGCCCGGCAGCTCCGCGGCGGGCGCGACGATGCTGTAGGAGATGTCGCCGAACTCGTCGTGGTAGATGCCGCCGCCCCCGGTCTGGCGGCGGGTGACACCGATCCCCTCGCGCTCGCAGAAGCCCCAGTCCACCGACTCGGCTTCCTGGCGGTAGCCCATCGACAGCGTCGAGGGCGACCACTGGTAGGCGCGCACGGTGCGGGGCCCACCGTCGGCCGCCGTCTCCGCGGCGACCTCCTCGAGGGCCATCTGCATCGGCCCGTCGCGTGCCTCCTCGCGGATCAGCCGCCACTCGCCGGCCATCGTCATAGCAGGGAGTTCGCTGGGAGCGCCAAAAGCAGTTCGTCTAGCTGTCGCCGTCGAACCCGCCGGAGTCCGGACGCAGCAGCGATGAACCGCGCCCCGACGGGGTTCACTCCGGCTCCGCGACGGTCAAGACTGGGACCGGTGCGGAGCGCACAGTCTTCTCGGCGACGCTCCCGAGCAGGATCCGGTCCGTGCCACGGCGCCCAGTCGTCGCCATCCCGACGGCGTGAATGTCGTTGGACTCGATGCAGTCGAGGATCGTTGCGACGGGGTCTCCGTGTTCGACGTGGCGGACAGTGTCGGTCACTCCTCGCGCTTCGGCCTCCGAGACGACGGTCTCCACGGCGTCGGTCGCGGCCTGTTCGCTCTCCTTCCCAGCACTCGCCGACCGGACGTCCAGCCCGAGTGTCGCGTCGTCCACGACGGAGAGGACGTGGACGGTCGCGTCGAGCGCCGCCGCGAGGTCGACGAGATGGCCGGCCGCGTGCGTCGCAGCGGTGCTCCCGTCGGTCGGAACGAGGATGTTCTCGTAGGGGAACTCCAGCGTCTCGTCGGGCTTCATGCGGACGGTGAGCACGGGGACCGAGGAAAGGCGGACGACCTTCTCCGAGACGCTCCCGATGAGGTACCGGGAGACCCCCTCCCGGCCGTGCGTCGGCATCACGACCAAGTCCTGGTCGTATCGCTCGGCGTACTCGACGATGGTCGGGGCCGGATTCCCCTGGACGACGTCGGTGTCGTAGGACACCCCGAGTGTGTCGAGGGTCTTCGCGGCCTCCTCGAGGGTGTCCTCGCCCTCCTGTTCGAGGACGTCGACGGTGTGGCCCTCGACGACGGTGACGCTGTCGCGGGTCGTGTCGGCGACGTAGAGCACCTGGATGGTCGCGTCCGCCCAGTGGGCGATCTCGGCGGCGTGGTGGAGCACCGCGGCGGCGCCCTCGCTTCCGTCGTACGGGAGGAGAATGTTCTCGTACATGCCTCGATGCGGTTGGGTACGCAAGGCGGACCCCTAATGGTTTTCACCACCGTCCAGAGAGCAGGACTCCCATCGAATTCGCGCTCGCCGTCCGGCGACACCTACTCGACCGGGTCGACGCTGTCGCGGTCGACGGTCACACGGACTTTCTTAATGCGGGTGTTCTCCACCTGTTCGGCGCGCAGCGTCACGTTCTCGTATTCGAACGCCTCGCCCTCCTCGACGAGGCGGCCGGCGCGGTTGAAGATGAACCCCGAGATGGTCTCGAACTCCTCGCCCTCCGGCAGCACGATGTCGAGGGCCTCGTTCACCTCCTCGATGTTGACCGAGCCGTCCACCAGAATCGTGTCGTCGTCGACCAACTCCATGGGGTCTTCCTCGTCGCCCACGAGGATCTCGCCGACGATCTCCTCGAGGAGGTCCTCCATCGTGATGAGGCCCTCGGTGGCGCCGAACTCGTCGATGACGATGACCATGTGCATCCGGTTCTCGCGCATCTCCGAGAGGAGTTCGTCGACGTTCTTCGACTCCGGGACGTGGAGCGTCGGCGTGACCACGTCCCCGACCTCGAGGTCGGAGAAGGCGTCGTAGTCGGAGTCCTCCAGGTCGCGGATGTCGAAGATACCGGTCACGTTGTCCAGCGAGCCCTCGTAGGCCGGCAGGCGGGCGTGCCCCGACTGGATGCAGTTCCGGATGGCTTCCTCGACGGTCGCGTCCGTGGAGACGGCCATCACGTCGAGGCGGGGGGTCATCACCTCCTTGGCGGTGGCGTCGGTGAAGCGGAGCGTTCGCTGGAGCATCTGCCGCTCCTCCTCGTCAAGGACGCCCTCGCGCTCGCCGGTCTTGATCATGTTCCGGATCTCGTCGCGAGTGACGTACGTAGACTCGATGGACGCACTGCCGCCGGTGACCTTGTTCACGATTGTCGTCAGGTAGTAGAACAGGGTGATGAGCGGCCACAGCACTTTCTCGACGACCTTCAGCCCCCGGGCGACCCGCCGCGCGTGCAGTTCCGTGTGCTCGACGGCGTAGGACTTGGGTGCGCTCTCCCCGAAGATCAGGACCATCGACGTGATACCGAGCGACGAGACGACTACTGCCGTGCCCGCGTCGAAGTACAAGCCAACGAGGGTCGTCGAGACAGAGGACATCGTGATGTTGACCATGTTGTTCCCCACGAGGATGGTCACGAGCAACCGGTGGGGGTCCTCTTTGAGGGACTTGACCGCCCGCGCACCACGCTTGCCCTCCTCGACCATCGCGTCGACCTGATGGGTCGGCAGGGAGAACAGCGCGATCTCTGAGGACGAGAAGAATCCCGACCCGACGAGGAGTAGCAGGATCAGGAGGACACCGAGCGCGGTGACCTCCATCTGGCCCAGTTCGACGCCGACAACTGGCAGGGTGAACAGGGCGATACAGGCCTCAGCGGCGGCTGTAGGTACGGATAACCCCATCAACTCGAATCTTACTGTACCAGGGAATTAACGCTTGTGCACCCGGCTACGGACCCACTGTGGCGGCCAGAGGGTCGTTCGTCAGTGATCCGAGCAGAGCGCCTTCTCGTCGACGAGTTCGCCGTAGCGGGCCGGACAGACGCTGTCAGCCCAGTAGAGCGTCTTCGGTTGGAGTGGCGAAATCGGCGCCCACCAAAATTTCTATATCGTGGAATGGAGTTTATTGCCGAAACGCCGCCGAAATCCATGGCTTGAGAGAACGCCCGAGGAAGTCGATTCTCTGCGATAGCGGAGTTATTTATATCGGGTCGCGTGTTCCGGAACAGGGTTCGGCTCCGCGGGGCTTATACCCGGGCCGCGACTACTCGCCGACGAATGGTTCGGAACGTCGCCGCCGAGATGGCGGACCTGGACCCCGAGGACTTCCACCTCCTCTCGGGCGTCGAACACGGCATGCGGTTCTCGCGGTGGGTGAACCGGGAGAAGCTCCCGGAGTTCTCCCGTCTCACCGCCGAAGAGGTCGACTACCGCCTCGACCGGATGCTCGACCTGGAGTTCCTCGAGCGGAAGACCATCCAGTACGAGGGCGTCCAGTTGACGTTCGCGGGCTACGACGCGCTCGCGTTGCACACGTTCGCCGAACGGGAGACCGTCGACGGGTTCGGCGCCCCACTCGGCGTCGGCAAGGAGAGCGACGTCTACGAGGTGCAGTCCTACCGCCCGATGGCCCTGAAGTTCCACCGCGAGGGGTACACCCAGTTCCGGGAGGTCCACCGCGGCCGGGACTACACCAGCGAAAAGGAACACGTCTCCTGGCAGTACACCGCGCGGAAAGCCGCAGAACGAGAGTACGACGCCCTGGAGACGCTGTACCCGGACGTCAACGTCCCGCGACCGGTCGACCAGAACCGCCACGCCATCGTGATGGAGAAGATGACGGGGACGGAGCTGTCGAAGGCGAAACTCGACCCCGCGCAGGCGAGCGGCGTCCTCGACCTGATCCTCCGGGAGGTCGCGGCCGCCTACGGCGCAGGCTACGTGCACGCGGACGTCAGCGAGTACAACGTCTTCGTGAGCGAGGACGGCATCGTGCTGTTCGACTGGCCGCAGGCGACGCCGACCGACCACGAGAACGCCCGCGAACTGCTCGACCGCGACGTCGAGAACATCGTCGGCTACTTCCAGCGGAAGTACCCCAGCGACGTGCCGGAGGCGGACCTCGAGGCGGTCAGAGACGCGATCGCCGCCGACGAGTTCCGTTCAGTCGAGGATTACTGAACCCGTTCCTGAACGGATTCGCTAAACCCGTATCTGGTTCATACCGCCGTCCCACTCGTCTCCACCGTAGTCGGCGCGACGGCAAGCTACCGCTCTCCAGGCACGAAGACGTCCGCTCGCACGTCCGTGCGCACGCCGTGTTCCGCGTCGGCGACCGAGTCGGCCACCCCTTCCTCGGCGTACCGCGACTCGACGCTCGCGGAGACCGCCTCCCGCACCGCTGCTCGTGCCGCCGCACCGACTCGGGTGGCGCTTCCGGAGAACGGCGCCGGCTCGCCCGCCGGGTCGCAGGCGGCGACGACGGCGTCCGTCGTGGTGCCGGTGAACCCCATCTCGCCGAGCAGCGTCGCCGTCTTCGCCTCCGTGGCCACGGAGACGAGGTTGGCGAGTGCGGCGTCGTCGAGCGCGCGGTCCGTACCGACGAAGACGTTGACCGTCCCAGCACCGGGTTCGGTGTCGGCCGGCAACTCCCCACCGGCGGGGTCCAGCGGGAGCGACGCGGGGTTCGAGAGTCCCGCCGTCACGACTGCCGTGACCGGTCCACAGGCCGCGCCGCGGGCGTGTCGCTGGGCGACGCCAGTCAGCAACACTGGTCCCGTGGCTTCGTCGTCGAATCCCGCCGCGGCGAGGCGCTCCGCGACGTACGCACCGATGTCCTCACAGTGCCAGCCCTCGGGGACAGTAACGTTGTACGCGGCGTCCGCCTCGACGAAGCCGCCATCCCACCCCGTCGAGAGCCAGCGCGTCGCGGGTCGCCGGAGGCGGAGGACGTCGTCCGCGACGACGGTCTCAAACATCCCCTAACACCGCCAGCAACTCGTCGTTCTCCGCGGGCGTGCGGACCGCGACGCGGACGTGAGCGTCCAGCCCCCGGAACGTCGTCGCGTCGCGAACGGCGACGCCGCGCTCGCGGGCCGCGTCGACGAGTTCGGCGACGTCCCGGTCGCCGACGTCGAGCAGGAGGAACGGCGCGTCCGATTCGTGGACGTCGAATCGCTCGTCGAGAGCCTCACGCATGCGTGCTCGTTCGCTGGCGACGCGCTCGCGGGTCGATTCGACGAACGAGTCGTCAGTCATCGAGTGCGCGCCGACCGCGGCGGCGGGCGTGCCGAGGTTCCACGCTCGTCTCGCGGTCTGGAGGTCGCCCAGTCGGTCGCCGGTGGCGACGAGGAACCCCGCGCGGAGGCCCGGGAGGCCGAACAGTTTGGTGAGCGAGCGCGCGACGACGACGCCCTCGGTGCCAGCGATCGAGGGGTGGTCGGTGAATCCGAGGAACGCCTCGTCCGCGAGCAGTTCCGTGTCGGCGTCCCGGCAGCGCGCGGCGAATTCGCGGAGGGCGCCGGGGTCGCAGGCGTCGCCGGTCGGGTTGTTCGGGTTGCAGACGACGGCCACCGCGTGGTCCCAGGGGTCGGCGTCGAGCAGTTCGTCGTGCGGGACGAACACCGGGTCGGCGCCCTGGAGTTGGACCTCGCGGGCGTACTCCCCGAAACTCGGGTAGGGGAGGAGGACGCTGTCGCCGGGTCCGACGCGCGTCCCGACTGCGAGGCGGATGCCAGCGAGACCGCCCGGGGTCGGCACCACCTGCTCGGGGGCACAGTCGACGTACTCTGCTGCGGCCGCGCGGTAGTCCGGGTAGGCGTCGTTCGGGTAACGCGTCGCGTCGTCGAGCGCCGCGTCGTACACCTCGCGCACGCCGTCCGGAACGCGGGGGTTGACGTTCGCGCTGAAGTCCAGGACGTCCGGGTCGTCGCTGCCACCGTGGGGGACCCGGTCTGCGTCCCGGACCGAGTCAGGGTCCATCGCTCACCTCCCACGCGGCGAGCAGTCGCTCGGCGAGTTCGGCGTCCGCACGCCGGTTCACGTTGACCGCGAGGCGAGCGTCGTAGCTCCGGTACACGCTGTCCTCGTCGTCGCCGACGACGTTTAGCCCGGTCGGTACCCACGCGGCGTCGCCGTTACAACTCGCGCCGAGGGCCTCCTTCAGCGCCCGGGGGACGCGGACGCTCGTCGACCCGTCGGCGTGGTCCAGAACCGCGTCCACCACGTCGCCCTCCAGCAGCGGGAGGTCCGCTGCGACGGTGAGCACCGGCGTCTCGACGCGTTCGAGCGCGCTGGAGAGGTCCGCGACGTAGCCCTCGCCGGGCGTCTCGACGACCGGCAGGTCGGCGGCGACGTGGTCCCGGGTCGCGGGCGCGTGCGGGGAGACGACAGCGTAGGTGGTGTCGACGCGGCTCGCGTCGAGCGCGTCGCGCACCCGGTCGACCATCGGCCGGCCGCCGACGTCGAACAGCGGCTTCTCGACGCCGGCGTCGAGGCGGGTGCCCCGCCCGCCGCACATCAGGAGAGCGTCCACACGATCACCCCCGCGTGGAGGCCGGCGACGCGACCGACCTCGTTGACGAGGCCGAACGCGTCCCCGCTCACGCCCCCGAGGAGGCGGCGGACCCACCAGAGCGCGAGCAGACTCACCGCGACGGCGCCGGCGAGCGCCCCACTGGCGACCGGCGACGGCCACGAGAGCGCGACGGCGGGGACCGCGACGACGGCGGCGGGGAGGAGGTCGGCCTCGCTCGCGCGCTCGGTGAACTGCGAGCCCAGCCCCTCGTGGGTGGCCGTTCCGAGACAGGCGACCGCGGCCATCCCGAGTTTCGCACCGACCTCCGCGGCGACGACGACAGCGAGGGCGATTTCGAGGGGGAACGAGACGACGCCGAGTGCGCCGAACGCGAGTCCGAGGAACACGAGCGCGATGGCGGCGGCGGCGCCGACGCCGACCGCCGAGTCCTTCAGCACTGCGTGGCGGTCCGCTCTGTCGCCGTGGACGACGGCGGCGTCACCGACGTCCGCGACGCCGTCGAGGTGGTTGATGCCGGTGACGGCGACGACCCACGCGACGTAGGCGAAGGCCACCGTCGTGCCGGGTGCCGGAGTCCGCAGGGCGAGGAGTGGGACGGCGAGGAGCGCGCCGACGGCGTAGCCCGCGAGTGGGAACGCCCACGGCGACCCCCGGAACGCCTGCCACGACTCCCCTCCGTGGCCGACCGGGAGACGAGTCAGGAAGCCGAGCGCGCCCCGGAGGGCGGTCAGGACCACGCGACCACCCCCGCCGCGAGCACGGTCGCGAGCAGGCCCGCAGTTCCGACGACGCGGACGCCTCGCCGGCTCTCCTCGACGGTCGGGAACGCGTCTCCGAGCGGGAGGTCGTAGACGCCGGGCTTCTGTAGGTGGACGCCGAGCACGGCCGCGAGCGTCGCCATCGGCCACCCGGAGTTGGGGGACGGCGGGGCGTCGGCGTGCGAGCGAGCGCAGCGGACGGCCGCCGGGTCGAGTGCACTCGCTGCGAGCAGCAGTGCGCTCAGGCGCGCGGGCAGCCACATCACGGCGTCGTCGAGACGGGCGCTGGGAGTGCCGACGCGCTTCTCGCGGTAGCCCAGCATCGAGTCGAGCGTGTTCACGCCCTTCACCCACGTCGCTGCGGCGGCGGCCACGGAGAGCGAGACGAGCGCACCGAGAGCGAACGCGAGCAGCGGCGCGATCAGGCCGTCGGCGAGATTCTCCGCGGCGCTCTCGACCGCCGCGCTCCGCACTTGCCCCGGGGAGAGCTCGGCGGCGTCGCGGCCGGCGAGCGACCGCAGGCGCTCTCGGGCGGCGTCGAGGTCCGTCTCCGTCTGCCCGACGACGGCGCGCGCCTCCCCCAGTAGCATCCGGCGGCTCGACGACACGAACAGTGCGAGACCGGCGACCCCGGCGGCGAGTTCGGGGGCAACGCTGCCCGCGAGCGCGACCAGTCCGCCGACCGCCACTGCCGCCACGAGCGGGAGGAGGAACGCGACACTAGCGCCGACGACCAGCGGGTGAGCCCACTCGCGGTCGAACGGCGCGACCAGGTTGCCGAACCAGGCGACCGGGTGGACGCGCGTCGGCGGCTCGCCGACGGCGGCGTCGAGGACGACCGCGAGCGCGATAGCCGCGGCGGCCGTCAGTCCCACGCTCCCGCCTCCAGTCGGTCGGCTATCTCGGTCAGGTCGACGTCGTCGAGCAGGAGCGCACGACCGCCGACCGCTTCGACGCCGCCGTCCGCTTCCCGGTCGTCGCCGACGTGGACGAGTTCGCCCGTCGGAACGCCGAGTGCGTCCGCGACGGCTTCGAACGCCCGCGGGTCGGGCTTCCGCCAGCCACAGTCCACGCTCGTCACGACGGCGTCCAGCTTGTCGGCGAGGTCCGTCCGGTCGAGCGTCCGCTCGACGAGTCCCGGCACGCTACAGTTCGAGAGGACGGCGACGGGGCCGGTACTGCTGGCCGCGTCGACGGCGTCGCGCGCGCCGTCACGGACCGCGACGGGGCGGTCGAAGGCGGCCAGCGTCGCTGCTTCGACCACTGAACCGGGAGCGTCGACTCCCCGGCTGTCGAGGACGGCGGCGACGTGTGAAGCGAGCGAGCGCTCGGCGCCCGCCGGCACGTCTGTCTGTGGCTCGCGGTAGGCGGTCGCCCAGTCCGCGGGGACGCTGACGTCGCGCTCGCGGAGGGCGTCCGCGACCGCCGTCGCCGGGTCGGCCGGCCGGTCGGCCGACACGAGCGTCCCGAACAGGTCGAACGATGTCGTCACTGTCCGTTGCATTACTGCAAGTGAACTTGAACTACTCGGTCGCCCCGCTCAGAACTCCGTGCCCTTCCGCGCGCCCTGCCCCGCCTCGATGGGGTGTTTCTGTTTCCGCACCTCGGTCACGAGGTCCGCGCTGTCGAGGAGGTAGGCGGGTTCCTCGTGGCCGCCCGTGAGCACGAGTTCGAGGTTCGGGGGCTTGCGCTCGGCGAGGTCGACGACGTCCGCGGGGTCGACGAGGTCGCGGTTCGCGGCGTACAGGATCTCGTCGAGGACGAGCAGGTGGACGCCGTCGTCTGCGGGACCCTCGAGGGGGAGAGGGCCGTCCACGTCGCGGGACGCGTCGAGGAGTTCGCGGGCGCGGGCGAGGCCGCCCCTCGCGCGTGCCTCGTGTTCCTCGTCGGCGGATTCGTCGAGGAAGCCGTGCCAGCCGTAGTGCCCGGAGTTCTCGTAGGTGAACCCCGGGAGCGCCGCGATGGCGTTGTACTCGCCGCGGACATCCTCGACGCTCGCGGTGCCGCCCTTCATGAACTGGAGCATGTGGACGCGGTAGCCGTGGCCGGCCGCCCGGAGCCCCATCCCCATCGCGGCCGTCGTCTTCCCCTTCCCGTCGCCCCACCACACCTGCACTAGTCCGAACGCCTCGGGCACGGCGGCTTCGATGGGCTGTGGACCGATCGCGGGGTCGGCGTCGTCGCTCATGGGTCGACCTCCGTCGGCGAGGCTATCGAACCCTCCGGTCCGACTGCGTCACTCCGCAGCGGTCACGCGGTCGTAGACGTCGACGACAGACTCACGGACCGCGTCACCGTCGGCGCCGGCCTCCGCCGCCAACGCGAGCGCGCCACCCATCCCGACGCCCTCCTTGGCTTCCCCGGCGAGGTAGGCGGCCATCGCGGGGTGGTCGGCGCGCGCCTCGAAGCCGGGGTCGGTGACCGTGACGTCGAGGTCGTTGTCCGCGGCGATTCCGCGCACGGCGGCGGAGTCGTCGGCGGCGACGAACGACGTCGTGGCCAGCGCGAGCGGGGCGTCGCGGCCGCTGTGACGGACCAGTGCGCCGGCGGCGGCCAGCTGCGTCCCGCCCGCGAGGAGCGTCTCCGTCCCGGCGTCGAGTGCGCCCGCCGCTATGCCCGCGACCACGCCGAGGACGGGGTCGCCCATCTGGCGGACTGCCTCGACCGGGCAGCCGGCGAGGTCGCCAGCCGCGAGGCCGCTCGCTGCCAACCCGTCTTCGACGACCGCTCGCTTCTGTGCCACCGGGTTCTCCGGCAGCGAGGAGGAGACCGCGCGGCGCTCGCCCAGCGCGGCGAGCACGCCCATCGCCGTCGTCGTGCCGCCCGGTATCGTCTCGGCGACGACGAGGCGGTCGGCTGGCAGGTCCCGCCCAAGCCGTCGAGCGCTCGAGAACGCGTCCTCGGCGTCGGGGACGGCCACCTCACTCCGGACGTCGCGTCCGGGCGACGCACCCGCGTCCACGGTCGGCGCGCCGACCGGTTCCGAGAGCCCGCCGTCCACGACCACGACGTCGAAGCCGACGCGTTCGCGGACGGCACGCGTGACGACCGCCGGCGTCGGGCAGCCCGTGGGGCTGACGGGAACGACCGGCGCGCGGACCGGCCGGCCGTAGGTCAGGATCTCGGCGTCCGCGCTCGGCGTGTGCGCCATCAGCGCCGGGTCGGCTCCGGCGGCGCTGATGCCGTCGATGCTCGCCGTCCGGGTCGACCCGGCGACGAGGACGAACAGCGTCTGCGGCGTCGCTTCCATCGTGAGCGGCTACGAGTGACCCCCGGATTAGCCGTACGGTTCGCCCGCGAGTGGCGACGTACCCCCGGTTCGTTTCGCGCGACGCGACGGACCCACGACTATTTATACAGTCACGTGGGAAACGATTGGTGAACGAACCGACGCCACATGACACGTACCGCCACCGCCGTCGTCGTCGCGCTGCTCGTCGTCGCGTCCGGAGTCGCCGTCGTCCCCACGACGGCCACGGCGACCGACGAGTCTGCGTCGTTCGGTGAGGGCTACGTCACGGTCGAGCGCGGGGAGACCGCGTCGATCAAGGTCAGCCACTCCGCGGCGGCCAACCTCACCATCGGCGGTGAGACCGACGGCTTCGAGGTCGTCGTCCCCCTGGGCGGGTCGGGCACCGACACCGTCGAGTTCGACACGTACCGCACCACGTCGAGCAACCCCGACGACTTCCTCTCGGTGAACGGCGCGACCCTGGTGTCGCGGCCGCTCGAGGACGCCATCGAACCCGGCAAGTACCAGCTGGAGGTCACCATCGACGGCGTCACGCAGGCTGTCGGCAACCTCGAGGTGACGCCCCGCGGCGAGACCGTCGGGACGTCGGGCGTCCTCCCCGCGGACGTCGACTTCGAGGAGGCGAGCGCGGGCGACGTCCACGGCCGCGTCTCGCTGCGAGAGAACGTCGCCCACGGCGACTACGCGGCGTTCGTCGTCAACGAGAGTGGACTGGGGTGGGCAGTCGAGGACGACGGGAGCCTCGCGGACGAGCTGACCGCGGAGATTGTCGAACTCGACCCCGAGACGAACACGGTCGCCGACGAGTTCTCGGGCGGCGACCTCCGGGTCGTCTCCCAGGTCGAGGACCACGACCGGTTCCTGGTGCTGTGGGACACCGACCAGGTCGAACGTCACCGCAGTTCGAACAACACCTACGAGTTCCGGCTCACACTCGAGGAGCACAGCAACCTCGTCGAGGAGGACGAGCGACTCGTCGAGCGACGGACGAGAGTGGTCGAGCCCACGATGACGCTGACCGCGGAGCCGTCGTTCACGCTCACCCCGTGGGACGACGCGACGATGCGGGTGGACGGACAGACGAACGTCGCGCCGACCACGACCCTCGACGTCCGCGCGCTCCAGGAGACGCCGAACTCCTACCTCTGGAAGAACGTCGTCGACGTCTCGGAGAACGGCACGTTCACCGCGAACTTCGACTTCTCGGCGGCGACGCCACCGACGTCGTTCCCGCTGTGGGTGCGCGAGTACCGGGATCTGAGCGAGCAGACCGTCGAGTTGACGACGGCGGAGGCGACGGTGACCTTCGAGTCCCAGCAGGTCGACAACGGCACGGTGGCCGCTCAGAACGTGACCGTCTCCCACGGCGGGTTCGTCCGCCTCACGGCGAACAACACGACCATCGGCGCTACGGAGTACGTCTCGTCGGGTTCCTACGAGTCGGTCCGCGTCCCGCTAAACGACTCCCTGGAGAACGCGACGGTGGTGACGGCGACGGTCGTCGCGGACAGGAACCGCAACGGCTCGCTCGACGCCAGTGACACGCCGTACGAGTTCGACGGAGCGCCCGTCGCGGACAACGCGACGGTGCTCCCCGACCCCGACGATTCGACCGACGACCAGACGACGACCGCGGCGAACCGGACCGAGACGACGTCGAACCTCGACGTCGACGAGAGCGACCCGCTGACCCCGGACCCCGACGCGGGCGACGGCAGCGGGTCGTCGGGTGGGTTCGTGCCGCTATCGCCGCTCACGGCGGTCGTGGCGCTGGCTGCGGCGGCACTGCTCGCGGGGCGACGGTGACCCGACCGTTTATGGGGTGGCGGGGTGCTGATACAGGTGTTAATTCAGTCTGTATGACGGGCACAATCAGTCGGCCGGGACGGAGGGGGTGGTGATGTTCGAAGAGATGGACGAACCGGCGTTCCCCAAGTTCCTCGCCGCGTTCTGGGCGGAGAAGGGGTGGAACACGTCGGTTACCGCCAACAACGACGGCACGTACCTCGTCGCCGGCGACAAGGACAGTGGTAGCCGCGGGCTCATCGGCGTGCGGCCGAGCGCCGAGACGGAGATCGGTGCCTCGGAGGTCGAGGACTTCGCGGCGTTCTGCGACAAGAAAGGAGTGGACGTGCGCGTGATGGCGACCCGCGGACGCTTCACGACCGGCGCGCGCAGCGCCGCCGACGCCGGGAACGTCCACCTGCTGGACCCGAACGAACTGGCCTCGGCCGTCCGCGACGAGGGCGTCGAGGAACTCGTCGGCAAGTTCACGGGCGGGGGTGGCGGTGGCGGGTCGCTGTTCGACAGCCTCCCGTTCCCGGTGCCCAGCGGGTTGCCGAGCGGGGTTCCGGTGGTCCCCATCGCGGCCGCCGTCGTCGTCGTACTCGCGGCGGTGTTCGCCGGGCCGACGCTGCTCGGCTTCGTCCCGTTCGTCGGCGGCGGGGGCGGCGGTGGCGCGGCGGACGCCGGCCCGCCGTTCACGGCAATGTCGCTGGCGAACTCGGGGAACGCGACGGCCAACGGCACGGCGAACGTGACGACGGTGCAGTGGGACGCCCGCGTCCAGGACACCGTCGGGAACTACAGCGCGCGGCCGAACGAGACGTTCGTCGTCGTCCAGTTCAACGCGACGGCTGGCGACGAGATCACGACGCTGCGACCAGGGAACTTCGTGTTGCACGTCGACGGCAGGAACCGGGCGCCCCAGACGTTCCAGAACACGACCAACGCGTTCAAGGCCAAACTACTGCCGACGCGGATCGCGCCCGGGGAGACGTCCAGTGCGGCCGTCGTGTTCTCCGTGCCGGAGGACTTCGACGGGGCGACGCTCGTCGAGACGTACGACGGCCCGGGGGTCCGGTTCGAGCGCGCGGAGCTCACCTTCGACGTCGAGTAGTTCCGAAGTTCTTAACCCCGGCCACTTCGAACGGACGGTAACTCGCTGGCGAGCGGGCTCCAGCGGGCTCCTGACCACAGTCGGGACGGGATGTGATCCCCGAGGCTACGCGCCTCGGGGATTGAACCACGCAACGCCCGCGGACAACACATGACACGAAGCCTCTACTCCCACATCAAGGAAGCCTGGCGGGACCCCAGCGACGGGAAACTCGCCGAGCTCCAGTGGCAGCGCAAACAGGAGTGGCGCAACCAGGGCGCCATCGAACGAATCGACCGACCGACGCGCCTCGACAAGGCCCGCGAACTCGGCTACAAGGCCAAGCAGGGCGTCGTCGTCGCGCGCGTCAGCGTCCGGAAGGGCACCGCCCGGAAGTCCCGCTTCAAGGCGGGCCGCCGGACGAAGCGCCAGGGCGTCAACCGCATCGGCCGCGCGAAGAACCTCCAGCGCATCGCCGAGGAGCGCGCCTCGCGGAAGTTCATCAACCTCCGCGTGCTGAACTCCTACTGGGTGGGCGAGGACGGCTCCCAGAAGTGGTTCGAAGTGATCCTCCTCGACCCCGAGCACGGCGCCATCCAGAACGACGACGACCTCAACTGGATCTGCGAGGACGCCCAGAAGAACCGCGTCTTCCGCGGGAAGACGAGCGCGGGCCGTCGCGCTCGCGGCCTCCAGAACCGTGGCAAGGGTGCCGAGCACGTGCGCCCGAGCACGAACGCCGGCAAGCGCCGGAAGTCGTAGCGGGCGGCGGTCTCTCTCCTGCAGTTCTCCTCGTCCCGTAGCGCGAGCGCCGCGACCTCGCGGAGTATCACGAATCTCCCTGGTAGATTTAAGTGTATGCGGGCTGCCTGCTACTGTGTACCAATGGCTATAGACGCGAACTTCGAACAGAACCGCGAGAAGGTAGACACCCACGAGGGCCACGACGTGTGGGGTCCCGTCGAGGAACCAGAGAAACTCGGCATCCACGGCACCCACGTCGCAGTGGACTTCGACATCTGCATCGCCGACGGCGCCTGCGTCGAGGACTGCCCTGTCGACGTCTTCGAATGGGTCGACTCCCCCGACCACCCCGAGTCCGAGTTGAAAGCCGACCCGACCAACGAGAGTCAGTGCATCGACTGCATGCTCTGCGTCGACGTCTGCCCCGTCGACGCCATCGACGTCGACGCCGGCCGAGCGGGGCGAACCTGACGATGCACACCGTCACCCTGACGAAGGGCGTGCCGGACTTCCGCGAGGGACAGGTGTCCTTCGACGAGGACGGCCACCTCGAACGCGGCGACACGCCCACAGTCATGAACCCGAACGACGACCACGCGCTGCGGGCGGCGCTCCAGACGAAGATCCGGCAGGGCGGCACCACGAGCGTGATGAGCATGGGGCCGCCGGGCTACGGCGACGTGCTCCGCGAGGCGATGGCGTCCGTCTACGCCGACGACCTCTACCTGCTGTCGGACCGCGAGATGGCGGCCGCCGACACGTGGGCGACGGCGATGACGCTCGCGACCGGCCTCGAACGCCTCGAACCCGACCTCGTGTTCGCGGGGTTCAAGACCGCGGACGGCGAGACCGGTCACACCGGCCCGCAGACCGCGTGGTGTCTCGACTGGCCGATTCTGACGCACGTCGTCGCGCTCGACGTCGAACCCGAGGAGGGCCGCGTTCGGGCCAAGCGCCTGGTCGCGGGCGACGTCGACGAGATCGAGACCGTCGAGGCGTCGCTGCCGGCGTTCGTCGTCACCGATCCCGAGTTCGAACCCTCCTACCGGAAGGCGGCCCACCGCCTCGAGCACAAGGACCGCCGGGAGGAGACCCAGCAGCGGGCCGAGGACCACGAGGACCACCTGAAGGTGTGGGATCACGAGGATCTCAACCTCGACCCGGACTTCATCGGGCTGGACGGGTCGCCGACCATCGTCTCCGGGGTCGACCCGATCCCGAAGGCGCCCGCCGAACGGGACGCGACGATGGTCGACCCGGGCGACGAGGAGGAGATGGGCAGCGTCGTCGACGAACTCCAGCAGTTTGCGGGGGGTGACTGACCGTGGCACTTGACCCGAACGACTACGACATCTCCGAACTCGGCCCCGAGATCCAGGACGTCGAGGACGTCGACGAACTGGAGGACATCCTCGAGACGGAGAAGGCCGGGAAGGACCGGGCGGGCGCGAAACAGCTCATCCAGTCCCGCATCGAGAAGTTCCGCGAGGACGAGGCCGAGGACCGCGAGGACCTCGACCCGACGGAGATGAGCCCCGCGGACCTCGCCAACGAACTCCAGAACATCGACAGCGTCGAGCGACTGGAGGAACTGATCGAGCGCGAGGAGGCCGGCGAGGACCGCGACAGCGTCAAGCGCCTCGTCCAGAAGCGCATCGACTCCATTCAGGGCAGCGGCGAACGCGACGAGGAGATCGAGCGCGTGCCGCCCGAGGAGAAGTACCCCGAACTCGACCACCCGACCGCGGACAAGCAGTACGTCGAGACCCTCGAGGGCGGCACCTACGAGGACATGTGGGTGTTCTGCGAGACGAAGGACGGCGACCTCCTCGACGTCTCCCGGGAGATGCTCGGGAAGGCCCGCCGCCTGATGGACGGCTACAACGAGGAGTACGACAGCGACGAGCGCGTCGTCGCCGTGCTGCTCGAGGACGAGGTCGGCGACCTGGCCGACGAGTCCATCGCGTGCGGCGCCGACGTGGTCGTCTACCAGGACGACCCGGAACTACAGCGGTTCCGTCACAGGCCGTACGCGGAACTGTTCTCCGCGATGGCACGCGCCGGCGGGGAACTCGACGTGGAACCGGACGCCGGGGACTCGTCGTGGCGCGACTACGACGAACCGCGGTACGTGCTGTTCCCGGCGACGAACAACGGCCGGGACCTCTCCGCGCAGGTGCAGGGCGAACTCGACAGCGGTCTGGCGAGCGACTGCTCGGGGCTGTACATCGACGACACCGTCATCTCGAACCCCGCGAAGACCGGGCGAGAGGGCGAGAAGAAACAGTTCGAGCGCGTGCTCCACATGAAGCGCCCGGACTTCTCGGGCTTCGAGTACTCCACCATCCTCTGTCTGGACAACCCGACGCGGGAGTTCCACCCACAGGGCGCCTCGGTCATCCCGGGGAGCTTCGAGGTGCCCGACCCCGACTACGACCGGGAGGGCGAGGTGTACGAGTACGACTTCGACCTCCCCGAGGAGTGGTTCCAGGTCGAGGTCACCGAGTACGACGAACTCGACAGCGGCGTCGACCTGACGGGCCACGACGTCGTCGTGGCGCTCGGCCGCGGCATCGGCGACGACCCCACCGAGGGGATGGAACTCGGCCTCGAACTGACGAACGCCTTCGAGGACGCCGCGATGGGCATCACCCGCGGCATCGTCACCTCGTCGTACGACTTCGACGGCCACGTCGAACAGTACGCCAGCGAGGAGCGACAGATCGGCGAGACCGGCCAGGTCGTGGAGCCGAAACTGTACGTGGCGGCGGGCATCAGCGGCGCCGTCCAGCACAAGGTCGGGATGGACGAGTCCGACACAATCGTCTCCATCAACACCAACCCGGAGGCGGACATCCGGGACTTCTCGGACTACTTCGTGGAGGGCGACCTCTTCGAGGTGCTGCCGGTGCTGACCGAGGCCCTGGAGAACGGCGAACTGGACGTCGAAGAACTCGCGGCTACAGGCGGTGCATCCGATGACTGAAACTGACGACTACGAACACTACGAGGCGGTCGTCGTCGGCGCCGGCCCAGGCGGGGCGGCGGCGGCAGCGGCACTGGCGGACCACGGCGTAGAGACACTCGTCCTCGAACGCGGCGTCGAGGCCGGGTCGAAGAACGTGAGCGGCGGCCTGCTGTACGGTGAGGAGTCCGCCCCCTACACGCTCGACGACCTCTTCCCGGACGTCCGGGAGGCGGCGACCGAGCGCCCCGTGACGGAGTACTACCTCCACAACGTCGCCGGCCGGCAGGTCGAGACGTTCGACATCACGGACCTCCACGAGCACGACACCGAGTGGTCGGACGCGGTGCTCCGGCGCCACATGGACTCGTGGCTCGCCGAGCGCGTCCACGAGCGCACCCGCGAGACGGGCGGCGGCCTGCTGACGGACGTCCGCGTCAACGGTCTGCTCGAGGAGAACGGCGAGATAGTGGGCGTCACCTGCGACGAACTCGACCCCATCCGGGCGGACGTCGTGGTGGCCGCCGACGGCGTGAACAGTGAACTCGCGCGGGACGCGGGTCTGATGGACTGGGAGGAACCCGAGGAGTGGTTCCAGGGCGTGAAGGCCGTCGTGGACATGGACCCCGACGTCGTGAACGAGCGCTTCGACCTCGACCCCGACGAGGGCGTCGCCCACCTGTTCTCGGGCGACCTCTTCGAGGACGTCCGCGGTGGCGGCTTCTGCTACACGAACGAGGGGTCGCTGTCCATCGGGACGGTGTTCCACCTCGACAGCCTCGTCGCCGAGGAGGCCGAACCCCACGAACTGCTCGACGCGCTGCTCACCCACCCGCTGCTGGCGGACTGGCTGGGCGATGACTACGAGGAACTGGAGTACGGCGCGAAGCTCGTGCCGGACTCGAAGAAGGCCGCCCACCCCTCGCCCCACGAGGGGCGGCTCCTGCTGGTGGGAGACGCCGCTGGCCAGATGCAGGCCCAGGGCCCCATCATCAAGGGGATGAACCACGCCGTCAGCGCGGGCGCGCTGGCCGCCGAGGCGTACGTCGAGGCGAAGGGCCGGGGCAACCCGAAGAGCGCGGGGAAGCGCTACGAGCGCCGCCTGTGCGACGAGGGCGTGATGGACAAACTCCGGCCGAGTGGCTACCGCGTGACGAGCGCCCTCGGCGAGCACGACGCGGTCACCGGGCTCGTCGACGGCGTGCTGACATCGTTCGCGGGCCGGGCGGCGGTGCGCGCGCTCGGTGGCCGCCTCGAGGCGCTGTACGGGTCGCCGTACCTCGCCTCGATCGTCCCGGACACGCGGACGCCGTACGTGACGCTCCCCACCGTCATCGCGGAGGAACTCGGCGCCCACGTCACGAGCGAGTCCAGCGTCGAACCGCCGAGTCTCGCCGACCGCATCGGCGACCTCACCTACGACACGGACATCGGCAACCCGCACATCGAACTGCGCGACGCGTCCTACGAGGCAAGTGGGGCAGCCGTGACGGCCTGCCCGGTGAGCGCCGAGGACTTCGGCGGTGGCTGCTACCGCTCGGAGACCGTCCAACGAAACGGCGACGAGGAGCGCGTCGTGAGCCTCGACACCCAGCCGTGCGTCGAGTGCGGAACCTGTGCGGTGGTCGCGGACACCGAGTGGGAGCATCCCCGCGGCGGGAAGGGCGTCGAGTTCGAACAGGGATGAGCGACCGCTCGCCGTACTGGGAGCGCATCAAGCCGCTGGCGAACCGCGCCCAGCGGGACAGCGAGTGCTTCGAGCCGCCCGAGGAGCCGCCGAACGAGGAGGAGGCCCTCGAGTACCTCCGCGAGGGCGTCGGGCCGGCGATCTCCGTCTACGTCGAGGGGCGGACGGGCGGCGAGCGCGCGCCGTTCACGGACGTCGAACTCTCCCTGCTCGAACAGTCGTTGAACAGCTGGCTGTCGCTGTACGCGCAGTGTTACGGCGTGCAACTCGACGCCGACTTCTCCATCCGCGAGGCGGCGACCGTGCTCGTCGACACGCGGAACGTCGTCGACACGGCCCAGGTGCTCACGCACGTGCCGGAACGGGCGAAGCGCCGCCCCGAATAGCCACGTGCTAACGGGTGACAAAGGACTAAATAGTCAGGTTCAGTACGAACAATCATGAACGTCGAGCACAGCCTGGAGTTCGGACACGACGACCGCGAACGTATCTACAACTACGTCGAGCGCCACGGCGAGTGCGGGTTCGACGACATCGAAGGCGACCTGCGCCTCGACCCGCGGGGCATCCGCCACCACGTCGCCATCCTGCGACGCGACGGCTACGTCACCGTCGAGGACGGCCGCATCGCGGTCGCCTTCGACGACGTCGCCGCCGAGGAGCACCGCGACGGCGATGTTGAGTTCGTCGTCCGGCCGGCCCACCAGTCGGACCTCACGGGACTCGTCGGCGCCATCCGGCAGGTCGCCAGCGAGCGCACGTACATCGAGGCCGAGTCCGTCGCGGACGTCATCGACCACGAGGAGGTCATCCTCCGGCACAACGAACTCGAGGAGCGGATGTTCTTCGTCGCCACCGTCGGCAACGACGTGGTGGGGTGGGTACACGTCGCCGGCTCGGAACTCGACAAACTCGAACACACAGCGGAGCTGACGGTAGGAGTCATCGAGACGTACCGCGGCCACGGCATCGGCAGCCACCTCCTCGAACGCGGCCTCGAGTGGGCCGGCAGCCGGGGGTACGAGAAGATGTACAACAGCGTCCCGTCGTCGAACGAGGACGCCGTGGAGTTCCTGAAGGCCAACGGCTGGGAGATCGAGGCCGTCCGCGAGGACCACTACAAACTGGACGACGAGTACGTCGACGAAGTGATGATGGCGGTCTGGATCTGAGGCGATGCCCTGCGCCGAGGACGGCTGTTCCCGTCCCGCGGCCGTCCGCGTCCACGACCCGCGCGGCCCGGACCGCGACGTCTGCCTGCCCCACGCCCGGAGCCTGAGCCAGCGCGAGGGCGTCGTCGCCGCTCCCATCGAGGACGCCGACGCCGAGTGGCCGTAGTCACTCTTCTTCGAGGAGTTCCCGTTCGATGTCCGGGCTGCCGCCGGTGGCGCCAGCGAGCCCGCGAGTCACCGCGTCGAAGAACGCGACGAGCGGCCACAGCAGCAGCCCGACGTACTTCACGGGCCGCGCGGCCGTGAGCGCCCAGGATTCGGCGTTCGCGAGCCCCCACGACTTCGGGAGGATCTCCCCGCAGACGAGCACGAGCGTCGTCGCCACGAGCGTCGTCCCGAGGACGGCGAGTTCCGGTGGGAGGTACGCCACCAGCAACACGGTGAGGATGCTCGTTGTCGCGATGTTCACCACGTTGTTCCCGACGAGGATCGTCACGAGCAGTCGGTGAGGGTCCTCCCGCAGACGCTGCAACCCCGGCCCGCGGTCGTCGCTGGCGGCGAGCGCGTCCAGACGTTCGGTCGTCAGCGAGAACAGCGCGATCTCGGTGCTGGAGAAGAACGCCGACACCCCGAGCAGAACGGCGACGGCGGCGAGCGAGGCGACGACGGAGAACTCGACTGGCATACGTCGACCAGGCGCGGCGGCCCCTAAGTCGTTGGCGCAATCGGCATCTCAGCTCTCGGTCCACTTGGCGTCCGCGAGGGTGCGCTGGACGGCCTCCTCGCCGACGGCGCGCGCGAGCGTCTCGTAGCCGGCGCGCTCCGAGCGGTCGGCGGCGTCCGCGACGAGGCGGGAGACGATGAACTCCGGCGTCGACTTCCCGACGGTGTCGAAGCGGGGCTGGTAGTCGACGAGCAGTTCGAGGTTCGGGCTCAGCCCCTCCGCGAAGATGCCGTCCGTGCGCGCGACGTCCGGCAGCGGTTCCAGGTCGTCCGCGAGGTGCGTGACGAACACGCCGAGTGCGTCCTCGTCGACGGTCAGCGTGACGAGGCCGTGGAGCAGGTCGGCGGCGCTCCCGGGTTCGGTGATCGCCTCGAACTCGTCGACCAGCATCAGAGTGCGCTCGCCGGTCGCCAGCGGCGGCACGACGGAGTTCAGCGTCGCCTCCAGGACGCCCGCGTTGAACGACGCGTGGCGGCGGTGGAAGACGACCGAGTCCACCGGCCCGACCGTCGCGCGCTCGGCGGGCACCGGGAGCCCCATCGCGGCGAGCAGCGCGACCTGGCAGAGCGTCTCCAGCAGCGTCGTCTTCCCGCCGGAGTTCGCCCCGGTGAGGACGGTGACCCGGTCGCCCGACGGCACGTCCGTGAGGTCGTGGTCGCCGACCGCGTAGGTCACCGGCTGGACGTCCCCGTCCTCCGCGGCGAGCGTGAGGTTGCGGGCGGTCTGGACCGCGAGCGCGTCGTGGTCGACGAACTCGGGGCGCACCAGGTCGTGGGCGTCCGCGAACCGCGCCAGGGAGAGGTGGAAAGCGAGGTCGCTGACCGCGTCGACGGCGGCGTCCACGTCCTCGCGAGCGCCCGAGATGGAGCCACGGAGGTCCGCGGCCACCTCCGCCTCGCGCTCGTCGACGCGGTCGCGGACGGTCCCGGAGAGTTCCCGGAGGGTCGTGCTGACGAAGTCCGGCGCGTCGGCGGCGTCCGCGACCATCGCGTTCCGGACCTGCCGCGGTTCGACGTCGGCCTCCGTGGCGACGTACTGGACGAACGCCTCGCGGAACTCGTCGGTGCCCTCGACGCCCTCCGAGCGCACGGCCTCGAGGACGTCGAACGTGTCGCGTTCGAGGCTGTCGAGCGCGTCCGCGCGCTCGCGGAGACGGTCGAGTTTGGCGTCCGCGCCCGCCGCGACCCCGTCGTCGGTGAGGTGGCGGAGCGCCGCGGCGGCCGCCTCCAGGCGGTCCCTGTCGAGGTCCACGACGGACGCGAACACGCCCCCGGAGACGCCGACGTCGTCGAGCGCGAGTGCGGTCTCGACGGCCGCCCGTCGGCTGTCGCCGTCGTGCGATTCGAACACGTCGAGGACGGCCCGGCGCGTCTCCCCGTCGAGGCCACGCCACGTCTCCAGAGCGGCCTCCACGCTGTCGAGTCGCTCGCGCATCGCCTCACGGTCGACGAGCGGCGTGAGCACGCGGATGCGGTCGCCAGCGTGACGGGTGACCGCGTACTCCGCGGCCAGCGAGACGAGTTCCTTGTAGACGGCGCGGGCGTCCTCGGTGGCGAGTTTGTCCATCCCCTCCCCGCCGTTCGCGCGCCGCAGGATGCGGGTGGCGCGGCCCCGCGAGATGCCGGCCTCGACGAGCGCCCGCACGTCCGCGCTCTCGATGGCGTCGATAGCGTCGGGAACCCCGAGTTCCGTTTCGAGGCGGTCGGCCGTCTTCGGGCCGACCCCCCAGTACTCCTCCAGTCGCATACCTCGGACTGTGACACCCGGGGGTAAAGGGTGCCGCGGTCCGCGCTACCGGGCCGGGCGGTGGCCGGCGAGGTCACTCGCCGAGCGCGAACAGTTCGCTGCCGGCGAAGTTCACGGTGCCGGCGACGGCGATGGCCCCGACGTTCGCGGAGAGCGCGGCCAGGTGGAGACCCTCGACGCCGACCGCGAGCGCGACCGAGTAGACGACGAACCCGAGGCCGTACACCGACGCGTACCGGGCGAGCGCGCGGCGGGGGTCGTGGCTCGGCCGGTCGTACGTGACCGTCCAGTTGAGGACGAACGTCCAGGCGGTGCCGCTCACGAACGCCAGCGCGCCGGCCAGGAGGTACGCCACCGGCGCGAGGACGAAGACGACGGCGTTCACGACGGCGCCGGTGGTACCGACGACGCCGAACTCGACCGCCCGGACCGCCCGCGCCGGGGCGGCGATTCGGTCGAGCCCGAGCAGCCGGAAGACGTTCTCGGCGCGACGTTCGACGCTCTCGACGACGCCCGCCATTCGTGGGTGACGTAGCGTCTGCGAACGCAAAAATCCCCGGTGAGAGACGACTCCGCTGGACACCGTCGGCGGCCCTCGACTCCGAATCAACCGACGAGCATAACAGTAGCCACCCCGTTGCCCTCCTGCATGGACGCGGCGCTGGGGCCACCCGACCAGATGGCCGAGAGCGAGGCCGACCTCACGCCGATGATGAGCCAGTACTTCGAGCTCACGCGGCGCTACGAGGACGCCCTCGTGCTGTTCCAGGTGGGCGACTTCTACGAACTGTTCTGCGACGCCGCCGAGGCGGCCGCCCGCATCTGCGAGATCACGCTGACCGCCCGCGAGGATTCGACGGGCCGCTACCCGATGGCGGGCGTCCCCATCGACAACGCCGAGCCGTACA
Organism: Halobacterium wangiae; assembly: GCF_021249345.1. Lineage (NCBI taxonomy): Archaea > Methanobacteriati > Methanobacteriota > Halobacteria > Halobacteriales > Halobacteriaceae > Halobacterium > Halobacterium wangiae. The sequence goes on along the minus strand of NZ_CP089588.1, from coordinate 2,016,121 downwards.
TCGACGACCTGCTGGACGCGGGCTACCGCGTCGCGGTCGCCGACCAGGTGGAGGACCCCGACGAAGTGTCGGGCGTCGTCGAGCGCGCCGTCACGCGCATCGTGACCCCGGGGACACTCACGGAGGACGAACTGCTCGCGGGCGACGACAACAACTTCGTCGCGGCGCTGGCCACCGACGACGACGGCCGATACGGACTCGCGCTGCTCGACGTCTCCACGGGCGACTTCTACGCGACGAGTCTCCCCGAGGCGGCCAGGATCAGGGACGAACTCGGGCGGTTCGCGCCAGCGGAACTCGTCGCTGGACCCGACGTCGACCCGGGCCGCTTCGACGGCGACACGTTCGTCGCGGAGTACGACGACGGGGTGTTCGACCTCGAGGTGGCGACCGAGCGCGTGGCGTCGTACTTCGGGAGCGCGGACGCGCTCGCGGTCGACGCGGAAGTCCGGGCCTGCGGCGCGCTGCTCGCGTACGCCGAGTACACACGGGGTGGGGAGGGCCACCAGCGGCTCGACTACCTCAACCACCTCACGCGGTACGACCCGCGGGAGTACCTCCAGATGGACGCCGTGGCGCTGCGCAGCCTGGAGGTGTTCGAGCAGCGCAGCGTCCACGGCGCGGCGGGCACCGCGCTCGTGGACGTGCTCGACGAGACGGCGTGCGCGCTCGGGCGGCGCGCACTGACCGACTGGCTGCGCCGCCCGCTCACCGACCGGGAGGCCATCGAGGCGCGCCACGACGCGGTCGGTGAACTCGTCGCCGACCCGATGACCCGCGAGGAACTCCACGAGCACCTCCGGGACGTCTACGACATCGAGCGCCTCGTCTCGCGGGTCTCCAGAGGCCGCGCGAACGCACGGGACCTGCGCTCGCTGAAGGCGACCCTCGACGTGGTGCCGGAGGTGCGCTCGCTGCTCGCCGACGCGGACTGTGAGAAACTCCGGGAGTTGCGCGCGGAACTCGACGACCTGCCGGAGATCCGGAACCTGCTCGACCGCGCCATCGTCCCGGACCCACCACAGGAACTCACCGAGGGCGGCGTCGTCCGGGACGGCTACGACGAGACACTCGACGACCTCCGGGAGACCGAGCGCTCGGGCAAACAGTGGATCGACGACCTCGAAGCCGCGGAGCGCGAGCGCACCGGCGTCGACTCGCTGAAGGTCGGGCACAACGCCGTCCACGGCTACTACATCGAGGTGACCCACGCGAACAGCGAGGCAGTACCCGACAACTACCAGCGCCGCCAGACGCTGAAGAACGCCGAGCGGTACGTCACGCCCGAACTGAAGGAACGCGAGGACGACATCGTGCGCGCCGAGCAGCGCGCCCAGGACCTCGAGTACGAACTGTTCACCGAAGTCCGCGACCGGGTCGCCCGCGAAGCCGAGCGGATGCAGGCGGTGGCGGCGGCACTCGCCGCGCTGGACGCGCTCGCCTCGTTCGCGTCCGTCGCCGCGGCCCACGACTACGCACGGCCCACGATGGGCGGCGACGGCATCCGCGTCGAGGGCGGGCGCCACCCGGTCGTCGAGCGCACGGAGTCGGGCTTCGTCCCGAACGACACCCGCCTCACACCCGACGAGCGGGTCGCCGTCGTCACCGGGCCGAACATGAGCGGGAAGTCGACGTACATGCGCCAGGTCGCACTCGTCGTCCTGCTCGCGCAGGCCGGGAGCTTCGTCCCCGCCGCGAACGCCCGACTGCGGGTCGTCGACCGCATCTTCACGCGTGTCGGCGCGAGCGACGACATCGCGGGCGGCCGCTCGACGTTCATGGTGGAGATGACCGAACTCGCCGCCATCCTGCGCGCGGCCACCGAGGACTCCCTCGTCCTGCTCGACGAGGTCGGGCGGGGGACGTCGACCACCGACGGTCTCGCTATCGCGCGCGCCGTCACGGAGTACGTCCACGACGAACTCGGCGCGACCACGCTGTTCGCCACCCACCACCACGAACTCACCGCTGACGCCGAGCGCTTGCCGAATGCGGTCAACCTCCACTTCGGCGCGACGCGCACGGACGAAGGGGTCACGTTCCAGCACGAAGTCCGGGATGGCGCGGCCACCGCCTCCTACGGCGTCGAAGTCGCGCGGACCGCGGGCGTCCCCGACGAGGTGGTGGACCGCGCCCGCGAGTTCCTTGACGAGTCCGTCGTCGCGGCGGACACTGGCGAACGGACACGCGACGGGAGCGCGGACGAGAAAGCGGACGAGAGCACCGGCGTGGACGCCGACCTGGCGGCGAAACTCCGGGACGTGAACGTCGCGGAACTGACGCCGATCGAGGCGCTGAACGTGCTCAACGAACTCCGGCGCGACCTGGAGTGACTACTCGACGGGCGAGAAGTCGAGCCCGCTCTCTGCGAGCAGGCGGCGGGTCTTCTCCGTGATTTCGGGCGCGACCAGGATTCCTCGTACTTCGGCGTCGGCGTGGAGGTCCCGGCGGAGCGCGGTCACGTACCGTTCCAGCTGGGAGGCCGCCGACGGGCCGGCCCGACGCGCCTTCAGTTCGACGGCGACCACCGCGCCGTTCTCGTCGCGGCCGTAGACGTCGACGGGGCCCGCGGGCGTCTCGCGCTCCGTGGCGAGCGGGCGGAACCCCGCCTCGACGAGGTCCGGGTTCGACAGCACGCGCTCCTTGAGGTCGGTCTCCGTGCCGGAGACGTCGCCCGCTTCGCTCGTCGGGGCGAACGCCGTGGCGTGCTGGACGGACTGGAAGCGCACTGTCAGCGTGTCCGCGCCGTCGGCCTCGCCGCAGTGGAGTTCGAGGGCGTCGTCGACGACGCTCGCGGTCACGCCGCCGCCCGACGACCACGCGACGGGGTCGCGGCCCGACGCGCCGTGGACCAGCACCGTGTCGTCGGGCTTGTACAGCAGTTGCCTGACGCCGGCCGGTAGCGCCCGCTCCGCACGCCCCTCGAACGTCGTCGCACAGCGCCCGACCAGCGAGACTGCGAGGCCGTCGCTGCTGGCGTCGGCGACGAACGCCGCGGCGGTCTCCGGGTCGGGGTCGGTGACGGTTCGCACGCTACGGCGTAGGTGGGACGGCGGCAAAAACGCAGGGATGGTCGCCGGGTCGCGGCGTCTGTTCGGGGCAGGCGTTCGAGCACGACCGCGAGCGACTGCGCTAGCCGGCGGTGCCCCGGTGACCGTCGGCGACGAGACGAACGTTGGCCACGTCGTGTCTGGGCCGGCGACGGTCGCGTGGGGCGTCTTGCCGGCGGACGGGTGACACCACGGCGTCCGCGGCGGTCGGGGAGCGTGCCGGCAACGCGAGTAGTACGAGGCAGCCACGGACGGAGATTCTTCTCCCGAACATCTTCCCACGAGCCTACCCCGGAATGGTGCATCGCGGGTCGGATGGGGCCGACTGAATCGTGCTCGGCAGCATGCCCTCTCTTCAACCGATTTGACTGACACTACTCCCGTTCTCGTTCAGGGTCATCAGTGAACAGCCTCGACCAACTACGTTTCTCGGGGGTTGGCGAGTGTTCAGCACATCGGCTGGTTGCTCACCTGTGGAGACGCCGCCGCTCGCCGTCGGTGGGCCAGGATCGAGTCCATGATAGTAAAATATCAGACAGTAAGTGACGATGGTAAGTATTCCGATGTATTTCTAGTGGCCTTCGTAGACTATTCTACACTTCTGGGAGTCGATTTAGAGTGGTATCTACTTTGCCACACAGTAGCCGACCGCACCCGTCGGTTACGATGGTCACCGGAGACAGGTTGTTTCGTTTTGTTAATTATTCCCCAATTTGACCCCCGATAATCCATTAAATTCCCCCAATGCCGCCTGTTTGTCGGTCTTTTCTGTCCAGACCAGAGGTCGTAACGGAGTGCGACTGTACCAGAAATCTGTCCAGGTCGAGCCTACCCAGCTGCGACGCAAGTTCAAATGATCCGAACGGCCTGGCAAACCGTAATCGCAAAAATAAACAATATCCTTAGTATTATGCAGCATTGGTAATATACCATCACAAGGCGCTGATTGTCGACCCTGAAACCGACACCTCCCTCGGCCCAGCGTCGTAGTCGTCGACGGCCTGCTGCAAGTCCGCCGGAACACGTCAGCAGTTCGTAACTAGTACGAGGATCGTGTCTTTCGTCTCTCCGCCCCGTCCGTGTATCGCGTATGCGGTACCCTTAAGAATCCGCTCGGAGAGGTAGTAAGCAGCCATGGATTTGGAAATCGAGGGCGATAGTGCACTCGTAACGGCGTCCAGTAGCGGACTCGGGAAGGCGGCGGCGACCCGCCTCGCCGAGGAGGGGGCGAACGTCGTACTCAACGGCCGTGACGAAGACCGCCTTCAGGACGCGGTCGAGGAGGTCCAGGAGGTCGCCGAGGGCGAGGTCGTCGGGCACGCCGCCGACCTGACGGACGCGGACGCCATAACCACGCTCGTGGACCGGACCGTCGAGGAGTTCGGCGGCCTCGACCACCTCGTGACGAACGCGGGTGGGCCGCCGAGCGGGCCGTTCCTGGAGACGACCGACGAGGAGTGGTACGACGCCTACGACCTGCTCGTCATGAGCGTCGTTCGACTCGTCCGCGAGTCCGCCGAGCACCTTCAGGAGGGCGACGGCGGTACCATCGTCACCATCGCATCGCGCAGCGTCAAGGAGGCGATCCCGTCGCTCGTGCTTTCGAACGCCGTCCGCATGGGTGTCGTGGGGCTGGAGAAGACGCTCTCGAAGGAACTGGCGCCCGAGATCCGCGCCAACGCTGTCCTCCCGGCGCCCCACGAGACCGACCGGACGGTCGAACTCATCGAGCAGGGCGTCGAGCGCGGCGAGTACGAGTCCTACGAACAGGGCCTCGAGGAGCGAGGCGCACCCATCCCGCTCGGACGCATCGGCGACCCGATGGAGCTCGGGGACGCCGTCGCGTACCTCTCCTCGGAGCGCTCGAGTTTTATCAACGGCGTCGCGATACCCGTCGACGGCGGCCTCGGAGCGTCGAACCTGTAAACCGAGTCTGGCGGCACGACCAGTGGTCGGGACCCCCGTCGGCACGCGGCGGCTCCAGCAGCTGACCACCACATCCGGGTTGTACTCCGGGAGTACGCTTATGCATCTTTGCTCCGATTCGGGAGCATGGAGTTGATCCACACGGCGTTCAGAGTGACGGATCTGGAACGTTCGAAGGAGTTCTACCTGGACGGACTCGGGTTCGAGGAGAAGTGGGGGTTCGAGGAGGACGGCGTGGAGCACGTCTACCTCGGGCCCGAGACTGGCTCCGACATCCACATCTTCGAGGACCCCTCGAACGACGAACCCGTGACAGGCGGCGGCAGTGACACCATCCACACCGACCACTCGGTCTGCTTGCTGGTCGAGGAAGACCTGCACGGTGTCTTCGAGGAACTCGTCGAACGGACCGACTGTCACGTGATTCTGCCCCCAAAGACGACGCCGTTCGAGACACACCGGAACGTCATCACGTTCGTCGAGGACCCGGACGGCCACGCCATCGAACTCATCGAGCGGCTGGAGGGGCCGCCGCCGGAGTGACGGAATGGCTCGCGCACCGCTGCCCGAACTGGTCGACCGCGTCGCCGACTACTCGCTCGCCCACCACGACGACCAGCCGTTCCTCGGCATGGACGTAGCGGACCACGACTGGGAGAAGGGGGTGCTCGTGAACGGCCTGCTCGCGTGTGGGGTACGCGTTGCGGATGCGAAACACCACGTCGAGCGGTCCATCGAGACCCAGACGGGCGAGGGACAGTTCGCGTACGGGTCGCTCCACACGAAACACCTCGACTGGGACGTCGACTGGGGTGAACAGGACCGCGTCGGGTACACCTCCATCGCGGACCCACTGATTCCGGGCCACGGCGTCCTCGAGCTGTACGACCGGACGGGCGACGACTACTACCTCGACGCCGCCCAGAAGCAGTACGAGTTCCTCCAGCGGGTCGAACGCGTAGATGGGGTCGGCATCCCGCAGCGCCGGGAAGCTCAGGAGCTGTGGGTGGACATGCTGTACATGGCCGCCCCGTTCCTCGCGCGCTACGGCGTGCTCGCGGACGACCCCGACGCCGTCGATGACGCGGTCGCGCAGTTCCACGTGTGCCGGAACCGCCTCCGTGACCCAGAGACCGGACTCTACCGGCACAACTGGGCGGCAGAGCCCAACAGCTTCGTGCAGAGCACGTTCTGGGCTCGCGGAAACGGCTGGGTGCTGGCCGCACTCGCGGACGTTCTCGCAGTGCTCCCGGCTGACCACGCCGCCCGCGAGGACCTCGTCGAGCAGTTCGAAACCCTCGCGGCCGCGATGCTTCCCTACCAGGACGCCAGCGGCTTCTGGCACAACATCGTCGACGACCGGACGTCGTGGCTGGAGACGTCTGGCACGCTGATGGCCGCCTACGCCTTCGGGCGGGGAGTCGATTTGGGTGTCCTCGACCCGGAGACGTACGTCCCACCGGCGCGGCAGGCGATGGAGGTGTGTGAGGGCGTCGTGGACAGCCGGGGCCGGGTCCGTCGGGTAGCGAAAGTCCCCGGTGGGCCGAAGGCGCCCGCCGGTGTCACGCTCCACGGGCAGGGGTGGTTCCTGCTGGCCGCATCGGCGACCCCCTGACTGGCCGGTCGCGCCACCGAGAGGGTTGTGCCCTCTGGCCATCCCGACCGGCGCCTCCACTCGCCAATCCGGACGCCCACCAGATGTGTTCGAGGCCCGGCGTCCACTGGATTCATCGGTGGAACTAAACCCTCGGTCAGCATTTTCCGTGGTGTATGCCAGCACCACTCGAAGACGTGACTATCGCCGACTTCAGCCAGATGCAACAGGGTGGGTGGGCCACCCAGAAGCTCGGGGACATGGGCGCCGACGTGATCAAGATCGAGCCAGCGGGTGGGGAACTCGTCCGGACTGCGCCCATCGAGGGGGAGCTCCTCGAGGACGTCAGCCCGTACTTCCTCGCGATGAACCGCAACAAGCGCTCGATCACCCTCGACCTCAAGTCCGACGAGGGCAGGCAGGTCGCCGAGGACATCATCGAGGAGGCGGACGCGCTCGTCGAGAACTTCCGCCCGGGCGTCATGGAGAAGTTCGGCCTCGGGTACGAGGACGTCCACGACGTCAACGAGAACATCGTCTACGTGTCGGCATCCGGATTCGGGGCGGACGGCCCGTACGCGGAACGGCCCGGTCAGGACATCCTCGCGCAGGCGATGAGCGGACTCGTCCAGAACACGGGCCGGAAGCAGGACCCGCCGACGCCCGCCGGCTCGTTCATCTGCGACGCCCACTCCGCGAACACCATCGCGCTCCACACCGTGGTCGCGTTGTTCCAGCGGGAGATGACCGGTGAGGGGCAGAAGATAGAGACGAACCTCCTCAACGCCGGCATCGACTTCCAGACCCAGGAGATCACGAGCGCCGTCAACATGGACGTCGAGGCCGAGCGTAGCGAGTCGGGCATCGGCCACGTCTACTCGGGCGCACCCTACGGCGTCTACGAGACCGCAGATGGCCACGTGGCGCTCTCGTTCGCGAACCTGCCGAGCATCGCGGACGAACTCGGCGTCGAGCCGCTCTGTGACTACAGCGACGGCCGGGAGGTGTACGAGCACCGCGACGAGATCAAAGAACAGCTCGAAGCAGAGACGCGGTCGGTGCCGACCGACGACCTCATGGACCGTCTGCTCGACGCCGGGGCGTGGATAGCAGAGGTGAACGACTACCAGGACGCCGCCGACCACCCCCAGGTCCGGCACAACGACATGATTATCGAACTGGAGTACCCCGGCGTCGGGACGTTCGAGACGACCGGCGTCCCCGTCTCGATGTCGAACGCCGACGTGGAGTTCAGCGACCCCCCGGTGCCCGGCGAGCAGACCGAGGAAGTTCTCGCGGAACTCGGTTACGACGACGACGAGATCGCGAACCTCGAGGAGAACGGCGTCACCGCGAGCGAAGGCGGTACGCGAACCCAGTAACATGACAGACACACTCACCAGCGACGACGAGCAGCTCATCGAAGCAGCGCGTGACGTAATCCGGGACGCGTTCGTCCACGGCACCCACTACGTCGGGTCGGCACTCCGAACGACGAGCGGCGACGTCCACACGGGCGTCCACGTGGAAGCGAACGTCGGCCGCGCGTCCGTCTGCGCGGAGCCGGTCACCCTCGGGACGGCCGTCGCGAACGGCGTCAAGGGGGAGGACATCGACACCATCGTCTCGGTCCGCCACCCAGGTCCGGCGGAGGACGAGGACGAGATCAAAGTCGTCTCCCCGTGTGGCGTCTGCCGGGAGATCATCTCGGACGTCAACCCGCAGATGGCGGTCATCTACCCCGGTGACGACGGCGAGTTGACCAAGTCGGCGGCTATCGACTTACTCCCCAGCAAGTACGTCCAGAGCTACCGGGACGTCCACCTCGAGGGGTAACGCTCGGTGAACGAAATTGCGGGCGCGGCGCTCGCGGTGCTCGGGGCGGTCGGCATCGCGGGACAGGTGATGGCTGTTCGCGTCGGCACCCACGAGGGGTCGACAACGGACGCGTTGACAGTCGTGCTGCTCGTGAACCTGGCCATCTTCGTCCCGCTCGCCGCCGTCCTGGAGTTCCCGGCGTACCGCATGTCCACGAGCGCGCTCCTCTCCTTCGTCGCCGCGGGCCTGCTCGGGACGCTGCTGGGGCGGGCGCTCTACTACACGAGCATCGACCGCCTGGGCGCGAGCATCACGGAACCCATCAAGGCCTCCAACCCCCTGTTCGCGGTGGTACTCGCCGTCCTCCTGCTCGGCGACCCGGTCACGAACGGCCAGTTCGTGGGCGTCGTGCTCATCGTCGCGGGCGTGGCGTGGCTGTCAAAACAGACCGTCGATGGAGACGCCACGCTCGCCGACGCCCCGGCCCGGGCGCTCACGCTGCCGTTCGCCACGGCGCTCGTGTTCGCGCTCGAACCGGTGATAGTGAAGGTCGGCTTCGGCGACGGAACCTCGGTCATGTCCGGACTCGCGGTGAAGACGGTGGTAGCGGCGGCCGGGATGTGGGCGTACCTCCGGTGGCGCAACGCACTCCCGGCCCCCGGCGACCTTGCCCGTAGCCCGAACCGCCGGTGGTACCTGCTCGCCGGCCTCTCGAACTCCCTGTTCCTGCTGTCGTACTACGCCGCGCTGTCGCTCGCGCCGGTCTCCCTGGTCGTTCCCATCCTCCAGCTCAGCCCCCTGATCGTGATGGCGCTCTCCTACGCGTTCCTCGACAAGCTCGAGCGGGTCACGCTCGGCCTGGTGGCCGGAGCAGTCGTCGTGGTCCTCGGGGCAGTCGTCGTCACGCTCGCCTGACGAGGGTCGAGAAAATGCGTTCCACGGCGAGCGGTCGAGTCAGGTTGGGCCGACCGTATCCGTTCGCCGCCCGACCGACGTACCGGCAGTGACCGGGTGCAGTGCTCCGCGGCGTGCGAGTCCGTTCAGTAGTTCATGTAGACCGTGCGGCTGATCGAGTAGAAGTCCAGGCCGGCGTCACCCTGCTCCCGGTAGGTCTCGCTCGAGGAGTCCTTGAACCCCCCGAACGGGACGTGGAGTTCCAGCCCGGTCGTCTTCTCGTTGACCTTCACGATGCCGGCCTCGGCGCGGTTCGCGAACTCGTGGGCCTCCGTGAGGTCCTGGGTGACGAGCCCCGCCGCGAGTCCGTACCGGACGTCGTTGGCCTGCCTCAGCGCGTCCTCGAAGCCCGACACCGGGATGATGGCGAGCACCGGCCCGAAGATCTCCTCCTGCGCGATGCGCATATCGTTCGTGACGTCGGAGAAGACGGCCGGTTCGACGAAGTACCCGTCGTCGTAACCGTCGCCTGTGACGCGGTTCCCGCCGGTCTCGAGCGTCGCACCCTCTTGTTGACCGATCTCGACGTAGTCGAGGGTCGAGTCGAGCTCTGACTCGCTGATGTGCGGGCCCATGTCGTAGTCCTCGAGCCCCGGACCGACCTCGATACTCTCGACGTGGTCGACCATCTTCTCGACGAACTCCTCGTAGACGTCCTCGTGGACGATCGCCTTGGAGGTCGCCGTACACGCCTCGCCGGTGACGCCGAAGCAGCCGCCTGCGACGATGTCCACGGCTTCGTCCACGTCAGCGCTAGGCATCACGACGGTCGGATTCTTCCCGCCCATCTCCAGTTGCACACGCTTCCCGTCGTCGACCGCCTGCTTGCGGACCTTTTCACCGACCGAGTGGCTACCCGTGAACGAGACCGCGTCCACGTCCGGACTGGAGGAGACGGTGGCCCCGACGCTCCGCCCGGGCCCGGTGACGAAGTTCACGACTCCGTCAGGGATTCCCGCGTCCTCCAGTGCCTCCACGAGCTCGCGGATGATTCCCGGTGCGAGCGACGCGGGTTTGAGGACGACGGTGTTCCCCGCCGCGAGCGCCGGCGCCATCTTCCACGACGCGATGGCGATCGGGAAGTTCCACGGCGTGATGAGGCCGGCGACGCCCACCGGCTCGCTCTGGGAGTAGAGGTGGGTCGTCGGGCTCGAGGACTCCTTGACGGTCCCCCCGAAGTCACTCGCCTTGGCTGCATAGTACGCGTAGATGTCGATCGAGCGCTGGACCTCACCTCCCGCCTCCGACGTGGTCTTACCGACCTCGTGGGAGAGCGTCTGCGTGAGTTCCTCCTTCCGGTCTGCGAGGATCTCGCCCGCCTTCCGGAGGATGCGCCCGCGCTCCGGCCCGGGCATCGCTGCCCACTCGTCTGCGGCTTCGTTCGCGGCTTCGATGGCCGCCTCCGCGTCCTCGGCTGTCGACTGCTGGTATTCGCCGATGACTTCCTTGGTGTCCGCCGGGTTCCTGTTCTCGAACGTCTCGCCGGAGTTGGATTCTACCCAATCCCCGTCGATGAAATTGCGGTGCTGGCTCGACATGCGCTAACATAATTCGAGCGCGCTCGTATATTGTTTACTCTCGAAGCCGTGTCTGCCTCGCACCCCCGAGACGCATTCTCGGCAGAACTGGTAAGGACACGCACCCCATCCAGTCACTGATGACGTTCGTTCCACACGCCCAGGGACTCGCCTACGCCGCCAGCGTGGCGGTCCTCTGGGGCGTCTTCCTGTTCTATCTGAAGCGGCACTTCAGTGACTACCCGCCCGCACTCGTCATCGTCGTGACGAACATTTTCTCAGTGGGGTGGTTTCTAACCGCGGTGAGTCTCGACCCCGGCCGGACTGTCGTCAGAGAAGTGGTGGCGCTGCCCGCGGACGACTGGCTTGCTGCCGCCGGCGTTGTAGTCGTGTTCGCCAGCGGGTTGCTGTTGCTGTACCACGCGCTGGCCGTCGGGGACGTCTCGTACGTCGCACCGCTCAGCAAGCTCTCTCCAGCGTTCGTCCTTCCGCTCGAAGTTGTCGTGCTCGACCAGCATCTCGGACCCATCCAAGTCGCCGGTGTCCTCATCGCCACGGTGGCGGTCTACGTCGCGAACTACCAGGGCGGCGGCATCCACACACCGTTCCAGACTGCCGTGACCTCCCGTCCCGCACGTCTCGCGTTACTGAGCGCGATGTTGCTCGGTGTCGTCGCCGTGAGCCAGCGCGTCCTGCTCCAGGAGGGAGGCGTCCAGCCCGCCGTCTGGACGCTCATCAAGCTCGCCGGCGTCCCGATCGTCCTCGGCCCCGTTGCGTGGCGGGGCAGGACGCCGCGCGTCTGGGGCGACCTCGGGAAGTTCGCCGTCGCCGGCGCGTTTGTCGGGCTCGGCGAGTGGGTGACCGCACTCGCGTTCTCCACGATACCCGCGAGCCTGGCATCCCCCATCATCAGCATGCAGGCGGTCGTCGCCGTCGTCCTCGGCGGAATCATCCTCGGCGAGGAAGACCTCCTGTTGCGGCTTGTGGCCGCCGGCACTGCCGTGGTCGGCGTCGTACTGATCGCCCTCGGCTGAGGGCGAGGGTTGCCGTGAGGAGGAGCGGAGCGTTCCCGAGGACTGTCTGGCCGCGGACTCCCAGAATCAGGCTACAGTGGTGTGAACACTCATTCGAAGCAGCTCGCGGCCATGAGGAACAGCCCCTGCCCGTGGAGCGTGACGCCAATAGGGGCCTCGGGACCGCCGGGAACCAGTGCGACGCGGCGGACCTCGCCGTCCTCGTCCACGACGCCCTTGCAGACCGTCATGGCGCGCTCGGCGGCCGCCGCGTACTCTTCTCCTTCGAGCACACCGAGTTCGAGCCCGCGTTTGAACGCGTACGCTGCCATCAGCGTGCCGGACGTCTCCAGGGGCTCCTCGTGGTCGTCGACGATGTTGTGCCAGAAGCCAGTGTCGTCCTGAAGGTCGACCATCGCCGAACAGGCCTCCTGGAGCATCTCCGCCATAACTTCGTGCCCCTCGTGGTCGTCCGGCACGTACTCAATGGTGTCCACCAGTGCGCATATCGCCCACCCGATGCCGCGCGACCAGAAGCTGCTCTGGACGTAGGAGTTCGGTTGCTCCATCCACGTGTGCCGGAACAGCCCCGTGTGGGGGTCCTGGAGGTGCTTGCGCTGGACCTCGAACTGTTTGATCGCGTCGTCGATGGCGTCGGGGTCGTCCGCGAGCACGCCGTAGCGCGCGAGGAACGGACAGACCATCCACAGGCCGTCGACGGCGAGTGAGAGCTCGCCGCGCTGCTGGGGGATTCCGCCCTCACTGGTGCGTTCTACGTCGCGGAGGTACTCGATCTGTTTCCGTGCAGCGTCGAGGTAGTAGTCGTCGCCCGTCCGGTCGTACAGCTCGAGGACGCCGTGGCCGATTGCCGCAGGGTCGGGGACGGACTGGTACTCGCCGATGGTCCACTCCGCCGCCCAGTCGAGGTGGAGCGGGTCCAGCGAGCCGTAGGAGAACTGGCCCTCGCTGGTCTGGGTCTCGATGCAGCGGTCGACGATCTCCCGCGTTCGTTCGGGCTGCTCCCCTGTCGCGAGGAGGCCGTCGATGAGGCACGCCTTCTCCCAGTCGATGCCCATCTCCATGTCCCAGTCTACGGTATGCTCTGCGACGCGGCTAGTAAGCTCTGACAGTGATGCTGTCATCAGTTCGTTAACGTCATTCACTGGCGATTAGATAAGTGTTTCCCGGAGACAGTCGCCGTTCCGTCCGGGGAACTGCCCAGGGAGTCGGGTGGAGCGTTCGGCGTCGGACCGCCACGGATCCGCGTCTACGCGGGTCGACCGGTGACGCTCACTGCCCCTTCCACTCGGGATCGCGTTTCTCCTCGAACGCCTCGACGCCTTCCTCGTGGTCCTCGGTGGCCGTGAGCCAGTTGCCCGCGCGGCGCTCGTAGTACCGCCCGGTGCGGAGGTTCGTCTCCTGGGAGATGTTCACAGCGTCCTTGATCGATCGCACGGCGAGCGGTGGCTGCTCGGCGATGCGCTCGGCGAACTCGACGACCTCCGCCTCGAGGTCCGCCGACTGGTGCACGTAGTCCACGATACCGTCGTCCAGCGCCTCCGCCGCGTCGATGTGCTCGGCCGTCATGGCGAGTTCCTTGGTGCGACTTGGACCGACAATCTCCGGGAGGCGCTGGGTGCCGCCGTCGCCGGGCATGATGCCCAGCTGGATCTCGGGGAACCCGAACTGGCTGTCCTCGCTGGCGATGCGGAAGTCACAGGTCAACGCGAGTTCGAGACCGCCCCCGAGACAGTAGCCGTCGATCTTCGCGACGATGGGGGCGGGGAACTCCTCGACGCGCGTGAACATCGGGTTGAAGTTGAACACGCCCGGTTTCACGTCGTGGAACTCGTCGACGTCCGACCCCACGCAGAACGCGTCGTCGCCAGCGCCCTCGAGGACGACGATGCGGGTCTTGACGCCGTCGTCCTCCTCGTAGAGTCCCTGCCGGTCGAGGGCCTCGAACGCCTCCAGCCCCTCGATTATCTCGTCACAGCACTGCTTGGAGAGTGCGTTGAGTTTGTCCGGGCGGTCGAGTACAATACGCCCGACGCCCGTTTCCTCGTCGAAACGCCAGTCTATCGTCTCGAAGTCCTCTGGTTGCACGCCGAAAAGTGGGGTAACGAGCGCCTTAAATCTTCGTCCTATGTCACCGAGCCCCAAACATTGATACAGCGTGACGGCGACCCTCGAATCAACCGATGCACGACTCACCCACCCTCGCAGAGCGCCTCGACCAGGGGGACGCGACGATCGGCGTGCTCTCGACGATCGTACACCCGAACCTCGTCGAGGTGTACGGGAGCCTCGGGCTGGACTTCGTGTGGCTCGACCTGGAGCACGCCGGCCCGTCACCCTACGACGCCGAACGCCTCGAGGACCTCGCACGCGCCGCGGACCTCGCGGGAGTCGAAGTCGTGCTCCGGCTCCCGACGAACGACCCGTCGCTCGTCCGGAAGACCCTCGACACGGGCGTCCGGAACGTACTGATACCGCGCGTCGAGACGGCCGCTGAGGTCCGCCAGAGCGTCGCTTCAGCGCACTTCAGCTACGACGGCGCGGTCGGCGATCGGGGGCTCGCGGGCGTCCGCGCGAATCGCTGGGGGGCGGACATGGACAGCTACACGTCCCGGTCGGACCGCCACGTCCGGGTCGGCGTGATGATAGAGAACGAGCGCGCGGTTTCGAACATCGAGGAGATACTCGCCGTCGACGAACTCGGGTTCGCGTTCATCGGGCCGTGGGACCTCTCACACTCTCTCGGCCACCCGTTAGAGGAAGGGCACGACAGCGTACAGGGCGCTATCACGGACATCGAGGACGCCTGCGCCGACGCCGGCGTGCCCGTGATGGGGTTCGTCGGCGACGGCGAGGACGCCACCGAGAAAGTCGAAGCGGGCTACCAGTTGCTCGTCGTTGGGAGCGACGTCGACGCGTTGCGCTCCGCACTCGGCGACCGTGTAGAAGAAATTGCTCGCGGCCTGGGACAGACGCGAACGGGCGACTAGAGGAAGTAACTCGCAGCGAGCAGGAAGAACCCCTGGCCGTGGAGCGCGACACCGAGCGGGGCATCGGGGCCTCCGGGGACGACTGCGACGCGGCGAACGCCGCCCTGGCTGTCGACGAGTCCCTTGCAGACGTCCATCGCCCGCTGGGATGGCTCCTCGAACGTAGACTGGTCGAGGACGCCCTGTTCCATGCCCTCCTCGAAGGTGTAGACGAACATCATCGTGCCGGATGCCTCTAGCGGGGAGGTCCGGTCGTCGAGGGTGTTGTGCCAGAACCCGCTGTCGTCCTGGTAGTCGAGGACGACCTCGCTGACGTCCTGGAGCATCTCCACGAGGTCGTCGTAGCCCTCGTGGTCCTCCGGAACGTACGGCAACGTGGCGACGATGGCCGTGGTGAGCCAGGCGACGCCGCGGGACCAGAACGTGTCCTGGGCGAAGGAGTTCGGGGTCTCCTGCCAGCCCTGCCGGTAGAGCCCCGTGTGGGGGTCGTAACAGCGCTCGGCGTGGACCTCTATCTGATGGACCGCCTCGTCGATGGCCTCGGGGTCGTCCGCGAGTTCCCCGTAGCGCGCCATGAACGGGCTGATGTGGTACAGTGAGTCGAGCAACAGTTCCTTCTCGCCGCGCGAGATGGGGATGCCGCCGCCCTCGGTCTTCTCGATGCTCTGGAGCTGTTCGTACTGCTTCTGGGCGGCGTCGAGGTAGTAGTCGTCGCCCGTCCGGTCGTACAGCTCGAGGACGCCGTGGCCCGGCACGACCGGGTCGGCGTAGGACTTGTAGTCGTTCTTGTCGCCCGCCCAGTCGGGCTCCCAGCCGTACGGCGTGAGGCCGAGACTGCCGTACGTGAGCTGGCCTTCCGTCGTCTGGGTTTCGATGGACCGGTCGACGAGGTATCGCGTCTCTTCTTCGTGGAGGCCGACAGCGTGGAGGCCGTTGATGGCACACCCCTTCTCCCAGTCGTGCTGTTCCATGTTGAACGTCTGGTCGTCGAGCGCGTGCTCCGCGACACGCTCAACGAGCTCTGGTAACTCGTGACTCATTCTCACACGCACTCTGAACGAGCGGCGAATCCCGCATAAACGTATCGGATAGTTCGACCTGGGGGACGAGAACTTAAGCCGTCGGCCATGGAACACGTTGGCATGGTTGGATCAGGAGATCACTATGGCGTCGTCGTCGGCGACATGGACGCGTCGCTGGCGTTCTACCGCGACACGCTCGGGATGGAACTCGTCGATCGGTTCGAACAGGAGAGTGAGGCGTTCGACCGCGCGGTCGGGGTAGCGGACGCGCGCGTCGAGCTCGCGTTCCTCGACGCCGACGGCTACGTGGTCGAACTCATCGACTACCAGCGCCCGTCAGGGGACGACGCGAACGCGGACGTCGAGAGCAACGACGTGGGCGCGGCACACTTCTGTCTCGCGGTGGACGACGCCGACGCGACCTACGAACGCCTGCGGGAGGACGTCCGATTCCTGAGCGCGCCACAGGAACTGGACAACGGCGTGAAACTCGCGTTCATGGAGGACCCCGACGGGAACCTCGTCGAACTGCTGGAGGAGTGAGAGACCGCGGCGGTGTCCGGAGACGAATGGAGCACGCACTGCGGGAGCGCACCCGCTCGACGGGTCTGGCGAAGGTTTATGTGGAACGACTCGGAATCCAAGAGTGCGCAGTGTGACGGTGATTGTCACGGCCCGGAGCACACCGTCGAGACGACCATCCCGGGCACCTAGCTAAACCATGGAATTCGTAGACTTCACAGAAGCAGAAACGTACGAACCGGAAGCGGGCTGGCAGCGCGTCTCGCTGGCGGGCAGCGACGAGTTCACCTTCGAGTGGTTCGAGAAACCGGCCGGACACTCCTCGCCGATGCACCACCACGAGAACGAACAGGTGTGCGTCGTCCTCGAGGGCGAGATGGTCGTCCACACCGAGGACGACTCCGTCACCCTCGGCGAGTACGACTCCGTCTGGCTGGCGTCCGACGAACCCCACCGCGTCGAGAACCAGAGCGACGAGCGCGCGGTCGGCCTCGACGTGTTCGCGCCGGGCCGCGGGTTCGACTACTGGACCGACCGCGAAGAGTAGCACCGCGAACCGCCACCTGGCGGGTACCACGCAGAACGCCTCGCACAATGACCGATACGACATCCTCAGCGACCCCGGGCGGCATGGACTTCTCCGAGTCCTCGGAACTCGGCCTCGTGAAGAGCCAGATCGACCGGTTCATCGAAAGAGAGGTCCGACCGCTCGAGTCCGAGTACGACCAGTTCCTCGGCGAACGCGGTGTGGAGAACCGACTGAACGAGAAGGGGTACCTCGTCGACGACTACCTCGACGTCCGGGACCAGATACGCCGACGGTCCGCGGAAGCCGGGTTCCTCACGATGCACATGCCCGAGTCCGTCGGTGGCGGCGGGTTGAGCCTCCTGGAGTACCTGATGGTGCTCGAGCACGTCAACAGCTACCACCCGGAGGGGTTCCACGAGATGCTGCTGGAGACGCTCCTGACGCCCGCCCTCCTCCCGATGCACGAGGACGACCACCTCCGGGAGCGCTACTTCGAGCCGATGATGAACGCCGACATCACCGTCACCATCGGGATGTCCGAACCCGACCACGGCAGCGACATCACGTACCTCGACACGACCGCCGAGAAGGACGGCGACGAGTGGGTCGTCGACGGCACGAAGTGCTGGATCACGAACTCCACGTTCGCGGACGCCATCATCGTGTTCGCGCGCACTGACGGCGAGGACGGCGACGCCCACGGCATCTCCGCGTTCGTCGTCGACGAGGACAACCCCGGCTGGGAGCGGGGAAAAGCCCAGCGCCCCATGGGCGACGAGGACGCCGGCCGCATCGCCTTCAACCACTTCGAGGGGTGTCGGGTCCCCGAGGAGCGCATGGTCGGCGAGCGTGGGCGCGGCCTCGTAGACGTCGCGATGGGATCAGTCGGCTACTTCCGCCTGAGCGTCCCGGCGCGAGCAGTCGGGCACGCGCAGTGGATGTTCGAGGAGTGCGTCGACTACGCGGAGAGCCGCGAGACGTTCGGGAAACCCATCGGCACCCGCCAGTTCGTGAAGGGCATGCTCGCGGAGATGCGGGCGGACATCGAGCAGGTCCGGTGGCTCTACCGCCACGCCGCCTGGCAGTACGACCGCGGCGAGGGCGAGCGCTGGGAACAGAGCGCCGCGAAACTCCGCGGCGCGCAACTCTGGAACGACGCCGCCGACAGGGCGGTCCAGATCCACGGCGGCGCGGGCTACGTGCGCTCGCTGCCCTTCGAAGCCGAGTACCGGAACGCCCGGGTCACGCGCATTTACGACGGCACCGACGAGATCCAGAAGGTCACCATCGCCGACCAGTTCCTCGACCTGTAATGAGCGACGGCGCGGAGGGGGCCTGGACCTGGAGGTGGCTCGGGCGCGCGTGACCTGGTCCTACCAGCGTACGCTGCTCGGGCTGACGATGACCGCGTTCTTCGGGACGTACGTAGCACGCATCGTCATCAGTCCGCTCATCCCCGACATCATGGTCGCCTTCGACGTCTCGAAGAGCGCCGTCGGTTCCGTGCTCACGGGGATGTGGGCGGCGTACGCAGTCATGCAGTTCCCGAGCGGCATCCTCGGCGAGAAGTACGGCGAGCGCACGATAATCGTCGCCTCGTTACTGCTGACAGGCGTCGGGAGCCTACTGCTGGCGGCCGCGCCCTCGTTCCTCGCGTTCGCGCTGTTCGGCGTTTTCATCGGCGTCGGTGCGGGCCTCTACTTCCCGGCTGCCGCCACCCTGCTCACCAACCGCTTCGAGAACGTCGGACAAGCGCTCGGGTTCCACAACATGGGCGCGCCCCTCGCAGGCCTCCTCGCACCAGTCGCCGCAGTGTTCGTCGCGGCACAGTTCGGCTGGCGGGCGGCCATCACGCTCGGCGCAGTCGTTGCGTTCCCGGTGGCAGCCCTGTACGCGTCACGCATCCAGTCGTCTGATCCGGAACATCCCAACCTGGACATCGCCGACCAGTTCAACGTGCGGTCGAACGTCGCGCTCCTCGTCCGGCCGAGCGTCGGGTTCACGACGACGCTGGCGTTCCTCGGCGTGTTCGTCATCCAGGCGATCCAGTCCTTCTTTCCCACGTTCCTCGTGGAGTACGCAGGCACTACGCAGGCGTACGCCAGCGTCGCGTTCGCAGTGCTGTTCGCGCTCCAGGGAATCACGCTCCCGCTGGTGGGCCGCGCGTCAGACCGCTTTGGCCGCGATCGCACTGTCCGGGCGTGCTACGTGCTCGGGACGGCCGGACTCGCACTCTTCCTGACCGGCGACACGACGATCCACATCGTCGCCGTCCCCCTGCTCTCACTGGGATTCAGTTGGCCGCCAGCCATCCAGGCACGGTTCATGGACGCGCTCCGCGACGACGAGCAGGGCGTCGGCTTCGGGCTGGTCCGCACGGTGTACATGCTGCTCGCGGCGCTCGGGAGTGTCGTCACGGGCGCGCTCGCGACGTTCTTCGGCTGGCAGGTGGCGTATGGCGCGCTCGCAGTTATCTTCGCGGCGCTCGCCGCGTTGTTGACCCTGAATCGCGTCCTCGGCTGGGACGCGTGAGTTCACCCCGACAGCCTACTCGTGCCCGGAGACGCGCACGGGCTGGTAGGGTTCTTCGAGATAGTCGATGTCGGCGTCCGAGAGGTCGATGTCCAGCGCTTCGACGGCGTCCTCGAGGTGTTTGACGCTCGTGGTGCCGACGATGGGCGCGTCGACCCACTCCTTGTGGAACAGCCACGCCAGAGAGATCTGGGCCATCTCCACGTCCTTCTCCGCAGCGAGTTCCTGGACCCGCTCGTTGACCTCGGCGCCGCCGCCCTCCTGGTACGATTGCTCGCGGCGGTAGTCGTCGGTGTCTCCGCGTTTGGTGGCCTCGACGTCCTCGTCGGGGCGGGTGAGGTAGCCGCGGGCGAGCGGCGACCACGGCATCACGCCGATTCCCTCGCGCTCACACAGCGGCAGCATCTCTCGCTCTTCCTCGCGGTAGACGAGGTTGTAGTGGTTCTGCATCGTGACGAAGCGCTCGTAACCCAGCAGGTCACTGGTGTGCAGCGCTTCGGCGAACTGGCGGGCCCACTGCGAGGACGTCCCGATGTAGCGCACCTTTCCCCGGCGGACGGCGTCGTCGAGCGCCGCGAGCGTCTGCTCGATCGGCGTGTCGTAGTCCCAGCGGTGGGTCTGATAGAGGTCGACCGCCTCCATCCCGAGACGCTCCAGCGAAGCGTCGAGCTCCTGCTCGATAGCCTTCCGGGACACCCCGCTCGCGTTCGGGTCGTCGGGGTTCATGTCGCCGAACACCTTCGTCGCGACGACCTGCTCGTCGCGGTCGTAGTCCGCGAGCACGTTCCCGAGAATGCGCTCGGACTCGCCGTTCGAGTAGACGTTCGCGGTGTCGAAGAAGTTCACGCCGAGGTCGATGGCGCGCTCGATGATCTCCCGGGACTCCGCCTCGTCGAGCGTCCACTCCCGGCCCGTGCCGAAGCTCATGCAGCCCAGGCAGATGCGGCTGACTGTCATGCCGGTGTCGCCCAGCGTCGTGTACTCCATCGCTACTCACCCGCGTTCCGTCGCTTCACGAGCAGGATGTGCTCGTCTACGAGTACGGTCTCGTCGCGCTGGTTCGTCACTGTGTACTTGTTCACGACCCGGCCGAACTCGTCGTCGTAGTCCTCGACCGCCACGACCTCGGTGTGAACGGTGATGGTGTCGCCGATGAACACCGGGTTCACGAACCGGATGTTGTCGTGCCCGTAGCTGAACGCCTCCACCGCCCAGTCGATGCCGATGGTCTCCGCGATGGCGTGGACCATGTTGCCGGGGGCAATCCGCTGCCCGAACCCCGTCTCCTTCGCCGCTTCCTCGCTGACGTGGATGTCGCCGAAGTCCCCACTGACGCCGGCGTAGTTCACGATGTCCGTCTCAGTGATGGTCCGCGCGTCCGCAACGGTCCGCTCCTCCCCCAGTTCGACGTCTTCGAAGTAGCGGTCGCCGCTACGCTGGGTGTGCGTGCTCATGTGTGGTGTCTGCTTCGTCGCCCGCAATCGTGATATAGGTTGGCATCCCCCACCCCGTCAGTCGAGGCTGGTGTCCACGCTAGCGCCCCGCGCCTCGTGCTCGCGGTGGAGGTCACGCTCTACCGCCAGCGCGTTCTCGACCGGGAACGCCCGGTTCAGGCCGCGCTTGTTCAACGCCACGCCCACGGCGGGGTTGTCGGCGATCCGCCGAGCGACGTCCGCGACGGCCTCGTCCAAGTCTTCCGCAGAGTGGACTGCGGCCACGAGTCCGTGGTCGAGGGCCTCCTCGGCGTCGACCGGCCGGCCAGTGAGCACCATCTCGCGGGCGAACCCGTCGCCGACGACGAGCGGGAGGAGCCGCGTCGCGCCGTTCGACACCACTGCGCCGAGGGTGACCTCCGGGAACTGGAACGTCGTGTCCGCGGCGGCGTACCGGAGGTCGAACGCGAGCGCCAGTTCGAGGCCGCCGCCGATGACGTGGCCGTGGAGTTTCCCGACGACGACGCCCGAATGACGCCGCACGGCCCGCGTCACATCCTGGTAGGCATCGATGTCCTCGCCCTCTTCACCCGCCTCCTCGAGGTCAGCCCCCGCGCAAAACGCGCGACCACGGCCTTCCACGACGACCACCTGTTCGTCGGCGTCCGCGACCGCGGACGCGAGATTCCGCAGCGTCGCGGCGTCGAGCGCGTTCAGTTTCTCAGGTCGGTCGAGCGCGATGGTGCGCACACCGTCGTCAGTTCGATCTGTCGTGATTCCGCGCATGACGGCTACTACCTCGCAGTCGTCCCACCTAAATCCCGACCCACCCGGGGACTTTTTGCCACTCGAACGAGGAGTGGGGAGCAAGATGCACGACGAGTCAGCGTGGGCCCGCAACCTCGGAACGTTACACGACGACCGCGCCGCTATCGCACCCGATAGTACGGCACTCGTCGTTCCCGAGTCCGAGGAGACGGTGACGTACGGCGAACTCGCCGACGCCATCGCTCGTGCTGGGAACGCGGTCCGCGAACTCGGCGTCGAGCGGGGTGACCGCGTCGCGCTCTGCTTCGAGAACGGGCCGGAACTCGTCGCGGTGTTCTTCGGGGCGATGCGGGCCGGCTTCGTGCCGGTCCCCGTCAACGTGCGATCGTCCGTGGAGACCGTCCGCCACGTCGTCGCCGATAGCGGGTCGCGGGTTGTGGTGGCGGGCAGGGACGACAACGCCCGGTCGGTCGCTGCCGACGCTGCGAGCGAGTGTGAGAGCGTGGCGGTGTTGGGGACGTACGGCGGGAGCGAGGGCGTCGACGGCGTCCGAACCGTCGATTTCGAGGCGCGCGTGGACGAGGTGTCACCGACGCTCGACCCCGTGGAGGTGGCGTTCGACGACCCGGCCCTCCAGCCGTACTCGAGCGGTTCGACCGGCGTCCCGAAGGGGATCGTGCTCTCGCACGGCGGCGCGTACTGGAACGCCAGGCGGTTCGCGCAGGTGAACCTCATGGACGAGCAGGACGTCACGCTCACCGCGACGCCGCTGTACCACAAGAACGCGATGCTGAACCTGAAGACCACGCTGCTCGGCGGCGGCACCGTCGTCGTGATGCGGTCGTTCGACGCCGCGGCGGCCATAGCGGCCATCGACGCGCACGACGTCACGTACCTCACGGGCGTCCCCGCAATCTACCACTACCTCGTCGAGGCGGAGGACGCGCTCGAGGTACACGACGTGTCCTCCGTCGAGGTCGGCAGCACAGGGAGTGATGCCGTTTCGGGCAGCCTCTACGACGAGTTCGAGTCGGTGTTCGGTGCACCCCTCACCGAGGGGTACGGGTTGACCGAGGGCGGCCCCATGATAACGATGACCCCTCGGTGGGGGCCGAAGAGACACGGGAGCGCGGGCATCCCGCTCCCGGAGGTCGACGCCAGGGTCGTCGACCCCGAGACCGGCGAGGAGCTGCCGCCCGGCGAGTCTGGCGAGTTGCTCGTCGCGAGCCCCGGGGTGGCCCGATACCACGACCTCCCGGAGGTGAGCGCCGAACGCTTCGAGGAGCGCGACGGGAAGCGGTTCCTCCACACTGGCGACGTGATGTGGCGCGACGAGGACGACTACCACTACGTCGTCGGCCGCCTGGACGACATGCTCATCGTCGGCGGCGAGAACATCTACCCGGTGACCGTAGAGGAACGGCTGGAGCGCCACGAGGCAGTCTCCGAAGCGGTCGTCGTTCCGGTCCCCCACCGTGTGAAGGGCGAGGTGCCGGTAGCGTTCGTCGTCCCCGACGGTGAGGTGACCGAGGCGGAGCTGAAGCAGTTCGCCATCGAACATGGACCGGCGGCGGCCCACCCGCGGCACGTCTTCTTCGTCGAGGAGTACCCGCTGACGGGAACGGAGAAGGTAGCTCGCGCGAGACTCCAGGCGCGAGCCGAGGACCGCCTGGGAACCCTCCCGGAGGACACCAGAGATGACTGATCGCCAGGCCCCCGACAGCGGCGACGCGGACGCCGTACGGGTCGCCGTCGACCCGGACACCGAACACGTCAGAGACGCCGTGACCGACCCCACGTTCAGCCGGTACCTCCAGCGCGTCCACGAGGGGTCGGTGGTCGTCGGCGACACGTGGACGGAGTTCGTGAACGACGGCTGTGGCTCCCAGACGTCCGTTTCGTTCAGGGTAGTGGCCGTCGAGGGTGGAACGCGCGTCGGTCCCGGGACGGATCTGGAGTTGGACTGAGCTACGTCCGGCGAACTCGGCAACGACGGAGGCGAACCGAACGAGGAGATGCCATGTGGCCAGGGGTGAGGGACGTGGAGAGCGACGAACACCCGATACCCTCGTTCTCGGTCATTTCAGTTCCCCTACGAAACGACGCGAGTACGGCAGGACGTGTAGAATCACCCAAAATTATATACGCACTGATTTCTTCTCGCATACCATGCTGGAAGACAGCAAGCGCCACCCGAAGAGACGGGACTACCTGAAAGCTGCTGGTGGAACAATCGCCGCAACTGGACTCGCGGGCTGTTTCGGTCTGGGTGGTGGCGGCTCGGGCAAGACCACCATCAAGTACTGGGACACGTTCAACGTCCAGTCACAGTCCGCCAGGGAGACGGTGGAGAACCTCGTCTCGCGGTTCGAGGACGAACACGACGTCAACGTCGAACTGAACCTCTCCGGGTTCGGCCAGATGGCCGGTTCGGAGTGGATCACGCGGTTCGAGGAGGGCGAGTACCCGGTCATCTTCACCGGCGACCAGATCGTCGCCGGTCGCTTCGAGGAGGGCGGCTACATCGAGCCCTTCGAGAACTGGAGCGACCAGATGAGCAGTAACGTCCAGAACGGACTCCAGTGGATGCTCGACGGGCCCGTCAACGAGGCGACCGCATGGATGTCCAACCACCCGAACATCGAACGGAACACGTACACGTTCCCGGTCGGCCTCGTCCCACAGGACCCCGTCCAGGTCCGCGCCGACCACATGCGGGAAGCCGGACTCGACCCCGACTCGGACTTCCCGCCGAAGGACTACGACCACCTCGTGGAGATCGCGACGACGCTCCAGGAGGACGGTCCCGGCGACTACGGGTTCCAACTCCACGGCCACCCGTTCGACTGGTACACCTTCATCGAGCCGTACACCAACGCGCTGGGTGCGGACAAGGGCGAGGCCGGCTACTTTGCAGAGGACTACCGCTCGGTGAACTACGACACGGAGACCTGGAAGCAGGTCGTGGCCGACACCATCGCGCTGTACCGGGAACACGAGGTTTCCGGGCCACAGACGCCGTCGATCCCCGACGAGGACACGGTCCCGCTTCTGACCCAGGGGCAGGTGAGCATGAGCCCCATCGAGCCGATGAACTACCCGACCTACCACGACACCGCCCCGGAGCTCATGGAGGCCGGCGACATCCGGTACGGCTCGCTGTGGAGCGAGCCCTCCGGCGTGAACAACGCGATGCTCACGTACGGGCTCGCGATCACCTCGAAGCCCGACGGCGTCAGCGAAGAGAAGTGGCAGACGAAACAGGAGCTGGCCGTGAAGCTCGCAGAGATGTGGTTCGAGGAGCAGGTCCAGACGTCGCTGTTCCAGGACACCGGGTTCGTCCCAGTGCGCCGCGACCTCTGGGACCAGAACGCCGAACAGCTCCCGTACAACGACGCGTCGAAGGCCTTCGAGACGCTCACCAGAATGGTCGGCGAGGAATCCCGGGGTGTCCACACCTCGCACCCGACGTACCTCTCCGCGTCCTCTGACATGGGTTCGCTCATGGGGCAGGGGTACAACGGCGAGTTGACCCCCGAAGAGGTCTGTACGAGGGGCGCCGAGGCCGGTAACTCCGTGCTCGACGACTACTGGTCCGCGAGAACGTAATCCAGCAATCAATCGATTCCCCAAGTCCCACCACCCCCAATGAGCTCAATAGATTACAGGAAACGACTACCAGATCTCGGCTTCGTACCCGACTCGGTCGAAGACCGCCTGGCGTACATCTTCCTAGCACCGCTGATGGTGTTCCTGATCTTCATCGTCTGGGTCCCGTTCCTGCAGGGGATCTGGATGAGTCTGCACAACTGGCCGCTCGGGTTCACCGCACCCACCTTCGTCGGGCTAGAGAACTACTCTAACCTGTTGACGTCGGAGCGATTCTACGTTTCGTTGAAGGCGACAGTCATCTACGGCTTCGCGACAGTGATTCAGCTGGGACTGGCGCTGACTGCGGCGCTGATCGTCAACAAGATCAAGTTCAAGAGCCTGTTCAGCGGGATGTACCTGCTCCCGTACACGATGCCACCGGTCGCAACGGGGACGTTGTGGGTGTTCCTGCTGAAGCCGAATCTCGGCCCGGTCTTCACCCTCCTCACCGACTGGGGGATTCTGCAGAACCCCATCTACTGGAGCACGAAGGGGGACATGGCGCTGCTGGTCGTCACGCTCGTCAACGCGTGGACGTTCTGGCCGTTCATGTTCCTCATCCTGTTCGCGACGCTGGTGAGCATCCCGGACGAGTACTACGAGAGTGCTCGCGTCTACGGCGCGAGCAGGTGGCAGACCTTCCGGCACGTGACTCTCCCGCAGCTGAAGACGTCCATCTTCGTGGTGGTCACGCTCCGTCTGGTCTGGAACCTGACGAAGGTTTCCCAGCCACTGCAGATGACTGGTGGGGGGCCCGGCTACCAGACCTCCCCGCTCTCGTTGCTCCTCTACCGGTCGGCGTTCAGCGACGGTAACCTCGGCGAGGCGTTCGCCGTGGGTATCATCTTCCTGCTGCTGGTGCTCGCGTTCATCGTCCTGTTCATCAGGTACTTCGAGAAGTCGGAGGGTGACCAGCTATGAACTTCGGCACCA
Source organism: Halobacterium wangiae (assembly GCF_021249345.1). Taxonomy (NCBI): domain Archaea; kingdom Methanobacteriati; phylum Methanobacteriota; class Halobacteria; order Halobacteriales; family Halobacteriaceae; genus Halobacterium; species Halobacterium wangiae. The sequence continues at coordinate 1,989,851 of NZ_CP089588.1, read as the reverse complement.
GCAACTCCCAGCGGTCGTTCACCGACCAGGCGCTCACGTTCCTCACCTACGGGCTCGGGATAGGCATCGCGGTGCTGTGCGTGCTGCCGTTCCTCTACATGCTGTCGGTGGTCTTCCGACCGTCGGACCAGCTCTGGACCGTCCAGCTCATCCCGTCGTCGCTGACGCTTACGACGCTGGAGACGTCCTTCAGTCGTGTCGGGGACCTCCTGTGGAACAGCGTGCTAATCTCCTCGGGAACGATGCTCGTCTCCCTGATCATCGTCATCCCCAGCGCCTACGTCTTCGGGCGGCTGGACTTCAAGGGGAAGTCCACGATGTTCTACCTCGTGTTGCTGATCATCATGTTCCCCTTCGTCCTGCTAATCATCCCGATCGCGGAGAGCTGGTTCACCCTGGGGCTGTACAACACCGTCCCCGGCATGTGGATCGCGTACCAGATCTTCGTCGCCCCGTTCGCCATCTGGGTGCTCAGGGACTACTTCGCAAAGCTCCCCCTCAACCTGGAGGAGTCGGCGCGCATCTACGGCTGCACGCAGTTCAGCGCGTTCCGACGTGTCATCCTGCCGCTAGCCATGCCCGCGATCATCGCCGTCGCGTTCCTGTCGTTCCTGGTCGCGTGGAACGACTTCCTCATGGGCAGCATGCTGACCGACGGCACCGGCCCGCGGCCCGCCGTGGTTGGCCTCTACCTGACGATCCACGGAACCTCGGCGTCAGTCCCGTGGGGACTGATCATGGGCGAGACGCTCATCATCGGGACTCCGCCGACCGTGCTGTACCTCCTGGCGCGCAAGTCCCTCTCCGAGTCGTTCGAGGTCTCCGAGTAGGCACCGAACGGCCGGGCACGTTCTGTTCTTCTCTGGATCCGAGTCCTGGACAGCACCGACGACCGCTAGAGGAACCCCACCAGCAACAAGGAGGGGTCTCCCTGTGCGTCTAGCTACCGCCCCGAGAAATGCGCCAGTCGTCGAGGCCGAATCTCTGTTCGCTAGCGTCGACCGCTCCGCACCAGAACGAACTTCGCCATTCGTCCGGACTGGCTGTCTGGTTCACCGCGTTCGTGACCGCCCCCACGAGTGCAGTGGGCGAAGACGCTCAGCGATTGACCGCGCCCTGTTCGCAGTCGAGGAGCTACCGGTCGCGCCAGCTGGTCACGGCGAACCACCCGGTGATGAAGGCGATCATCGCCAGCGACAGGATGGTGACGACCGACTTCCAGTCCGCGAACCCGCCACCGTACCTGTAGGTCAAGTAGGTGAGAAGCAGCATGAACAGAGTCAGCAACCCGTAACCGACGACCGAGATCGATACCTTCGTGTACTGTTTGGCGCGGTCAAATCTGGCTGACATCATCGTTACCCACGAAATCGACCATCAAAAATACTCCGGTGGGGGAGACGACACAGCCGTCTCCGGTGGCCGGAGAGCGCATCGAACTGCTCTTCGGGCTGTCTTGCAGGGTGGTTGGCTGACGGTTCCTGTCCAGCACGGTCGCTCGTTCCGGTCGACGCCACCGCGTTCGAGGAGCCAGTGCTCAGACGTCTGCTCGGCCCTAGCGTAGAGTGGTGACTGCGGATGGCTCTTCGCGACGGAGACGCTCACGGCGGGCAGCAGTCCCTCTGCAGCAGCCTGTCTCGAGGTGTCACTACAGCAGGCGGTCCCCGGAAACCGAGTCGAACACCCAGACGTTCTCGGATTGCACGTCCACCGAGACCGATTCGACGTCCTCGTCGATTTCGCCCTGCGACGTGATGGCCCGGATCTCCTCGTCGTCGACCATCAGGTAGACCGCGTCGGTGTCCCCACGGGGTTCGACGACGGAGACTTCCGCGGAGAACTTCGAGGCGCTGCTGTTGAGTTCCATGTACTCCGGGCGCACACCGATGGTGACCGCCTGTCCGTCAGTGAGGTCGGCGCCGGCCACCCGCTCGTCGGGGAGGGAGATGGTGAAGAAATCGGTCTCCACGGCGAACCCGTCGCCGTCGGCCACGACTGTCGCCTCGAACACGTTCGTCGAGGGGGAGCCGATGAACTGGGCGACGAACTGGTTGGCGGGGTCGTTGTAGATGTCGTGGGCGGAGCCGACCTGCTGGATGCGGCCGGAGTTCAATATAACGATCTTGTCCCCCAGCGTCATCGCCTCCTCCTGATCGTGTGTGACGAACACCATCGCAGTGCTGAGGCGTCGCTGAAGTTTCTTGACCTCGACGCGCATCTGGTCCCGGAGGTTGGCGTCTAGCGCTGAGAACGGTTCGTCGAGCAGGAACGCGGCAGGTTCGATGACCATTGCGCGGCCGAGACTCACGCGCTGTTGCTGCCCCCCGGACAGTTCGGACGGTTTCCGGTCTAACATGCCCTCTAGGCCGAGCAACTCGGCGGCCTCCTCGACGCGTTCGTTCTTCTCTGCCTTCGAGAGGTCGCTCTTCATGTCCAGTCCGAACCGCATGTTCTTTCGGACGGACATGTGGGGGTAGAGTGCGATGCTCTGGAAGACGAACGCAAGGTTCCGGTCCTTCGGGGCCTTCCCGATGACGTTCTGGCCCTCGATGAATATCGACCCGGAGTCGGGCTGTTCGAGGCCAGAGATCATCCGCAACGTCGTCGTCTTCCCACAGCCGGACGGGCCGAGGAAGACGACGAGTTCGTCCTCCGCGATGTCGAGATTGAAGTCTTCACACGCGACAATCTGGCCGTCGTTGAACGTCTTCCGGATGTTCTGGAGTCGAACAGCGACGTCTTCGGTCGAGGTTTCGACTTCCGTGGCGTCACTGCCACGAGAATCTGGAATCTCCTCGTTTTGAGCAGTCATCACACGTTAAACCGTATCAAGCACAGTTAACTATTTTTGTAATATTGTCAACTGTTCTGGAGTGATACTGAGTAGCGTGACCTGGAGTCGAAATCCCGCCACGAGAAGGCTATGCTTAACCTGAGTTCCGCGTCGAGGAGACCACCACCCCATCGACTGGGGCGTTCGCGAGAGCCGAAAAATCACCGCTCAGGGGTTCAAAAGTGAGTCCCTGCAAGTTCGAGGAAATCCTGGCACAGGGAAGATTCGAGGAGAACTCATCGCCTCCGAGACGTGTGCCCTCCGTTCGCATGGGGCGAACACCGATGGTCGAGGAGAATAGTCGAATACCCCCTATTCCCCCGTATACCCCGCGAACAGTGCTGAAGCTCCGGTCGAGAGGTCGCGGGCCGCAGAGCTCCGTTCGTGAGAGGAGAACGGCCTATTGGCGTATTGCGAGCCCGAGCCCTCGCCACCAAAGCCTTACAGACATAGTGCTGTAATCCCAGGCGGTGAATCAGTTTGAGGAGATCACAGAAGTCCCAGAGTGACAGTAGTCGGGGCCGTGTACGTCACGGGAATAGAACAGCGTTCCACCGGCAGGGGCGAATCAGAACCACTCGGACGAGTACCGCGTAGACGTTCCTCTACGGACGTATACTCTATCGGAGAGAAGGTGGAAGCAAGGCTGCCAACTCGGTGGTAGAGAGCTGCTGTCGACCCTGGTCAGTCATCGTATCCGCGTTCGTTCATTACCTCAACCTCGATGAAGTTCGAGCACTCGACCACCTTCTCGGGGAGGGTCTCCCGGAACCGTTCCTTGTCGAACTGGCTGACCGGCCCAGAAATGTTGACCGACCCGAGAGGCTCCCCGGATGGTCCGACGACGGGTGACGCGATGCCACGCATCCCGATGACAGCTTCCTCCGTGCTGAACGCGACACCAGTCTCCTGGATCGCCTCCAGTTCCCGCAGCAGTTCGTCAGGGTCAGTGATGGTGTTCTCGGTGATCGCAGGCAGGTTGTTCTGGAATACGATGCGCTGCAGTTTCCGCTCCGGAAGGGTGGCGAGGATCGCCTTCCCTGCAGCGTTGCAGTGAAGCGGACATGGCCGCCCGACCGGGTACTTGTCTGCGTACACGCCCTTCTTCCCCGACGCCGTGAAGATGTGGATGCCCATCTCGTACTCCTCGACCATTATCTGGACGAACTCGCCGGTCTCTTCCGCGAGTCGCTTGGCCGCCTCCCGCCCGAACCTGTAGATGTCGTAGTGCGATCGACGGAGGCGTTCGGCTATCGTGATGAACCGGTAACTCGGCCGGTAGAAGTAGCCCTCCTTGGTGACGAACTCACGCTCCTCGAGACTGGTCAGATACGCATGTACGGAGCTTTTCGAGTAGCCGAGATGGTCGGCCAGTTCCGTCACCGTCCCTCCCTCGAGTTCGTGGAGGGCTTCGAATATGTCGATCGTCCGTCCGACCGCATCGACCGTTCGTGTCGAGCTGTTCTCGCCCGAGTTTGGCATAGCGTAGCATAGGGAGAAGGTGTTGAAAGTTGTTGCTGTTGTATTCAACAGCTCACCTCGGGGATGAAGGTCAAATAGGACCAACTCCCAGCAGTACCGTGCCAGGACCAGAGAAACAATGTCTGGTCAGCCTCCGTCCCCCTGTTCGGACTGCTAGTGGAACATTCCAGCCGGTGAAATCGATACCGGCCCCACCGAGAATAACAGAAGTACCCCTGTTATCTTAGTGGTGATACCACAGTGTCGCGCCCAGATTTGCGCGCTCTCGACGACAGTCGGTCGCAGTAATCGAGCTACGAACCGCCGCCGAAATGGGGGCACTGTACGATGGTCCAGACGACCAGTAACGGGCGGCGCAGGAGTCGACGATAGCCGGGCCGTGAACGGTACTGCTGATGACGATTGGTTACGGTGTTTGCCGAGACCGCGCTATCACAGCCAGCAGATAGGGGACGGCCAGAATCCGACAATATCGGATTCAATAGATCGATTCCCCAGAGCCACCAATATAACACGAACCCCCATCCCAACGAGACAAGCAGACCCGTGAAGCGATCGTAAACTGACTTATGGCTAGCCACTGTATTCGGGCATCCATCTTATCCGTCAATTCCATCCAAGCACTATTTTGGAGGTGAGCTGGAGGCCACCATGTATGCCGTTACTGGAGCCCGATTGCATTTTCACGACTAGATTACGCACATCATATATCCACCACATTTCTATCCGGTATAGCCGGAACCATTCTCCCCCGTCAACGAGGGAGGTGTTACCGTTGGGACAGCGACACTACGAACGCGCCATAGTCGCCTTGATACCTTCTGCGGCACCGAGGACGCGACGCACAATCTCGTTCGCGACGGGGTGCTCGGACGCTCTGGTTTCTGGTAGAGAGACGCTGACAGCACCGGCGACCTTGTCGTCGTGGTCGAGAATCGGTGCGGCGACACACCGGACCCCTTTGACGCGCTCTCCATCGTCGATGGCGTACCCCTGATCCTGGATCTGTTCAAGTTCTGTGAACAGTTCGTCCCGCTCTGTGATAGTCTTCCCAGTAACCTCCGGGAGGCCATGCTCGTCGATTATCTCGGTGGTACGGCTCCGGGGAAGGTGTGCGATGATAGCCTTCCCGGACGCGGTAGTCTGAAGGGGTACTCGCTTCCCAGGGCGAGTATCGAGCTCAATCGGATACCTGCCCTCCGCTTCGTAGAGATAGACACCGAGCCCCCGCTCCTCGATCAGCAGGTTCGCGCGTTCACCGGTGTCCTCGGCGAGTCGGTCGACGACCGGACGGGCGGCACGGTACACCGCCATCTGGTCGCGTACGTAGCCGCCGTACTCGAGGAAGCGGGCACCCAGTCGGTACCCGTCAGGCTCCTTGACGACGAGTCCTAAGCCGATGAGCGTGCTCAGGTGGTCGTGCGCAGTGCTCTTCGGGATGTCGAGATGGACCGCGATGTCGGCAACTCTGGGGCGATCGAGCACGATCAGTGCGTCGATAACCTGGACAGTCGTCACCGTTGACTTCACCCGGAAAGTGTCCTGTTCGTGCATGCGATGTGCATGAGTACGACGAGAGAAAAGTGTTGGGTATTACCGGATTCCGTTCGGTGAGGGAGTGACCGTGTAGGCGCACCTTGCCGCCGGCAGCTAAACCAGCCCCCGAATGCCATCTTGCTACCCTTCCAGCCACCAACGACATATTTGCCGGTCAGTATCGACGACGCGGACGCGCTCGCCGACGTCGGCTACCACCGGAGCGATTCCCCGCTAGCCTGTCGCTTTTCGCGTCGGAGCGACAAGGGGCGTCCATGAGCGAAACCAACGAGATCACCGTCTACTCGGACTACGTCTGCCCGTTCTGTTACCTCGGGCGGCAGTCCCTCGCGGAGTACCAGGAGAACCGCGAGGACCGCCTCGAGATCGACTGGCGCCCCTTCGACCTGCGCGCGGGCAAGCGCGGGCCGGACGGCGAAATCGACCACGACGCCGACGACGGGAAGGACGAGGCGTACTTCGAGCAGGCGAAACAGAACGTCCAGCGTCTGAAGGAGCAGTACGGCGCCGACGAGATGAGCCTCGACCTCTCGCGGGACGTCGACTCCCTGGACGCGCAGGTGGCGTCGTTCTACGTGAAACAGGAGCACCCCGACCAGTGGCTCGACTTCGACGTCGCGCTCCTCGAGGCGCTCTGGGAGGACGCCCGCGACATCGGCGACGTGGACGTGCTCGCAGACGTCGCCGAGGACGTCGGCCTCGACCCCGAGAGGATTCGTTCCGTCGTGGCCGACGAGGAGTGGCGTGAACGCCTTGAGGCGCAGTTCGCCGAGGCGAGAGAAGCCGGCGTCACTGGCGTACCGACGTTCGCGTACGACGGCTACGCCGCCCGCGGCGCCGTCCCGCCGGCACAGCTCCGGCGGCTGGTCGAAGGCACGGAGTAGGGGGAGCCGTATCCCCGTCCGTTCTTTAAGTGCCTCTGGCGACAAGGTGTAGATACGAAGGACTTCTGCGAGTGCTACGCGCGTTCGATAGCCACTGCGCTGTGACTCCTCGTGGGGGTGGCGACGACGCCCCGCTCGTCGCTTTAAGTGCTTCTGGCGACAAGATGTAGATACGAAGAGCTTCTCGGGGTGTTTCGACGTCCCAGCGACGGCCCTGTCGCCGGTCGTTGAGGATTTTCCGTCCCACTCCCGCCGAGAGTGTCGGCCGCCCCGACCCTCCTTTAAGTGCTTCTGGCGACAAGGAGTAGATACGAAGGACTTCTGCGGGCGCTGCTCCGACCGACGAGCGGCGGCTCTGATCCACAAACGACGGCTCCGACCGAGAGTTTAACAGTAGGCAGCCCGGACGATGACGACATGCGAGCAGGCTCCGGGACGTCAGTCCGGTGGGAGTCGGCCAGCGACGGCGACCGACGCGTCGAACACCGGCCCGGAGCGGGCGCGCTGTCCCGCACGGAGGCACAGCGCGACACGACCGTCCGGAAGTGGGGCGTCGTCTCACCGAGCGCGACGGTAATCGGGCGCGCCGAGTCGCCAGAGGCCGACCTCTCGGAGAGCGTCCGTCGCCTCCACGACGAGCGCCACACGGCTACCGAGGGCCACAGCCGGCGGGCGCACTACCTCGACCGCCTGCGGACGACGCAGGCGCTGTGCAACGCGGTGGACGTGACGCCGTGGCAGCGCGACGTCGCCCTCGGCGTGATGGGCGAGATCGACCTCACGGAGTTCGGGAGCCAGCGCGCCATCGAGAAGGTGGCGCTCGTGGTCATCCGCCACGTCGTGGACGTCGACCGGCGGCGCTACTTCGGGCTCGACGACCTGGACGCGGGCAGCGTCTCCTCCGAGCGCCTCGAGGACCTCTTCGAGCAGTACAAGCGCCACGACGTGACCGAGGAGCCGGCGTTCCAGCGTCTCGCCGACCGCTACGACCTCGACAAGACGAGTCTGAACCGGCTCCGCCGCGTCCTCACCGACCAGCTCGCGGGCGGCCTGCCGGCGTTCGGCCGCAACCCCGAGCGCGACCCACACCTCCCCGGGTTCACCGACCGCGACGTGCCCGAGGCGGACGCTGGCGCGGACTGAAGAGAACAGACAGCAGGACGGTCAGTTCGCGTGTTCGTCGAGGAACGCCTCGATGGCGTCGCCGCCCTGGAACCCCTCCGCGAGTCGGGCGACCTCCTCGCCGTCCTCAACGAGGACGAGCGTCGGCGCGCTCCGGATCGACCACTCGTCGACGAGTTCGACGTCGTCGCCGGGGTTGACCATCACGACCGTGATTCCAGTCTGCCGGGCGACGTTGCCGAGCACCGGCTCGATGGCCTGGCACATCGCACAGCCCTTCGTGTAGAACTCGACGAGCACGCGGTCGTGGGCTTCGAGTACCTCTCGGAGTTCCGCGCCGTCGGCGGCACGGATCGGTTTTCGCTTCTCTGTGGATGAACTCATACAGAATTGTACGTGATGCACTCGGATAAGCACTACTACCAGCGAACCCGACGCCGGAGTGTGCGGTCATCGGACGCCTGTACGCGCAGCCGTCGTCGGCGTCCAGAGACGAAACCGTCGGTCGTCTCTCCAGGCTACCTGCGGAGAAGCGGTTGCGAACGAACGGAGAACTGGTCGGCGGGTTACTCGATGTCGAGTTCCTCGATGTGGGCTTCGGCTTCCTCGGCGTCGAGTTCGCGGTAGGTCGCGGTCTCGGCGTCCACGACCGCGATGCCGACGCCCTCGCCCTCGAGTGCACCCTCGCGGCCCTCGTTGAGCGCGCGCAGCGCAAGGTCGATGCCGTCGTCGACGGTGAGGTCGGCGTCGTACTCGTCCTCGAGGTACTCCTGGATGGCCGACCGGTCCGAACCGATGGCGACGGCCTTCCACTCGTTGGAGGTGCCGGAGGGGTCAGTCTCGAAGAGGCGGGGTTCGCCGTCGGAGACGCCCGCGATGAGGAGCGCGACGCCGAACGGACGCGCGCCGCCGACCTGCGTGTACTGCTGGATGTGGTCGGTGACCTCCTTGGTCAGCGTGCGCACGCCGATGGGTTCGTCGTAGCGGACGCGCTCGACCTGGGACTGCTGGCGCGCGAAGTCGATGAGCTGGCGGGCGTCGGCGACGTGGCCCGCGCTCGCCGCGCCGACGTGGTCGTCAACCTTGTGGAGCTTCTCGACGCTGGACCCCTCGAGGAGTGGGGAGCGCGTGCGCTTGTCCACGAGGAGGACGACGCCGTCGTTCGTGCGGACGCCGATGCTCGCGGTGCCGCGCTTGACAGCCTCCCGCGCGTACTCGACCTGGTAGAGCCGGCCGTCCGGGGAGAAGATCGTGATTCCTCGGTCGTAGGCCTGCTGCTGGTTCTGACCCTGCATGGTTTCGTTGGGCAGACGTAGGGCACCCCGACGTAAAGGGCTTTGACTTTCGGCACGGCCCGCAGCGGGGGGCGAACCCCGGTGGTCACGAGTCCGATACACCTGTCAGGTATCCCGGAGCAGGGAGGCTGACAGTCGCCTCTTCGTGCCTCCCGGACCTCTCTCCGAAGCGTGAAGTCCGCAGAAAATTCCGCGCCAGAGGGGTAAATCGTATATGGTAGCAAACCCCAAGATAGAGTACACCATGGCAGAGAAATGGCGGGGACTCAATCGTCGAGACGTTCTGAAGGGGGTCGGGGGCGCCGGCCTCGTCGCGACTGCGGGCTGCATCGACCTCGGCGGTGGCGGGTCCAGCGGCCCGTACACCATCGGGATGGTCGACTCGCGGACGGGGTCGCTGTCCGCGTTCGGCCAGCGCAACGAGCGGGGGATGAACCTCGCACTCACCGACGTCAACGACGTCGGCATCGACGGACGAGACCTCGAGATCACCGTCGAGGACTCCCAGAGCGAGCAGCAGGCGGGCGTGAGCGCCGCCCAGAAGCTCGTCAACCAGGACGAGGTGCCGTTCCTCATCGGGGCCGTCGGCTCCGGGGTCACGCTCGCCATCTACCAGAGCGTCATCCAGAACACGGACGTCGTCCAGCTCTCGCAGAACTCCACGAGCCCGCAGCTCACCGACTACCCGGGACTGCTCCGGATGTCGCCGACCGGTCGGACGCAGTCCAGCGCGCTCGCGGACATCATCAGCGAGGACGGCCACGACTCGGTCGCCGTCACGTGGATCAACAACGACTACGGCTCCGGTATCGCCGACGCCTTCGTCGAGGCCTACGACGGCGAGATCGTCTACAACTCCTCGCACAACCAGGGCGAGTCGTCGTACAGCAGCGTCATCGACCAGATGTCCAACGAGGACGCCGGCGCGTGGCTGTTCATCACCTACCAGCCGGAGTTCACCACGATGGCCCAGGAGGCGTACAGCAGCGGCGTCAACGAGCAGGCGGCGTTCTACGGTGCGGACTCGGTGAAGGGGACCGACGTGCTCAACAACACGCCCGAAGGGAGCCTCGAAGGGATGAAGATCGTCGCACCGAGCGCGGCCGTCGACCAGGAGAACTACCAGGCGTTCGCCTCCCAGTTCGAGGACGAGTACGGGGAAGCCCCGACGGCGTGGTCGGCGTACACGTACGACTGCGTCGTCAACGCCGCGCTGGCGATCCAGGCTGCCGACGAGTTCACCGGGAGTGCGCTCACCGACACGGTCCGGGAGGTCACGCGGCCGTCCGGCCAGGAGGTGTTCACCTTCGAGGAGGCCAGCGACGTCCTCTCCGACGGCGACGCGAGCGACGTCGACTACCAGGGCGTGAGCGGCCCCATCGACTTCGACGAGAACGGTGACCCCGTCGCGTACCTCCAGGTGTTCACCGTCACGGACCACGAGTACGAGTCCACGAACTTCGTCTCCGCGGAGTAACTCGACTCGACCACATGTCTCAACTTCTCAACTACCTGGCGAACGGGCTGGTCTTCAGCAGCATCATCGTGCTGGGAGCCATCGGTCTCTCGCTCGTGTACAGCATCGCGAACTTCGCGAACTTCGCCCACGGGGACACGATGACCATCGGCGCGTACACCGGCCTCGTCACACTGGGCGCCATCGGTGCCGCGGGCCCCGAACTGCTCGCGCTCCCGATGGGGTTCTACCTCGCGCTGCTGGCGGGCATGGTCGTCGCTGCCGTCGTCGCCGTCGCCACGCACTACGTGATCTACAAGCCACTCGACACGGACTCCATCGGGATGCTCATCACGAGCATCGGGGTGGCATTCGTCTACCGGGCGGGCGTCCAGACGCAGTTCGGCACCGACTTCAGGGAGTTCGACATCACCATCCTCCGGCCGGTCGGCTTCATCGAGGACGCGATCGGGGTGACGATCACCCTCCACGAACTCGCCATCGTCATCGTCGCCGCGGTGCTCGTGGTCGCGCTCCACGTCGTCCTCCAGTACACGACGCTCGGCCGGAAGATGCGCGCCACCGCCGACAACGAGGAACTCGCGAAGATATCGGGCATCCGCACCGACCGCGTCATCACGTCGATGTGGGTCATCGGCGCGGGTCTCGCCGGCGCGGGCGGCGTGTTCCTCGGGCTGTACAACCAGCTCAGCCCGCGGATGGGGTTCAACCTCCTGCTCGTGGTGTTCGCCGCGGTCATCCTCGGCGGCATCGGCAGCGTCTACGGCGCGATGCTCGGCGCGTTCGTCATCGGCATGGTGAACCAGCTGACGCCGCTGTTCACGGACTACGGCATCCCCATCGAGACCGACTACGCGAACGCCATCGCGTTCATCATCATGGTGCTCGTGCTGCTCGTGCGCCCGCAGGGAATCGCGGGCGAGGGGGGTGGCTGACGTGGCCGACGAGACGCAAGCCACGGCCTTCGAGGCCGACGACCGCGACACCGACGCACTCGCCGAACGCGTCGTCACGTGGTTCATCGGTCTCGTCGTAGCGGCGCTGCTCCTCGGCCTCGCCGTCGGCCTCGTCTCGCCGGCGTACCTGCTGTACCTCGTCTCGCTGGCGGCGATGTTCGGACTGCTCTCGCTGGGGCTCAACGTCCAGTGGGGGTACACCGGACTCATCAACTTCAGCGTCGCCGCGTTCTTCGGCATCGGCGCGTACATCCCGGCGCTGCTGTCCGCGAGCGGGTCGCCGCTCCCCTGGGACGTCTCGCCCATCCTGGGACTGTTCGCCGCGATTGTCGTCGTGGTGCTGCTGGCGCTCGCCATCGGCATCCCGACGCTGAGCCTGCGCGAGGACTACCTCGCCATCGCCAGCCTCGGCCTCGCAGAGGTCGTGCGGCTGTTCTTCCGCAACCAACAGAACTGGACGATGGGGACGTCCGGACTCGGCGGCATCCCGACGTTCTTCGAGGGCGTGCCGTTCCTCGGGACGTTCGCCCAGGAGATGCCGACCGTCGACCTGGGCATCTACACGCTCGGCTTCCAGTTCTGGAACAGTCTGCTGAACTTCCTGCTGGTCGCCGCGTTCGCCGTCGGCGTCTACCTCGTGCTCCGGCGCGTCCACCGCTCGCCGTGGGGTCGCATCCTGCGGACCATCCGCTCGGACGAGGAACTCGCCGAGGCCCTCGGGAAGAACACGTTCTCGTTCCGGATGCAGGCGTTCGTCATCGGGAGCGTCGCGATGATGTTCGCGGGCGTCTTCTACGCCTACTCGAACTACTACCTCACGCCGGGCATCTTCAACCCGATCTACACGTTCTACGCGTGGATCGCGGTCATCCTCGGCGGCAGCGGGTCGAACCGTGGCGCGCTGTTCGGCGGCGCCGTGATCGTGTTCATCACCGAGGGGACGCGGTTCCTCGGACTCGGCGCGTCGTTCCGGCTGTTCTCGGTCGGCCTGCTCATCATCCTCATCATGCGGTTCCGGCCACAGGGTGCGCTCCCACCGAAGAAGGAGCTCATCTGGCCGAGCGCCCACGAGGGAGGTGAGCGCAGTGAGTGACCCCGTCCTCCGCACGGAGAACCTGCGGAAGACCTTCGGCGGCCTCACCGCGACCGACGACGTCTCCATCGAGGTCGAACGCGGCACCATCACCGGGATGATCGGTCCGAACGGCGCCGGGAAGTCGACGCTGTTCAACCTCATCTCGGGGTTCTACGAGCCGGACAGCGGCGCCGTCTACGTCAACGACACCGACGTGACCGACGCCGCGCCCCACGAGATCACCGACGCCGGCCTCGTGCGGACGTTCCAGACCCCGAAGAAGCTCGAGGGGATGACCGTCCGGGAGGCGATGCTCGTCGGCCCGCAACACCAGCTCGGCGAGTCCGTCGTCCAGCTGTTCACGAACCCGGGCGCGGTCCACGACGAGGAACGCGCGAACCTCGAGCGCGCCGAGGAGATGCTCGAACGCTTCGAGATCGACCACCTCGCGCGCCAGCCGGCCACCGACATCTCCGGCGGCCAGCTGAAACTCGTGGAGCTCGCGCGGGCGATGCTCGCGGAACCCGACCTGCTGTTGCTCGACGAACCCGTCGCGGGCGTCAACCCGACGCTGGCGAACAAGCTCGCGGACCTCATCGAAGAACTCAACGACGAGGGCATCACGTTCCTCATCATCGAACACGACATGGGATTCATCATGGACCTCGCGGACCCGATCATCGTCCTCAACCAGGGCGCCGTCCTCATGGAGGGGACGCCGACCGAGGTGCGCGGCGACGACCGGGTCATCGACGCGTACCTCGGAGGTGGGACCAGTGAGTGAGCCCGTCCTCGACGTCGACAGCGTCGACTCGGGCTACGGCGACGTGCAGGTGCTCGACGACCTCTCCCTGCACCTCGACCAGGACGAGATCGTCTGCCTCATCGGCCCGAACGGCGCCGGCAAGTCGACCGTGCTGAAGACGGTGTTCGGCCTGCTGGACGTCTGGTCGGGGTCGGTGACGTTCCGCGGCGAGGACATCACCGGCACGGAGCCGGCAGACCTCGTGCGCCGTGGGATGGGCTACGTCCCCCAGGTGGACAACGTGTTCTCCTCGATGACCATCGACGAGAACCTCCGCATGGGCGGCGTCTCCCGCGAGAGCGGCCTCGACGAGGCCATCGACCGCCTGTACGACCGCTTCGACATCATCGAGGAGAAACGCGACAAGAAGGCGAGTACGCTCTCGGGCGGCCAGCGGCAGGTGCTGGCGTTCGCTCGCGCGCTCGTCACCGAACCCGACGTGTTGCTCATCGACGAGCCGTCGGCGGGGCTCGCGCCGAACATCGTCAGGGACGTCTTCGAGAACGTCCAGACGGTGAACGAACTCGGGACGGCGATCCTGATGGTCGAGCAGAACGCCACGGAGGGGCTGGGCATCTCCGACCGCGGTTACGTCCTCGACCAGGGCCAGGTGCGCTTCGAGGACGACGCCGCCGCCCTCCTGGAGAACCCGGAGGTCGGCCAGCTCTACCTCGGCGGCTGACCCCGCCACCCCACTACTTCGCCAGCACGCTCCCGAAGAGGTACGGCGCGACCAGCAGCGTCAGCGGCACGAGTATCCACACCTGCCCGGCGAACACGTCGTACTGGCCGAGCGTCACGGAGACCGGTGTCCCTTCGGCGGCACCGACGAGGAACTCGAAGCCGACGGTGAGCAGCGTCCAGCCGACGCCGACGAGCAGGAGTTCCGTGTCCGTGTACGTGGTCCCGGTCGTCGTGAAGTACGCGCCGGCGACCGCGAGGATGGCGGTGACGAGCACGAGCGTGCTGAGGACGTGGCCGGGGTACTCCCCGATCCGTGGGATGATCACGGTCTCCCGGAACACGCCGTTCGCCACGGCGAGCACGGCCATCAGCACCCAGACGCCGAGTGGGCCGACGAACACCGCCGGTCGGACGGACTGTGCAGAGACGGCGGGCGTCGAACTGAGTGGCATGCCAACACGTTCGCCAGCCGAGACGAAAACTGTTGCCTGGATTCCCCCCGCTCGGGACCGACCGGCCGCTCGCGGCGATTCGCGGGGCTACTTGAGGCGGCGGTTCGAACGCCCGGTATGGACGACGGGAAAGCAAGCCGGGAGTTCTTCGCGGACCACGTCGCGGGCCGGACGGGCGCCGACCGCGCGGACGTCCGCCTCGGGCCGACGTACGGCGCGGACTTCGGCGTCGTGGACGTCGGCGACCGGGTGCTGGCGCTGGCCACCGACCCCGTGTTCGTGCTGCGCGAACTCGGTGTCGAGCGGGCGGCGTGGTTCGCGTTCCACATCTGCGTCAGTGACGTGGCGCTGTCGGGGCTGCCGCCGGCCCACCTCTCCGTGGCTCTCAACCTCCCGCCGGGGACGAGTACGGAGACGTTCGACGCCATCTGGGCGGTGTTCGACCGGGAGGCCCGCGAACTCGGCGCGAGCATCACGACCGGCCACACCGGCACCTACGAGGGCTGTGCGTTCCCCACCGTGGGCGGCGCGACGGCGCTCGCGGTCGGGGACCCGGCAGACCTCGTGGTGCCGACCGGCGCCCGGCCCGGCGACCGCGTGGTCGTCACGAAGGGACCGGCTATCGAATCCGTCGGCATCCTGGGCGTGCTGTTCGGCGACGACCTCCCGCTGGACGACGACGTCGTCGCGGCCGCGAGAGCGCGATTCGACGAGGCGAGTCCCGTCCGGGACGCGCTCACGGCGGCCGCCGCCGGGAACGTCACCGCGATGCACGACGCCACGGAGCGCGGCCTCGCCAACGGCCTCCACGAACTCGCCGCGGCCAGCGGCGTCTCGCTGGCCGTCGAACGGGAGCGCGTGCCGGTCGGCGCGGGCGTGCGGGAGGTCTGCGAGTACTTCGGGATGGACCCGTGGACGGCCTCCAGCGAGGGGACCGTCGTACTCACCGTCGCGCCCGACGACGTAGACACCGTGCTCGGCGCACTCGATTCGGAGGGAATCCGCGCCGCGGACGTCGGCGCCGTCGAGGCGGGCGCGGGCGTCACGGCCGACGGCGACCCGCTGGCGGAACCCGACTCCGACCCACTGTGGCCGGCGTACCAGGCCGCCCGCGAGCGGTTCCGGGGGTAGCTACGCCGAGATCGTGACGTTACCGGATGCCGACGCCGTCTCCACGAACGACTCGCTCCCCGCGAAGACGACGACAGTCTCGTCGTCGAGGCGAGTCGTCCGGAACGCCTCGGTGTCCGTCTCGTTGCCGAGGGTGCGTGCCGCCGCGGCGAACTCGTCGGCGTCGGCGGACGTGTCCCAGCGAGTCACCCACGCGATCGAGCGCTCCCAGTCCTCCTCGAAGACGACGACGCGGTCGTTACCCCACCCCTCGCTGGCGTTCACGGCGCGGTCCTCCCCGGTGGCGTCCCGGAGCGTGATCCGCGTGACGAGTTCGCCCACGCGACCGGTCGGCGACTGCACGCGCTCGAACTCCTCGGACTCGGTCGTCACGTCGAGGGGCGCGGGGTCGTCGGTGTCCCCGGGGTGGAGGACGTTCTCGGTCGTCCGGGGCGCGTCGTCGTACACCGCCGCGAGGTCCGCGGGGTCGTCGATGGTGGCGTTCACGTACTCGAAGCCGAAGCGGTACTGGCCGTAGACCACACGGTCGCCCGAGGACCCCGCGGCGTACCGCTGGGCGATGTGTTCGGACTGCAGCGTGAGGTTCGGGAGGTGCTCGCGGGTGTAGTCGTCGGTGACGTAGACGGCGCCGCCCTCGACGAGCGCGCGGCGCGCGAACCGCTCGTCGAGGGAGACCCGACCCAGCGAGAGGCCGCCGAACCACGGCACCATCTCCTCGCGGACCTGCGCGACGTGGACGAACTCGTGGGCGAGCACCTGTTCGAGGCGGGCGGGCCCGGCCTCGGCTGGCGAGAGGTAGACCCGCGCGTCGAGGGTCGTCAGCCCCGCCGGGTCGTCGGTGTCGAGGTCCGGGTTCGAGACGCCGAACACGCGGAAGAACGGCACCTGGCCGTAGTCCGCGGTCTTGTAGCTCGTGAGGTCGCGGACGACGACCCGCGTCCCCGGGTAGTCGCCCTCGACGAGCGTCTCGACGCGCTCGAACGTCTGGTTCGCGTCGACGTCGAGGTCACCCTCGACTACCTGGACGCTCTGTTCCGGCCGTTCGTCGGTGGTCGTCGTCTCGTCGACCGACGGTTCGTCGGTCGCTTCCAGAACCGGGCTGTCGGCAGTCGGCGCGGTACAACCGGCGAACAGGAGGAGGGCACACGCGAACACGACGCGGAGACGCCCGGCAGTCATACCGTCCGGTTCGGGGAGCAGTCACTAACTGGTTGTGGTCGTTCGCGTCACCTGCCGGGAGTCAGGCCGTGAACTCCCGCCAGTGGTTGAGTCCCCAGTAGACGGTGCCGGTGCAGACGAGCGCGGCCGCGACGAAGTAGAGGACGAGGCTCGTGCCGAGACGCCCCGGGTCCCGGGCGCCGTAGATGACACCCTCGCCGCCGAGTGCGAGCAACGCGAACCCGAGTACGGTGACCGCGACGGTCGAGGTGAGAATCGGGACGCCGCCCTCCTCGGGGTCCTCGAGCGTGACGAGCGTCGCGACGAAGACGACGGCCCCGCCGAGCGCGTAGAACGGGACGCGTCCCGCCGCGCCGCTGGCCAGCCCCTGGGCGAGTGCGACTACCCCGACGAACGCCGCCGTCAGCACCACCGTCGAGAGCGCGACTAGCCCGACGGCCTGCCGCAGGTACGTACGGTCCATCTCGTCTCTGACTCGCCGAGGCGCGAGTTAAGTCTGGTGGGGACTGCACGATGCGCGTCGTGCGACCGCGGACCGGGCGAGTCCACAGTTCCGACGGTCGGTCGAGCGGGTCCGAACGGACAGGAAGCCTATATCCCCGGGGGTGTAACAAAGCTCCCAGCATGGTACAGCGCGGCGACGAACTGGAGGTGACCGAGGGCGACGTGACGCTGCCGGCGACCGACGTGCTCACCGGCAGGGGGTTCGTCACTGGCAAGTCCGGCTCCGGGAAGTCGAACACGGCGAGCGTGCTCGTCGAGGAGCTCCTCGACCACGAAGCACGCCTCCTCATCGTCGACACGGACGGCGAGTACTACGGGCTCAAGGAGCAGTACGAGGTGTTGCACCTGGGGGCCAGCGACCGCTGTGACGCCGTCGTCGGCGCGGGCGACGCGGAGAAGATAGCGGACATCGCACTGTCGGATGGTGTGCCGGTCGTCCTCGACGTCTCCGGCTTCCTGGAGGGCGACGTGGCCGACCGACTGGTGTACGAGGTGACGAAGCACCTGTTCTCGCGGGCGCGGGACGTCAGACAGCCGTTCCTCCTGCTCGTCGAGGAGGTCCACGAGTTCGTGCCCGAGAAGGGCGGCCTCGACGACGTGGGCGAGATGATCGTCAGGGTCGCCAAGCGCGGGCGGAAGCGCGGCATCGGGCTCTGCGGGATGTCCCAGCGCCCCGCGTCCGTGGACAAGGACTTCATCACGCAGTGCGACTGGCTGGTCTGGCACCGCCTCACCTGGGCGAACGACACGAAGGTCGTCGACCGCATCCTCGGCGGGTCGTACTCGACGGACGTCGAGATGCTGGACGACGGCGAGGCGTTCCTGATGGCGGACTGGGAGGAGGGCGTCCAGCGCGTGCAGTTCCGCCGCAAGCGCACGTTCGACGCTGGCGCGACGCCGGGGTTCGGGGAGGCCGACACGCCGGACCTGAAGCCCGTCGACGAGGCGTGGCTGGAGCACTTCGGGACGACCGCCTCGGACGTCGAGCCGTTACCCACCGTCGACGTCGCCGACAGTCCGTCCACCGCCGACGCGGACAGCGAGACTATCGAGAGCGTGGAGGACGACGAGGCTGACGAGACCGAGGACTACGACGAGACCGAGATCATCGAAGCGCACGAGGTCACCGAGGGTGGCCCCAATCGGGACCCGGGGCCTGCCGTGCCGGCGCAGACCGCCGGTCCGACGCAGCCGGTGTCCGCCGACGACCCGCGGAGCGCCCTCCTGGAGTTCGGGCAACTGGTCGCTCACGTCGGGTTGGTCGGGGTCCGCCGGACGGCCAGTGGGCTGTCGGTGCTCGCTCGCGAGGGCGGGAGGGCCGCCGACCGGGGCGTCCGCTGGCTCGGCCGGGAGCTCCGGGAGTTCGGCGGCCGGGCGCTCGACGCCGTCGACGGTGGCGACCGCCAGCCCGCGGTGCCGACGGTGCAGTCCGTCGAGCCCGAGAGCGAGTGGCTGCGGCACAGCGAGCGTCCCGTCGCGGACCGGCTGGTCGGGCTCGCGGCGCTGGTCGCTGCGTCTGCGCTGGCCTACCTCGCGATCGTCGTCGTCTAAGAGAGAACTAGTCGAGCGCGCGCCGCCGCACGAGCAGGTACACTGGTCCGGCGACGACTGCCGAGAGCAGGACCGCGAGGACGAAGCCGCCCGCCAGGTAGGGGACGACCGGCGGTTCGACCTCGCCACGGATCACGGGCACGAGGTAGTACAGTTCCAGGACGCAGGCGCCCCCCAGTACGTACAGCCATGAGTTCGGCTGCCAGTCGGCACCGGTGGCGGCGAGTCGCCTGGCGTCCCGGAACAGCCAGAGGGTGCCCGCGAGGCCGACGAGGAAGTACGGGACGAGAACGACGTACGGCAGGAGGGTCGGTGCTCCCGCGGTACCGGTGTCGAACAGCTCGAACCCGAACAGCAGGCCGGCCGCGAGGCCGACGAGGGTGAGCGCGAACGGGGCGAACGCCAGCCACGCGAACTCGTCGAGCGTGTCGCTACTCGCACCCGGGTCACGTCCGTACTCGCGGTCGGTGCGCCCGACCTCCGTCGCGGCCGTCGTCCGCCCGCCGTCGGGCACAGCCCTGACCGGGGTGGCGGTCGCTCCCGACGGCCACGCCACCTCGACGCTGTGGTCGCCGTCGAGGCGTCGCAGTTCGTACCGTCTGGTGCTGTCGTCGTCCTGTATCGTGACCGTTCCCATTGTGCTCCCTCGTGGGCCCACCGAGTCTTCTCGGCGCCAGCGTCGCCACTACGCCTGGGCAACGTTTTTGGTACCGGAGTGAGAAGGACAGGTGTCCTACCAGCTGCCCTTTCTCGGTGCTGTTCCCTACGTTGGGTTAGTCCCAACTCAGTCGCCACCAATGAAGGTTATTCAACGGTACTGACCTATCACAGATAGCTCGTTCCAAACTCCCTGACTGCGACCCAACGGGCGCATTCCTACTAGATTCGTTACGATAGCTCGTTGCCGGTGTCGGCGCGCCCTCTCCCGTTCGGCGTTCGCTCGCCCCCCCGAAGCGTGGACTACCGACCCGGAGGCTTCTTGTCCGCTCCCGCACGACCACGGGGTGATGAGTACGCGGAGGACCCCATGGGCGTAGTCGAGGAGTTCCTCGACCTGAAGGCGGAGACGGACGCCGACCTGCTCGCGATGCAGGTGGGGGACTTCTACGAGTTCTTCGCCGACGACGCCCGGGCGGTCGGCGACGCCCTCGACCTGAAGGTCTCCGAGAAGTCGAGCCACGGCGCCTCCTACCCGATGGCGGGCGTCCCGGTCGACGACCTGACGCCGTACCTCGCGGCGCTGGTCGAGCGGGGGAACCGGGTCGCCGTCGCCGACCAGCGCGACGACGACGCCGACAGCATCGAGCGGGAGATCACGCGCGTCGTCACGCCCGGCACGATGCTCGAATCGACGGGCGCCGAGGCTCGCTACCTCGCCGTCGTCGTGCGAGACGACGACTGGGGGCTGGCGTTCGTCGACGTCACCACGGGCCAGTTCCACGTCACTGACGCGGCCAGCGAGGCCGACGCGTTCACCGAACTCCACCGGTTCGCGCCCGAGGAGGTGCTCCCCGGCCCCGACCTGCGCGGCGACGACGCCGTCCTCTCGGCGCTCCGGGAGCGCACGGACGCGACGCTGACGCTCCACGAGGCGAGCGCGTTCGCCCCCGGGAAGGCGACCCACCGGGTGCGCGAACAGTTCGGCGACGGCGCCATCGACAGCCTCGGCGTCGACCGCGAGAGCGCGGCAGTCCGGGCGGCGGGCGCGGCCATCGGCTACGTCGGGGACACAGACGCGGGCGTGCTGGCCTCACTCACGCGACTCCAGCCGTACCGCGCGGACGACCACGTGGAACTGGACGCGACCACGCAGCGCAACCTCGAACTGACGGCGACGATGGCCGGGGACGGCGAGGGGTCACTGTTCGACACTCTCGACCACACGGTGTCGGCGGCGGGCGGCCGCCACCTCGAGTCGTGGCTGGTACGCCCGCTGCAGGACCGCGCGGAACTCGACCGCCGGCAGGCCGCGGTGGCTGCGCTGGCCGACGCGCCGCTCGCGCGCGACGCGCTCCGGGACTCGCTCGGGGAGACGTACGACCTCGAACGCCTCGCCAGTCGGACGGCGGGTGGTCGTGCGGACGCCACCGACCTCCTGCGGATCCGGCGCACGCTGGCGCTGCTCCCGGAGCTCGCGGACGCGCTGACGACCGACCCCGCCCTCGCCGAGTCGCCCGCCGCCGACGTGCTGGCGCGCGTCGACCGCGAGGCGGCCGCGGGCCTCCGCGACGAACTCGACGACGCGCTCGCCGCGGACCCGCCGAAGACGCTGCGGCAGGGCGGCCTGCTCCGCGAGGGCTACGACGACACCCTCGACGAACTGCTCGCCGAGCACCGCGAACACGAGCAGTTCCTCGACGGCCTCGCGGACCGCGAGAAAGACAGCCTGGGGGTCACCCACCTCCAGGTCGACCGGAACAAGACCGACGGCTACTACCTCCAGGTCGGGCGCTCGGAGACCGACGCCGTCCCCGAGGAGTACCGCGAACTGAAGACACTGAAGAACTCCAAGCGGTACACGACCGAGGAACTGGAACGCCGGGAGCGCCGCATCCTGCGCGTCGAGGAGGAGCGCGCGGACCTGGAGTACCGCCTCTTCTGTGACCTCCGGGAGCGCGTCGCCGAGCACGCCGAACTCCTCCAGGACGCGGGCCGGGCGCTCGCGGAACTGGACGCGCTGGCGAGCCTCGCGGAGCACGCCGCCGCGAACCGCTGGACGCGCCCCGACCTCGTCGACGGCGACGACCTCGACGTCCGGGGTGGGCGCCACCCTGTCGTCGAGCAGAGCACGGAGTTCGTACCGAACGACGTGGAGTTCGGCCCGGATCGGCGCTTCCTCGTCGTCACCGGCCCGAACATGAGCGGGAAGTCGACGTACATGCGCCAGGTCGCGCTGATCGTCCTGCTCGCGCAGGCCGGGAGCTTCGTCCCCGCGGAGTCGGCACGCGTCGGCCTCGTCGACGGCATCTACACCCGCGTCGGCGCGCTCGACGAACTCGCGCAGGGCCGCTCGACGTTCATGGTGGAGATGCAGGAACTGAGCCGCATCCTCCACGCCGCGACCGAGCGCTCTCTCGTCGTCCTCGACGAGGTTGGCCGCGGCACCGCGACCTACGACGGCATCAGTATCGCGTGGGCGGCCACCGAGTACCTCCACCGCGGCGACGGCCTGCTCGCGGCGGGCGACGCTCGCGGGCCGAAGGTGCTGTTCGCGACCCACTACCACGAACTCACCTCGCTCGCGGACCACCTCGACAGGGTGGAGAACGTCCACGTGAGCGCCGACGAACGGGACGGCGACGTGACGTTCCTCCGGACGGTCGAGGAGGGGGCGGCCGACCGCTCCTACGGCGTCAACGTCGCCGAACTGGCTGGCGTCCCCGAGCCCGTCGTGGAGCGCGCCGACGAGATCCTCGACCGACTCCAGCGGGAGCAGGCCGTCAGCGTCCGGAGCGGGGACGGGGACTCACGGCAGGTCGTCTTCGACGTGGAGACGGGCGAGATGCGAACTGGGTCGACCGGGGAGCGCCAGCGTGACGCCTCGACCGACGGGTCGGAACCGACCGGGTCGGAGACGGCTCCGCGAGACGGACTCAGCGAGGCGGAACGTGCGGTGATCGCCGAACTCCGGGAGGTGGACGTCGACAGCGTGGCGCCGCTCGAACTGGCTGGGCGCCTGCAGGAGTGGCAGCACCGCCTCGACGAGGAGTGAGGGGGCAGTCCGGACGGGGAGTGAGGAGGCAGGTCAGCGTCGCCGGCCTGCCCCCGGGCTCGACCGTCGGAGTAAGCGGTGCGTAACGGCCCGTTACCGGGCAGCTTCGCCGAGATACTCGACTCTCGGGCGGCACGATTCGGTGCCGTCCGACGGGGCGAGTAGACCGACGCTGTCTGTGGGTTTCGGCGAAGGCCTTCGGGGTGGCCCGGGAACCCACTGTATAACTATGAACAGTGTCGGTGAAGGCGACACGTGTGAGTCGTTACGACAAAGATGAACTGCAGACACTACTGGTGGGGCTCGACGGCGCCTGTCTCCCTGTCGTCGAGCCGATGGTCGCCGAGGGAAGGCTCCCAGTACTCGGAGACCTCCTGGAAGGGGGTGTAGCTGGACCGCTCGAGTCCCAGGTGCCGCCGTGGACCCCGAGCGCGTGGCCGTCGCTGTACACCGGCGTCAATCCGGGTAAACACGGCGTGTTCGACTTCCTCACGTTCGACGGGTACGACTGGGACGTGGTCAACCGGACACACGTCCGAGAACACGCGCTCTGGGAACTGCTCTCCGAGCGCGGTCGCAGCAGCGTGGTGGTCAACGTCCCGGTGACGTCGCCGCCGCGGGAGTTCGACGGTGCCCTCGTCCCCGGCTACGTCGCCCCGGAGTCGCCGTCGTGTCACCCGGAGGGGTTGCTCGAAGAGCTCGACGCCGAACTCGGCGAGTACCGGGTGTACGCACCGTCGGACGCCAGTGGCGACGACGAGATCGAGTGGTACCGGCGACTGACCCGGATGCGCGGCGAGGCGTTCCGGTATCTGGTCGAGGAGTTCGACCCCGAGTTCGGGTTCGTCCAGTTCCAGCAGACTGACAGCGTCTTCCACGAACAGGACGGCGACCCGGAGGCCGTCCGGGCCGTGTACGAGGCCGTCGACGAGCAGATCGGACAGATCCTCGACGCACACGACCCCGAGACCGTCATCGTCGCCAGCGACCACGGTATCGGCGAGTACACTGGCTACGAGTTCCGCGTCAACGAGTTCCTCCGCGAACGCGGCTACGTCGAGACAGAGGGCGGTCGGGGCGGGATGCCCACCTGGGGGAACGTCGACCCGGCGACCATCGGGAGCGACCACGGCGACGAGTCGACACTCTCCGAGCGCCTCCTCAGGACGGCGGCGGGGTTCGGGCTGACGAGCCAGCGCATCGGTGCCGTCGTCGACCGACTCGGTCTCACCGACCTCGTCCTCGACCACGTTTCGTCCGACGCGGTGCGCGCCGCGACCGAGAGCGTCGACTTCGAACAGTCCACGGCCTACGTGCGCTCGCGGACGGAACTCGGCGTCCGAATCAACCTCGAGGGGCGGGAGCCGGCGGGGGTCGTCCCTCCCGACCAGTACGAGGCGGTCCGCGAGGAGCTGATCGACGAACTCGCGGCCGCCCAGACGCCGGAGGGCGACCCCGTCTTCGAGGCGGTCGGTCCCCGAGAGGAGTACTTCCAGGGACCGTGCGTCGAGGACGCCGTCGACATCGTCACCGTCCCTGCGGGCTTCGACCACCACCTCTCCTCGCTACTGAGCGGGGGGCAGTTCGGCCCCGTTCCCCAGCCGTGGAACCACAAGCGCGACGGACTGTTCGTCGCGCACGGACCGACTGTCGACCAGAGAGCGACTCTCGACGGGGCGCACCTCTTCGACGTGGCACCGACGGTCCTCTCGTCGCTCGGCGTCCCCCCGAGCGACACGATGGACGGCGAGCCACTCCGAGTCGTGGACTCCTGCCCACCAGACGAGTACCCGACCTTCGACGCATCGACGACGACGAATACCGCGGACGAGGGCGTCGAACGACGCCTCGCCGCGCTCGGCTACCTCGACGACAATGAGCATTGACATCCGGCCCCTCGACGACGACGAACGGTGGAACGAACTGATCGAAAAGGCGCCGGATAGCACGCCGTTCCACAGAGCCGAGGCGCTGGACACGCTCGAGAAGCACGGTGACGCCACCCTCTACCCACTGGCGGGGTTCAAGGGTCAGGAACCCGTGGGACTGTTCCCCGTGTTCACCGTCTCGAAGGGGCCGATGACGGCCGCGTACTCGCCGCCGCCGGGGTTGAAGGTGTACAACCTCGGCCCCGTGCAGCTGAACGTCGGGAAGCTGAAACGCCGGAAGCGAGACCGCCGCCACCGGCGGTTCATCGAGGGGGTCATCGAGTGGGTCGAGCGCGAGGAGTCGCCCCGGTACTGGAACTTCCGGACGACGTTCGACTACGAGGACTCCCGCCCGTTCGACTGGAACGGCTACGAGGTCGAGCCCCGGTACACCTACCTCGTGGACCTGGACACGTCGCCCGACGAGTTGCTGGGGCGGTTCAGCTCCGACCTCCGGCGGAACCTCAGCAAGGAGTACGACGTCGACTACGAGATCGCCGAGGAGGGGCCACAGGCTATCGACGACATCGTGGAGCTGACTCGCGAGCGCCACCGGGAGCAGAACGAAGATTTCCCGGTGACGGCAGCGTACGTTCGCGAACTCGCCGACCGGCTCCCCGAGGGGACGATCCGGCCGTACGTCTGCCGCATCGACGGCGAGATCGCCGGCGGGCTCATCGACCTCGAGTCCGAACACACCGCAGGTGCGTGGATCGCCAACGGGAAGACCGACGCGCCGATCCCCGTGAACGACCTCCTCGAGTGGCAGGTGTGTCTGGACGCGATGGACCGGGGACGGACCGCCTTCGACCTCATGGGCGCGAACCACGAACGCATCTACTCGTACAAGGCGAAGTTCGCGCCGACCCTCGTCCAGTACTTCAGCGTGAAGAAGTGGCCGCCCGGGCTGAAGACCGCCACGGGGCTGTACCAGGCAATCCGGTAGCGCGGCCGACCACGGCACCCCGCCGAGTTCGCGCCGCGACTGCGGTGGGGTCTCCGCGACGAACGTCGACGAGTTAGCGTCAGTCGAGTTGTAGTCGACGGTCCCGGCGGTAGAGAACTGTCCTGTGGCCCGAACGCGACATGTCCACACAGAAGACTTATTCTTCGCGCTCGAAACGTAACTTCCATGACATCGACGGTGTCCGACTCCCCGTTCGGCCGCCCGCCCGCCACTCCCCGCCACCACACGAGACAGCGTGCGGAGTAACCGGTCACCAGGTGGGCGCGCGGCCGCCGCGCTCGCCCGACGGTTCGGCGTCGACGCCCGGTCGCTCGCGGCGTTCCGTATCGCAGTCGCCGCGCTCCTGCTGGCGGACCTCGCGTTGCGCGCTCGCCACCTCCGGACGTTCTACACGGACGCAGGCGTACTGCCACGGGCGGCGTTGCAGGCCCAGTACCCGGCGCTGTCGGGGCTCTCGCTGCACGCCATCTCGGGTGTGGCGTGGGTCCAGGTGGCGCTGTTCGTGGTGGCCGGCGTCGCCGCGCTCGCGCTGCTCGTCGGCTACCGGACGCGCGCGGCTGCCGTCGTCTCCTGGCTGCTGCTCGTGTCGCTGCACGCCCGCAACCCCGTCGTGTTGAGCGCCGGCGACTCGGTCCTCCGCCGCCTCCTGTTCTGGGGGCTGTTCCTGCCGCTGGGCGCCCGGTGGTCGGTCGACGCGCGTCGGAGCGAGGTCACGGCGCCGAATCGCGTCGTCGGCGTCGCGACGGCGGCGCTCCTCCTGCAGGTCGTCGTCGTGTACGCGGTGAACGCTGCGCTGAAGTTCCGCGGCGACGCGTGGCCGGCCGGCGACGCGACCCGGTACGTGTTCGCGCTCGACGCCTACACGCTCCCGCTCGGCGATCTGCTCGCTGGCGCCCCGGAACTCCTCGGGGTCCTCTCGCACGCCTGGCTCGCACTGCTCGTCGCGTCGCCGCTCCTCGTCGCGCTCACTGGCCGAGCCCGGAGCCGCCTCGTGGCCGCGTTCGTCGTCGCCCACCTCGGGATGGCGGCGACGATGCGCCTCGGCCTCTTCCCCGCGGTCTCCGTGGTCGCGCTCCTGCCGTTCCTCCCCGGACCCGTCTGGGACCGCCTCCCGGCGCTGGCGTGGTCGCCGACGGCGGTTCTCGACGACGTGCTGCCACGGCTACCCCAACCAGGGGTCCCGCCAGGTGTCGCGTCGGCCGCCCACACCGCAGCCACAGTCGTCGCCGCCCTCGCGCTCGTCGGCGTCCTCGCCTGGAACGCGGCGGCGCTGGGGTACGCGGATGCCCCCGAGGACGTCCGGGCCGTCGTCGAACCGGCGGAGCACCGCTGGGACATGTTCGCCCCCGAGCCCCGGCAGACGACCGTCGACTACGTGGCGACCGGCGAACTCGCGTCCGGCGAGCGGGTCGTGCTGTTCGGCGACTCGGTGGGCCACCTGCCACCACCCACTCGGCGGGGTGACGTGCGGTGGCGGACGTACGGCTACGACCTGCGTCTGGCCGAGTACGCGCCGGTGCGCGACGACTTCGCTCGCTACCTCTGCTCGGAGTGGGACCGGACGCACGCGAGCGACCTCGTCCGGGTGGAGATCGCGACAGTCGAACGGACGGTCCGCCTCGACGGTCCGGACGCCACGCAGCGCCGGGACCTGGCGTCTGCGGCGTGTCCCGGTCGCGCCGACGCCGAGTAGCGGGAGATTCATACGCGCCCCCCGTCTGGTCCCACGCAATGAGCGACGAGGGCGACCCGGACGCGGCGGTGAGCGAGCGCATCCGGCGACTCGACGACGCGACGGTCGCCCAGATCGCCGCCGGCGAGGTGGTCGAGCGCCCCGCGAGCGTCGTGAAGGAACTCGTCGAGAACAGCCTCGACGCGGGCGCCTCGAGCATCGACGTGACCGTCGAGAACGGCGGCACCGACCGCGTCGTGGTCGCCGACGACGGCCACGGGATGACCGGCGAGGACCTCCGCGCGGCGGTGCGCCAGCACACCACGAGCAAACTCGGGGACGCCAGCGACCTCGACGGCGTGGCGACGCTGGGCTTCCGCGGGGAGGCGCTGTACACCGTCGGCTCGGTCTCCCGGATGACCATCTCGACCCGTCCGCGCGACGCGGGCGACGCGGGTTCGGAACTCGTCGTCGAACACGGCGACGTCGGCGACCTGCGACCCGCGGGGCGACCCGCCGGCACCACCGTCGACGTCGCCGAACTGTTCGCGGAGACGCCGGCGCGCCGGAAGTACCTCAAGCGCCCGGCGACGGAGTTCGCCCACGTCAACCGGGCGGTGACGCGGTACGCGCTCGCCAACCCCGGGGTATCGGTGTCGCTGACCCACGACGGCCGGGAGGTGTTCGCCACGACGGGCACCGGGGACGTGCGTGACGCCGCGCTCGCCGTCTACGGCCGGGAGGTCGCCCAGTCGCTGCGCGAGGTCGACGCCGCACCCGACGGTCCCGTCGAGCGTGTCCACGGGTACGTCTCGGACCCGGAGGCCACGCGCGCGACCCGGGAGTACCTCGCGACGTTCGTGAACGGGCGCTCGGTGCGCGACGCCGTGCTCCGGGAGGCGGTCCTCGACGCCTACGGCGGCCAGCTGGCCAACGACCGCTACCCGTTCACGGTGCTGTTCGTAGACGTGGACGGCGTGGACGCCAACGTCCACCCCCGGAAGATGGAGGTCAGGTTCGAGGACGAGGACGGCGTGAAGCGCGCGGTCCGGGAAGCCGTCCGGGACGCGCTGCTGGACTCCGGACTCGTGCGCTCGCGGGCACCCCGCGGCCGGTCGAAGCCCGGCGACACCGAGATCGCACCGGAGTCCACGAGTGATGCGGGTGGGCGAACGGAGCGGTCGCGTCCCACGGACGACGAATCGACGGGACGCCCGGGCGACAGCGGCCGCCGCGACCGGGCGAGTGCGAGCGAGTCGACCGCCGGCGCGAGTCGGCAGTCGGAGTTCGGGGAATCGCCGCCCGAGTCAGTGGACGAGACGGGCGAACGGGAGGCGTCGACCAGCGAACCACCCCGGACGAACACCGCCGACCGGTCGTTCGACCCGCCGACGGAGAACGCGCGGCTGGCGCCGGACGACCAGGACGACGGCTTCGAGCGCCTCCCCGAGATGCGCGTGCTCGGACAGCTGGCGGGGACGTACGTCGTCGCGGAGACCGACGACGGCCTCCTGCTGGTCGACCAGCACGCGGCGGACGAGCGCGTCCACTACGAACGCCTCCGCGAGCGACTCGACGGGACGGCCCAGGCGCTCGTCGAGCCCGCGGAACTGGAACTGACAGCCGGCGAGGCGGCGGTGTTCGACGCGGCGCTCGCGGAGCTCCGGGCGCTCGGCTTCGAGGCGACGCTCGACGGCCGCGTGGCGAGCGTCGAGGCGGTGCCGGCGGTGCTCGCGGACGCCCTCGACCCCGAACTGGCGCGGGACGTACTCGCGGCGTTCGTCGCGGACGCCGACGACGACCCGGCGGGCGCCGCGGCCGACGCGTTGCTCGCGGACCTGGCGTGTCGGCCTGCAGTCACCGGGAACACGTCGCTCGCGGAGGGACGGGTCGTCGCGCTGCTGGACGCGCTGGACGACTGCGAGAACCCGTTCGCGTGCCCGCACGGCCGGCCGACGCTGATCCGCGTGGACGCCGACGAACTGGCGTCACGCTTCGAGCGGGACTACCCGGGCCACGGCGGTCGACGGCGCGAGGACTGAACGCGTAACGCGCAAGGGGTGACGTGCAGGGTGGCCGTCGAGGCGGCCGCGAGCCGGCGCAGTGACCTCCACGGTAACGACCCACGAATCGTCGGGTAGGCTATCCAACACGTGGCCACAAAGGGTTTTCCGACGGCTTTCCTCGAACTTCGACGCGATGACAAAGAAAGCGACTGCTGTACTGCTGGCCGTACTGCTCGCCGCCAGCGCCGTGTCGACGGCGGCCGCAGCGACGGCGACCGGTAGCAGTGTCGCAGCGTCAGAGGCACAGGACGGGTCGGCGTACGCCGGGACGCACGTGACGTTCGACGTCGCGGAGAACGCCGTGGCGAACTACTCGGTCGGCGGTGAGACCGCACTCGACAGCGTGAAAGTCCAGTCCGGGTCGGAGAGCGACGGCGTCTTCGACGGCTCGGTGGACCTCTCGGCGGTGACGAGCATCAGCGGGAGCGCGCTCTCGCTGAGCGCGTCCGCGAACGCGAACGCCGAGGTATCGACCGAGGGCTCCGCGTCGATGACCGCCCACGACAACAGCCACGGGATCCTCGTCGTCGAGGCCGCCGGTGACGACCAGGTGGTCGTGGCGAACGTCTCCAGTGGCGCGGACGCCGAGGCCGAGTCCGACCAGCAGGTCGAAGTGACGACGGCCAACGGGACGCAGGGCGCGTTCATCGTCGTCGGGAACGGCTCGGTGGCGGTGAACGACGACGGCGACGTCTCCGCGCAACTCGAGGGAGACTCGCGGCTCGTCTTCCGCGCGTATCCGGACGGCAAGTCCGAGCAGTCCGAGCAGACCGAGTCGTACATCGCCTCCGGGAAAGCCACCGGCGAGGTGTACGTCGATCAGCAGGACGGCGAACTGGTGACCGACACGGTCGCCTACAGCCAGGAGACGGCCATCGAGGCCGAGCAGTCCGCCGAGGACACCGTCTCGGTGACCGTCGAGCGCGCCCGCGAGGAGGGCAAGATCGTCGTCACGAGCGTGAGCGAGGCAGCCGTCGGCGCCGTCTCGGACCTCGACGTGACCGTCGACGGTGAGGCCGCCGCGGAGGCGTCCACGTACGGCGAACTCGAGAGCGCCATCGGTGGCGACGCCTCGAAGTACATGGTGAAACAGTCGTCGTCGGCCGAGGCGTCGGCGAAGGTGTACGTCGCGCTCAACCACTTCTCGCAGCGCAACGTCGAGATGCAGGGCAGCGACGGTGGGACCGAGACGACCGACGGCGGGTCGACCACTGCGGCCGACACCGCCGACAGCGGTGACGGCGGCGAGACGGGCGGCGACGTGCCCGGGTTCGGCGTCGGCGTCGCGCTGGTCGCGCTCGTCGGCGCAGCACTGTTCGCCGTCCGGCAGTAGCGCCGACGGCTCCCGCCCGCGTAGCGCGAACCACCGGCGAACACGCTTCTTCGAAGTCGCGACGGACAGCCCGCGGTGTAGCAGCGAGTGCCGCCGCCGGCCCGAACGTCGCTCCTGCTGGCGGGCAGCTACTCGAGAGATGGACAGACCGCACGTCGTCGAAGCCAACCTCGGCGTCCGGTGGCTTCCCGACCGGGTGTCCCACCCGACGACGCCGGAGATGCTCGACAGTCTAGGTCGCCGTCACGGCGGCCGAGCTGTGGTCAGGGCGGGTCGTGAGAGCCGAGGACGGTTCCGACGGCGCTCGCGAGCTCCTCGAACTCCTCGGTCGGCATCTCGTCGGTGGTGACGAAGCAGCCGTGGTCGCCGACGATGACCCGGGTGAGGAAGCCGCGCTCGAACACGCGGATGGTGAACTGGTAGTTGCCGAGTTCGGTGTCCTGGTAGGCGACCTGGGAGTGGAACCCGAGGCGTTCGTTGTCCGCGAAGCCGACGAGGTCCGCCCCCGGTTCGAGGTCGCTCCGGAGGTAGAGCTGCTCCTCGTTGTCCTCGTCGAAGTAGGTGATGCTGCGCAGACTGTCCCCGACCGACGTCCGGGACGCCGACAGGAGTTCCGATGCGAGTTCCTCGGGCGTGTACGCTGGTTCCGGCTCCATGCGTACCTGTAGCACTGCGAACCACGTAATACTGTGCGACGAACGGAACGCGACGGGGCGAGAACGCGAGTAACGCTTATCCCACCGGAGACGAATCAGCCCAACAGCATGGGCCCGCCACGGCGTGAGTTCGCGAGCGAGGTGACGCTCCCGGACGGCCGTACGCTCGCGTACGCCGAGTACGGCGACGCCGAGGGGTCGCCCGTCCTGTTCTTCCACGGAACGCCCGGTTCGCGGGTGTCCGCCAGCGTCGCCCGCGAGGCGATGACCAGGGCCGGGGTCCGTCTGGTCGCCCCCGAACGACCTGGGTTCGGTCGCTCGGAGTTCACCTCCGACCGCACGTTCGCGGACTGGGCCGACGACGTGGCGGCGCTGACCGACGCGCTCGGCATCGACGAGTACGGTGTCGTCGGCGTCGCCGGTGGCGGTCCGTACGCGCTCGCCTGCGCCGCCCACACACCCGAGCGCGTCACCCGGTGTGCGGTGGTCTCGGGGTTCGCACCGCCCGGGGTCGCCAGCGGCGAACTGGGGCGCCTCGACCGAACGCTGTTCTCGCTAGCGAAGTGGTCGCCCCACCTCGGGCGACCCCTCGCCTGGCTGCTGTGCCGGCGGATCCGCGACGCGGACCGGTTCACGGACGTCGTCGGCGACCCGAGAGACGGCGACCTCTCGGACCCCCGGTTCGGGGAGACGGGCCGTATCCTGCTGTCTGACCGCCGGGAAGCCGTCAGGCAGGGACCGCTCCCGCTGGCGGCCGACTACGGCGTCCTCGCCCGGCCGTGGGACTTCGAACTGCTCGACGTCGACGCGCCGACCCGGGTGTTCCACGGCGACGCCGACGAGACCGTCCCGCTCGCGGCGGGCGAGCACGTCGCGAGCCACGTCCCGGGCGCAGAACTGGTCGTCTACGGGGGCGAAGGGCACGTCCGACCGGCCGTCGAACACGCCGGGGACGTCTACGGGTGGGCGGCGGGCGTCGACGAGGACGGTGGGAGACGCACGCGGAAGCGGGGCGCTGCCGACGACTGAGTCGCTGCGCGGGACGTTCGAGTCGGTCAGGACTGTACTGCACAGCGCTCGGCGTAGTCGACGTCCGCCACCGAGTCGATGGCCGGGTCGTCCCCGCAGACCGGACAGCCGGGGTTCGCCTCGACCGGCACCTCCTCGAAGGACATCGCCGCGGCGTCGTAGAACAGCAGGCGGCCGGCGAGCAGGTCGCCGACGCCGAGGAGCGCCTTCACGCACTCGGTCGCCTGCACGCAGCCCATCGTCCCCGGCAGGACGCCGAGCACGCCGGCCTCCGCGCAGTCCGGAATCGTCCCCGCGGGTGGGGCCTCCGGGAACAGACAGCGGTAGCAGGCGCTGTCGGGCGTGACCGTGATGGCCTGCCCCTCGAAGCGGTAGATGGCGGCGTGGCTGAACGGGATCTCGCGGAGCACGCAGGCGTCGTTGACGAGGAAGCGCGTCGAGAAGTTGTCCGAGCAGTCCACCACGAAGTCCACGCCGTCGAGGAGTGCGTCGACGTTCGACTGGTCGAGGTGCGCGACGTGTGCGCGAACGTCGACGTCGGGGTTCAGGCGCTCGACGTACGCTCGTGCACTCTCGGCCTTCGGCGTCCCCACGTCGGCGTCCGCGTGGATGATCTGCCGCTGGAGGTTCGAGCGCTCCACGTCGTCGTCGTCGACGATGCGCAGCGTCCCCACGCCCGCCGCGGCGAGATACTGGACGACCGGCGCGCCGAGGCCGCCCGCGCCCACGACGAGCACGTCGGCGTCCAGCAGGCGCTGCTGGCCCGTCGGCCCCACGTCGTCCATGATGATGTGCCGCGAGTACCGGTCGAGTTGCACCGGGTCGAGATTCAGCCCGGACATACCCTCTCGTTGGTGTGGACGTGGGTAAGCGTTTTCGTCAGCAACCCCGGCGGTCGACGCTGTCGCTCGCCACGGTCACCACGGCCCTCGAAAAGATCTCGGGTACCCCTACCCGGCGATGGATGGTGGGCCTTCGGCTGGTAAATGTCTTGTCGGGTGTGACGGCCGACCGACCGGACGACCGGAGGACGCAAACTCCGACGATTCCGGGCATATCTGGACCGTTATCGAGACTCGAGCGCCGGTGAGCGAAGAGCCATACAATGAGTACAGAGACTGCTCCGGCGGAGGCGGACCTCGTCGTAATCGGTGCGGGACCGGGCTGCCCATAGCGACGACGGCACCGAACGGACAGCGAGAGGCGTTACTCCTCGGTTTCGGCGTTCGGCGCGTGTCGCTTCACGCTCTCGATGCCGCCCCGGGCGCGGGTACGGTCGGCGTACCCCTCACCGGAGTCGGCGAGGATGTTGCCGTTCCGGTGGCGGAGTCGCCAGCGGGTGTCCCCGGCGCGGTCCTCGTACAGTTCGAACGCGGCACGCCCGAGGTCGAGCACGGAAGCCTCGGAGACGTACTCGCGGAACCGCTCGACGGCGTCCTCGGCGCCGCCCCGGTCGGCGTACCCCTCGCCGGAGTCGGCGACGATGCGGCCGTTCGCGCTCTGGAGGTGCCAGCGGTACTCCTCGCCGGCGTCCTCGAACACCTCGATCGTCATCTCGTCGTGGTCGGCCTGGATACGGTCGACCGCGCGGCGCGCGTCGCGACGACGGGAGTAGCCCTCGCCGGAGTCCGCGAGCACGTTCCCGTTGCGGTGGACGAGTCGCCAGCGCCACTCGCTGGCGCTGTCGCGGTAGATCTCGAAGCCCGTCGGGTCGAACTGGAGGTAGTCCGCTGGCCCGACGTACTCCCGGATGCGGTCGATAGCGGTGCGGGCGCCGCTGCGGGACGTGTACCCCTCGCCGCCGTCGGCGATGACGTTCCCGTTGTCGTGGCGGAGTCGGAACCGGAACTCGCCCGCGTTGTCCTCGTACAGTTCGAACGACGCCTGACTGTCGGCCTCCTCGACCGGCTCGAACGTCTCTTCGGCCTCGGGGAGGTCGGCCTCGCTCTCGACGTGCAGGACGGTCGCGCCGAGGGCGTTGCGTCGCACGCTCTGGAGCCCCTTCTGGGCGTTGTGCTTCTGGGTGTACCCCTCGCCGCCGTCGGCGATGACGTTCCCGTTGCGGTGGCGGAGCCGCCAGCGGTACTGGCCACCCCTGTCCTCGTACAGTTCGAAGCGTGCCTGGCTCCGGCGGAGCGCGCGGAGCTGGGCCGCGAGGTCGGACTCGTCGGCTTCGGTGTCGGCGACGGAGCTGCGGAGCGCCTCGGCTTCGGACTCGAGTGCCTCGTGTTCCTCCTCGCCCACGATGCCGGTCGTCAGGAGTGGCACGAACACACCGCCGAGCCCCATCGCGAGCAACCCGATGGAGTAGAGGACGACGATGGTCGGCTGGCCGGTCTGCGGGCTCCAGTCGTAGGGGTACGCCACGGCGAACCAGGCGATCGCCACGAGACAGATCGCGGCCCCGGTGTAGACGAGCAGGGTCGCCGGGCGCTGCAGCGGGAGACGGATTATCGGCCCCGCGAACACGCAGACGAGCCCCGTCGCCGCGGCGACGACGGCCCACTGGCGGAGCGCGCCGGCCGACTCGCTGGGGACGAACAGGAGGATGCCGGCGACGCCGAGTACGACCCCGAGCGCGAACAGCCAGTAGCCCCGTACCTCGTCGCCCGTCGTCGCGGTGCCGATTCGGTTGCGGTACCACCGGTCAAGCGTGCCGTCTGTCGTGGATCCTGTCGCCATGATATCGTCACGTAACCCCTCGAGTGGAGACCACTTTAATACATTGATAACAGCTAACAGTGAACAAGGTCGGGCGCGGCAGCGCTGAACTGCGGGGTGCGTACGGAGACTCCGCCGACGCTGCGGATTCCCGCAGTCGCGAAGAGGTGTCAGTAGCAAAGGAATAAGTGGCGTGTCACGGAACTGCGGTGTGGAATGCCCTCCAATCCGACACGACGACGACGATTCCTCCACGGGAGCGCTCTGCTCGCGACGACCGCCCTGAGCGGCTGCTCGAACCTCTTCGGCAGCGGCAGTGACGGCGGCGAACCCGACGAAGGCACCGACTCGTACGGCATCCTCCTCCTGAACGAGACGGAGCGAACGCACACCGTCACCGTCGAGGTGCGGGAACTGTTCGCGGACGAGCCAATCTTCTCGGAGACGACCGAGATCGAACCCGACGAGGAGACGGAGTGGGAGTCGGTGCTGACCGAGCAAGAGCAGCAGTACCGGGTGGCCGCCGAACTGGAGAACGCAGTGTTCTACGACCAGAGCCAGCAGAACCGCGCGACGGTCAGCGTCGGGACGCCGGCCTCCCCGGACATCGAGAACCTGGTCGTGAAAGTCGCACCCTACTTCGACGAACGGACCGTCTGGGTGAACAAGACCAGCAAGTACGGGGAGTGACGCGGACCGCCCGCCGACGTCTCCGGCTTTAACACCCCCCACCTCGTACGGGGTGGCAACGTCGACATGGAACTCTTCG
This sequence comes from Halobacterium wangiae, assembly GCF_021249345.1. Lineage (NCBI taxonomy): Archaea > Methanobacteriati > Methanobacteriota > Halobacteria > Halobacteriales > Halobacteriaceae > Halobacterium > Halobacterium wangiae. The sequence goes on along the minus strand of NZ_CP089588.1, from coordinate 1,954,071 downwards.
CGACCCTCCGTGAACGCCGCTGGGCGACGATCCTGGGCTACGTGCTGTTCGTCGCACTGATGGTAGCCGGCTACTACTACAACATCACGTTCGTCCAGCTCGGACTCATCGACCTCGGAACGCGCCTGGTCGGCATGTCCGAGACCGCCGTCTCCACGTGGATGGCCGACCTCGCGCTCTGCACGCTGGTCGTCGCCGTCGTCACCGGCGTGACGATGGACCGCCGCGGGTGGAGCACCGACCTCCGGACGAAACTCCGCCTGCTGCTCGGCGTCGTCCTCGTGCAGTTCGCCCTCACGCTCGTCGCGCCCGAGATCCGGACCGTCCCCGGCTTCGGCGCGTGGATCCTCGCCGCGTCGGTCGGCCTCGGCGTCGGCTTCCCGGTGTCGTTCTCGCTCGCCGTCGACCTCGTCCCGGTACCCGACCGTGGCTACGTCGCGGCCGCCATCACGGCCATCGCCTACTTCGCCGCGAACGCCTACCCCCTCGCGTGGTCGGTCGACGTCTTCAGCCGGCTACTCGTCGCCGTGATGCTGCCCGGCATCGTCGTCCTCGCTGTTCTCGTCTCCGGGCGCGTCGACCGCGTCGAGGCGCTGCTCGACGACCTGGCGGTCCAGCACCGCGAGTTCGGCACCGGCAGATTCTGTCAACCCGACCCCATCGGCACCCGGAGTTTCGCGTTCGCCGTCCCCCTCATCCTGATGTTCGGCGTGTTCTTCGTCGACAGCCTCGGCTTCCTGCGCATCATCGACACGCCGGCGCTGTTGCTCAGCTCCTGGCAGTCACCCGACCTCTCGACGCGGCTGTTCATCGCCGTCGCGCACGTCGTCGGCGCGGTGATGGCCGGCGTCATCTACACGAACTTCGACCTGAATCGGCTGTTCCTCTGGACGTTCGCGCTGTTCGCGCTGACCCACGTGGCGTACACCTCCGACCTGCGGGTGGCGGCGCTGTTCCCGGCGCTCGCCAGCGAGGGGTCCTCGCCGCTCAACCCCGGGCTGTACGCCGTCGCGGTGAGCTTCTACACGACGCTGAACTTCGCGCTGTGGCCCGACCTCTCGACCGCCGACACCGTCGGGACACACTCCGCCATCGGCGTCGGAGTCGCCGGGTGGCTCGCCACGTTCCTCAGCACTGCGCTCGCGCTGTACTTCCAGGCGACCGACCTGGCGCTGCTCTCGCACCTGAACGTGGTGCAGGCGCTCTCGCTGCTGCTCCTGTTCGGACTCGCGGTCGGCCTCTACGTCCGCGGGATGGTGACCGTCGCACGGGAGGGGAGCGTCGCGTGAGCCCTACCGAGGCCCTCCCGCTGCTCGTCGTCGTGGTCCTCCTCGTCTCCGCGAGCGGCGCGACCGTCGAGGAGATGGACGTCACCTTCGACGGCGACCACGCGGTCGAGTCGATAGACGACGTGCTCGTCGTCGCCGGCGGGACGACCACCGTTCCCGCCGACGCAGCCCTCTCGGGGGACGTCTACGTCACTGGCGGCACCGTGCAGATCGACGGCCCCGTCGACGGCGACGTGACGCTGCTCGCGGGGAACCTCTCGGTCGGCGAGGGCGCGACGGTGACTGGCAGCGTGGAGACGATCGCGGGCGACCCGGCGATCGCCGAGAGCGCGAGCGTCGGCCGGGTGTCGACGTTCGGCCCGCCGGCGCCCGCCGACTCCCCGGCGAGGCAGGTCGCGACGTTCCTGGTGCAGTTCCTCCTGCTCGGCGCCGTGGGGTGGTGGCTCGCGCGGCGCCACCCGGCACTGCTGGAGAACGTCGGCCACTCGGTCACCGACCACCCGCTCGTCAGCGGCGTGATCGGTTCGCTCGCGGGCACGACGCTGCTCGTCCTCTTCGTCTACATGGCGTTCACGCTCGTCCTGCTCCCGGTCAGCATCCTCGGCCTGCTCGCCGAGTTGCTGGTCGTCCTCTACAGCCAGGTCGTCCTCGGCTACCTCGTCGGCCGGCGGCTACCCGTGGCGGACGCCGGGCGAGCGACGGTGGTCGGCGTCGGCGCGTTCCTGCTCGCGATGGAACTGCTCGGGTACGTCCCGGTCCTCGGCGCCGTCGTCCAGTTCGCGCTGGTCGTGGTCGGACTCGGCGCCGTCCTGAACAGCTACTTCGGCCTCCAGCGCTTCGAACCGGTGACCATCCCTGGGGAGGTGGACTGATGGACCGCCAGCACGGTGGTGGGCACTGATGGTGTTCTCCCTGCACATGGGCTGGCGGCACGTCCTGTTCGCCAACTGGCCGGTCGACCCGTCGGTGGTCGGCCCACACCTCCCGGAGGCGCTCGACCTCGACACGCACGACGGACGGGCGTGGCTCTCCGTCGTCCCGTACACGAACGTCGACGTGCGGCCGACGTGGGCGCCCAAGACCCTCGGGTTCCGCCTGCCCGAACTCAACCTCCGGACGTACGTCACCCACGACGGCGACCCGGGCGTCTACTTCTTCAGCCTCGACGCGGAGGGCGTCCTCGGCGTCCTCGGTGCGCGAGTGCTCCACTCCCTCCCGTACTACTACGCCCGCATCGACTTCCAGACCGACGGCGAGCGCGTGCGCTTCGAGAGCGACAGGCTCCACCCGGGTGCTCGCCCGGCCCGCTTCCGGGGGACGTACGGTCCGGCTGGCGACGGCGTGTCCGTCGAACCCGGCTCGCTGGCCCACTTCCTCGTCGAGCGGTACCGGTACTACACGGAGTCCCCCGGAGGGACGATCAGGTACGCGGCCGTCGATCACGAACCGTGGCCGCTGTCCGAGGCCGACGTCGCGATCGAGACGAACACGCTGTTCCGCGCGAACTGGTTCGCCGACCCGGAGACCGAACCCGTCCACTTCTACAGTCCCGGCGTCGAGACCGTCGCGTCGCCGAGCCGTCGTGCGTAACTACTGTCGAGTAGGACCGGGTTACTGACACCGTCGTTCGGCGATACGTTCAAACGCGAGCGGTGCCTCTCTCCGTCTCTATGATGCTGCCGACGCACGCACTCGCCGGAATGGTGCTTGCTCTCCCCGTCGCGCTCGCCGCACCCGAGTACGCCGGCGTCGCACTGCTCGCCGGACTCCTCGGTGGCATTCTGCCCGACCTCGACCTCTACGTCGCCCACCGGAAGACGCTGCACTACCCGGTGTACTACTCGGTCGGCGGCGCCACGGCGGTCGTCGCTGGCGTCCTCGCCCCGACACCGTTGACGGTCGCCGTCGCCGTCTTCCTCGTGGCCGCGGCGGTCCACAGCGTGAGCGACGTCTTCGGCGGCGGGCTCGAACTCCGGCCGTGGGAGGAGACCTCCGAGCGAGCCGTCTACGACCACTTCCGGGGCCGGTGGGTCGCTCCGCGGCGCTGGGTGGGCTACGACGGCTCGCCAGCGGATCTGGCGCTCTCCGTCGCGCTGGCCGTCCCCCTGCTGGCCACCCAGACCGGACTGCTCCAGCTGGTCGTCGTCGCCACGCTCGTCGTCGCCGTCTCCTACGTAGCGGTCCGGCGGGCCCTCCCCTCGCTCGTCGTCCGTCTGGTCTCGGTGCTCCCGACCGACGTCCACCCCCACCTGCCCGAACGCTACGTCGCATCCCGGACCGGCCAGTCGATCCGCCTCGAGGAGCGGTAGTCGCGGTCGGCAACTCCAGCCCGTGGCAGCCCAGTCGGGCCACACAAACGTCATGTCGATGGGTGGCCGAGTAGCACGTAGAGGCCCTCAGCGGCGATGACCGAACTACTCGACGTCGCAGTCCTCGCACTCCAGGTCGCCATCGTCGGAACGCTCCTCGAAGCGTTCCGCCAGCGCGACGTCTCCGCGGCGGTGAACGCGCTCGTCGTCCTCGTCCTCGCGTTCCTGCCGCCGGTCGTCGAGTTCGCGTCCGACGGCTCGGTCACCGTCGACCAGGCGATCGCGCTGTGGCTGGCGGCAGCGGGTTTCCTCCACTCGCTCGGCATGCTGGGGCTCTACGAACACGGCGAAACGTGGTGGTGGGACCACCTCACACACACGCTCTCGGGCGCGCTCGTCGCGGCGCTGCTGTACGCCGGGCTCGTCGTCGGCGTCGCCCAGACGCCCGAAGTGGCGCTCTCCTCGCAGACCATCGCCGGCCTGACCGTCCTGTTCACGTTCGCCGTGGGCGTGTTCTGGGAGCTCGTCGAACTCGTCGCCCGGGAAGTCGGCGAGCGCTTCGACGTCGAACCCGTGCTCGTTCACTACGGCCGCCTCGACACCGCTCTCGACCTCGTGTTCGACGTCGTGGGGGCACTGCTCGTCGTCACCCTCGACCTCCGGCTGTTCGTTCCGCTCGCCGAGCAGTTCCCCGAGACGACCCGCCTGCTCGTGCTGTGGAGCGGCGGCCTCGTGGTCGTCGGCTCCATCCTCATGGCGCTCGGCGTCGGCCTCGCCGGTGAGGCGTGACGGAACCGAGAACGGCCCGAGCGAGAGCCGATTCCGTGTCACTCTGTTTTCAAATAACGATTTAACCCCGGTCCACGAACCACCCGCAATGACCGAGGATAGTTCGACAGAACCACGAGACGACACAGGGGTCGACCCGAGTAACGTATCTGATCCGATCCCCGAAGAACTACTGGAGTATTTGAATCAGTCGATTGGTGGGAACCTCCGATCCGTCGCCCACTACAACCGCGACTCCGCGGTCATCGAGACGAACGACGACCTCGAAGACCAGCTCAGCGAGGACCGCGTCGAGGAGATCATCGACGACCTCCGCCTGCAGGACGTCGGCCGGACGAGACAGGAGGACCTCTACAACGTCGGCGCACTCTACTGCACGCTCCGAGCCTTCGACGACGCGCTCATCCTCCACTTCATCCAGGGCGACGCCCGCGGCACCCTCGTCTCCCTCAACCCCGCGACGGCCCCCGGGCTCACGGAGTTCATCTACGACGTGCTCAACATTCTACACACGTACTCCGACCAAGGGATCTCGAGTGCCCCACACTGGTCCGGCGACGCGGAGTAGCTCGCGCCACCGCGATCGTACACGGACCGTCGGCCGCGTCGAGGGGTCGCGGACTACGCAGCGTGGACCGCGTCGAGCAACTCCTCGTAGTCCGGTTCGTTCGTCGGGTCGTCCGCGACCCAGGTGTGGACGACAGTGCCGTCCTCGTCGACGACGACCACTGCCCGGTTGGCGACGCCGAACAGTCCGAGGTCGGGGATGTCGATCTCGAGGTCGAACTGTCGGATGGCGTCCCCGCTCGTGTCGCTGACGAGGTCGAACTCGAGGCCGTGCTCCTCGCGGAACGCGCCCTGCGAGAACGGCGAGTCCGCGCTCACGCCGAGGATGGTCGCGTCGGCATCCTGGAACGCCTCGTAGTGCTTCTGGAGCTCGACCATCTCGTTCGTGCACGGCGGCGTGAACGCGCCCGGGAAGAACGCGAGCACGACCGGTCCGTCACCGAGGTGGTCGGCCAGGTCGAAGTCCTCGTGGTCACTCGTGCCGAGCGTCGCGGAGAACGTCGGGGCTGTGTCGCCAGTGGACAGCATGGACGAGCGTACGGTCGCTCGACGGAAAACACTGCGCCCGAACACGTACAGCCGCGCCCCGTGGCGCCTACCCGAGGAGGTAGCGCGTCCAGGGGTAGCGCTCGACGAGCGGTCGCCCGCCGACGTCGTACTGCTCGATGTAGGCGTCGAGGCCGAGGATGCGCCCGGCGCCGAACGCGGCCACGGAGAGGAAGACGAGCATGTACGCGAAGTCGCCGTTGATGTAGCCGTGCTCGACGCTCCAGTTCCCGAGGTAGAACATGAGCATCATGAACGCGCCGAAGAACGCCGCGAGTCGCGTGAACGCGCCGAAGATGAGGCCCAGGCCGATGAGCACCTCGCCCCACGGCACCGCGACGTTGACGAAGTCGACGAACCACGGCGTATTCCCCATCGAGACGAACAGGTCCGCGACCGGACTGCCGTTCGCGGGCGGCGCGTTCTGGAGGTAGCCCGCCGCGCTGAAGCTCCCTGAGAGCACCTTCTCGACGCCGCTCTGGAAGAACGCCAGCCCCATCATCAGCCTGAGCGCGAGGATGAACCAGACGCTCAGGGTGTGGAGTTGCCCCGAGGCGGTGAACCCACCGATCGTGCTATCGAGTCGGACCTCTTCTGTTGACATACAATCTCCAGAGTGGAGCGTGGGTGTAAATAACTACCTCCAGACGAGAGGCGGTGGTGGATACGGCTTCGAGTATTGGCGTCGGAGTGGAGAGTCAGTGCGCTACGCCTCGACGTAGTCGTAGAGGGCTCCCCAGATCTCCTCGAACTTCTCGTTCTCCCCGGGGAAGAGGTACGTGGCGAGGTACGGCTTGTCGGCCGGGTTCACGACGACGACCGCGTCCGCTCCGTCCGGGAGGTAGTCACAGCCGTGCCCGCGGAAGAACGGCCCGGTGAGCAACTCGCCGCGCTTAATGTTCGCGTACGTGTCGACGACCTCGCCGTCCCCGACGTCGATCCGCTTCGCCTGGAGCTGGAGTTCGTAGCGGACGGTGCCGTCCTCCGCCCGACGGCCGGCCGTGACGACGTCGCTGCCGGCCGCCCGTTCCGCCCAGATGCCGTCCGTCGGGCCCGGCGCGTAGCCGTCCGTCGAGACGAAGTAGAGCACCGCGTCGTCGACGATGCTCACGTCCAGGAGGTCCCAGTACTCGTTGTCGTCGCGGCCGTCGGTCACGGTCGCTTCGACTACGTTGCCGCTCTCGACGGACGCCAGGACGGACCTGACCTCGTCGTCGTAGCCCACCGTGTTCACCCAGACAGTGTCGTCGCGGGGGATGTCGTACAGCAGCATCCGTCGAGCCTCGTCACCGAAGTTGACGACGCGGTAGTCGCTGCTGAAGGTCTGTGCACCGCCCCTCCCGTCGTCGGCGTCGGTCCCCTGCTCGGCCGGCGGATCGCCGAGGACTTCCGAGGGAGCCCGGTCGGGGTCGGTCCCGTCGACGAGCGACGCGTCGACGGCCTCGAAGTCCTCGAGGACGATCGTGTCGTCGTCGCGTTCGAACGCCGCGTTCCGTGCCGCCTCCTCGACGATCCCCTCCAGGTCCGCGGCGGAGTACTCCTCGGTGTTCTGGGCGATTCGCCGGATGTTCTCCTCGGCGATCCGGTACCGGCGGCGAGTGAGACGGGCCTCCAGAATCTGTGCGCGTGCGTCCTCGTCGGGGAGACCGATCTCGATCTTCTTGTCGATGCGACCCCGCCGTATCGCTGCCTCGTCGAGGTTCTCGAACCGGTTGGTCGCGCCGATGAAGACGACGTCGTGCTCTTTGGTCTCCTCGAGGTGGTTCAGGAACTCGTTGACGACCTTCCGGTCCTCCTCGTGGGCCTCGCCCTCGCTGCGGCTCTTGAGGACCGAGTCCAGTTCGTCGAGGAAGATGAGTGCGCCCCCCTCGCGCTTGGCCTGCGTCTCCGCCTCCTCGAACAGCTGTTTCACCTCGCCGGCGCTCTGGTTGATCCACTTCGACTGGACGTCCGCCCCGCTGATCTTCACGAACGGGAGACCGAGTTCCGTCGCGAGCGCCTTCGCAATGTACGTCTTGCCGGTCCCCGGCGGCCCGTAGAACAGGACGTTCGGCGCGCTGATGTCCAGCGCTGCGGCCTTCTGGCGGTCCGTCTTCAGCGGGCGGACCACCTGCTGGTCGAGTTCCCTCTTCAGGTCGTCCATCCCGCCGACGTCGTCCATCGAGACGCCCGTTTCTTGCTGCCAGTCGTAGTTCATGTCCGGTGGTTCCATGGTCGGTCGTTCTGGTGCGCCCCTGGACCCCCCGGGCGGTCTAGCGACAGCCGTCGACGGTGGCCGCGGAGCCCGCCCGGGCCGGGTCGCGTTCTCGTCTCGTAGTCCCCGAACCTGGCTACCCCAATAAGTTTTGACCCACTGAGTGAGGTGGTTGACGCGAGAGTTGCCTCGGTCGCTACCGACACGCGCGGCGGCCCGGGCGTCAGTCGCGGCCGCCCTGGACGCCGCGGCGCACCGTCATCGCGTGTGCGTAGTCCGAGTTCGAGAGCACGCCGACGAGTTCCCCGCGCTCCTCGACCAGCGCGTTCGAGCTGTCGGACTGGTTCAGCAGCGCCAGCACGTCGAAGGCGTCGGCCGTCGGTTCGACGCGAGTGACCGTTCGCACGACGTCACCGAGACGCGTCGTCGCGCGGTCCTTGCCGCGGACCGACTTGAGGTCGTCGAGGGTCACGACGCCGAGCGGGTCGCCGGCCTCGTCGACCACGAGGTGGACTGGCTGGCGGTCACGGAGCAACTGGTCGCCGAACTCCGTGATGGTCGTGTCCGCCGAGACGGTCGCGGGGTCCCGGGTCATGATGTCGCCGACGGTGATGCCCTCGAGCAGTTCGTCGATGAGGACCGTCCGCGACTCCGTCGTCGCCGCGCCGTAGATGAAGAACGCCAGCAGGAGGAGGATGACGTTGAAGTTGAGGACGCCGACGATGGCGAACAGGAACGCGAACCCGACGCCGACCCGGGCCGCGATCCGCGTCGCGCTGCCGTACGGCCGGTTGCGGGCGAGGATCGCCCGGAAGATGCGTCCGCCGTCCATCGGGAACGCGGGGAGGAGGTTGAACCCAGCCAGCACCAGGTTCGTCAACGCCAGGTAGCCGAGGACGAACCGGACGACGGGGAGGCTCTCCGGGGCGGCGAGGACGCCGACGTAACAGACCGCGCCGACCAGGATACTCGTGAGGGGGCCCGCGATGGCGATCCAGAACTCCCGGTTCCACTCCTTCGGCAGCGTCTTCAGGGACGCGATGCCGCCGAGGATCCAGAGCGTGATCGACTCGATCTCGATGCCGTAGCGCAGCGCTACCCACGAGTGACCGAGCTCGTGGAGCGTGACGCTCACGAACAGCCCGACCGCCGCCGTGATGCCGATGACCCACGGAATCGACCCGGCCTGGAGGCGGGCCAGGTCGAAGCCGGTGCCCGTGAACCCCTCGATGAATCCGGCGTACAGTTCGATCTGCTGGCCGCTCCCGATGAGCCACGCGAGGATGGGGAGGAAGATCAACAGCGACGTGTTGATCCTGATAGGGATGTCCCAGACGTCCGTGATAGTGAAACTCCGCATACTGTCTGCTGTCACCCCGAGTCCTTAGGTGCGGTGGAAGCACCACCGGGGCGACGACGCAGTGCCGGTGACGACCGGGGCTCAGTTCATGTCGGCGAGCGGGCCGAAGTCGTCGACGGGCAGCACGGAGTAGTCGATTGTGAGCGTGTCCTTGGTCGCCCGGATCTTCCCGACGAACGTCGAGATCTCCTCAAGGGAGCCCTCCAGGACGAACAGTTCCATGCAGTGGTGGCCGCCGACGTGGCTGTGGAAGTTCGAGGCGACGATCTCCTCGTGTTCGTGCCGGAGGTGCATCATCTTCTCCTCGACGCTCGTCGTCTCGTAGTCGAAGACGACCGTGACGACGCCCATCAACTCGCGGTCCTCGAGTTTCTTGTCCTCGAACTCGCCGAGGAGGTTCCGACTCGCCTCCCGGATCACCTCGCTTCGCCCGGTGTAGCCGTGGTCCTCCGAGAACTGGTCTATCCGTTCGAGCAACTCCTCGGGCATCGAGACGCTGACGACACTCATGTAGCAACCGAAGCCCCGAAAATTATTAAGCATTGGTATCACCCCGGCGGGTCCGAAACCGCCAGACAGCACCCCGCAGCGCCAGCGGAACGCCCACTGGTGCCAGCTGAACGACCCACGCCGGACGTGGCGTCGACGGTCAGCGCTGCCAGAACGACGGCGTGAGGATGACCAGCACCGACAGCACCTCCAGGCGACCGATCCACATCAGGAACACCATGTAGAGTTTCCCCGCGTCCGAGAACAGCCGGAAGCTGTTCATCGGGCCGACGATACCGAAACCCGGACCGATGTTCCCGAGTGTGGCGATGGCGACACTCATCGCCTCCAGCCCGGACAGCGAGACGTCGGGCGTCCGGAGGCTATCGAGGTAGAGGAGCATCGTCGACAGCGCGAACAGCCCCAGGAAGATGAGAACGAACACCAGGACGTCCCGGATCGTCCCCTCGTCGACGGGCTTTCCCTCCAGCCGTATCGGCACAATCGCGTCGGGGTGGACGGACGTGAACAGCGACCGAGTGATGGCCCGCTTCGCGACCACCCAGCGCACGATCTTGATCGAGCCCGCGGCCGACCCCGCGGAGCCGCCGAGGAAGTACGCGAACAACAGTATCGTCTGCGCGGAGGGGTCCCAGGCGTTGACGTCCATGCTCGCGTACCCGGTGGTCGTCACGATGGCGATCACCTGGAAGAGGCCCTGCCGGAGGGCGTCCTCGACGTTGCCCGGGATGACGTCGACGTTCAGCGGCGTCTCGGCCAGGCCGACGCCGAGGAACAGCAACGCGGAGACGACGGCCCCGAAGCCGGCGACCGCGAGCAGGTACGAACGGAACTCGGTGTTGTCGACGAGTCGACGTGGCTCCCCGCGGAAGACGTACCAGAACAGCGCGAAGTTCGTCCCGGCGACGAGCATGAACGGCATCACCGTCCACTGAACGGCGGGCGAGAACGCCTCGATACTCCGGGCTTCCGGCGAGAAGCCGCCAGTAGGGAGCGTCGTGAGCGCGTGTGCGACCGCGTTGTAGAGACCCATGTTCGGCGCGACGTCGACGAGGTGCAGCGCGTAGTAGACGGCGACGGCGAGCACCGTGAAGCCAGCGTAGATCCGCCACAGCGCACGTGCGGTCTCCTGGATGCGCGGCGTCAACTTCTCCAGGGAGATCCCCGGCGCCTCCTGGTTCATCACCTGGGCCCCGCCGACCGACAGCTGCGGCAGGATGGCCACCATCAACACGAGGATACCCATGCCGCCGAGCCACTGGGTGAGCTGGCGCCACATCAACATCGCGTGGCCGTGTCGGTCGATCGAGATCTGTCCGAGGACCGTCGCCCCCGTGGTCGTGAACCCGCTCATGCTCTCGAACATGGCGTTGACCGGGTGGCCGACGGTGCCCGTCCCCGCGACGAGGTACGGCACCGTTCCGGCCAGCGGGACGAGCAGCCAGGCCAGGCTCACAAGGAGGAACGCCTCCCGGTTGCCCAGTTCGCCGTCGTCGCCACGCATCCGCTCGAGGAGCGCGCCGCCGCCGACCATCACGACACTCGCCGCGACGAACGGGAGGGGGTCCTCGCCGTAGTACAGCGCCAGCACGAGCGGGAACAGCGGCGTGATGCCGATGTACCGCAGAACGGTGCCCGTGAGGGCCACGCTCACCCTGGCATCGACGTACGTTCTCGGCATCCAGGCCATCGACTGTCTACAACTGTCTCGCGGGACACAGATGGCCGTTTCGGAAGCTCACACCCACCGAGCCACCGACTCCCACCGTACAGGGACAGTCCACGGCCGTCACGCCTGTTCGCGTCGCTCCTCGCAGTGCTCGAGACAGAGGACGTCGCCCGTCTCCGTGTCGAAGCAGAACGCGTCGCCCGGCCTGATCGGCTCCCCGCCGGCACCACAGCCGTCGACGTGTTCGAGGAAGTACTTCCCGTCATCCCGGCCGGTCTCCAGGCGGCCCGCCTGCACCGCGAACCGGACGAGGCCCTCCCCGATCTGGGTCCGTTCGGCCGAGTCCGCCATCTCGAAGTGGATGAGTGGCACGAGCGTCACCACCACCAGCCTACGGTCGCCAGAAGAATAAACGTCAGCACCGCTGTCACACCCACGAAGTCGACGACACCGGACATTCTTGGTGCTGATTCCCGTTACGTGTCGTATGGTGGACGACAGCCCCACGTCGATCCACGAGGAGTTCGGGGGTGACCGACTCCCGCCCGGACAGCGACGAACAGAACGCTTCCCCGTCCTGTCGAAGAGCGGTACGCCGACCTGGGACATGGAGACCTGGGAGTTCACGGTGACCGGTGCCGTCGAGGACGAACGCTCGTACTCGTGGGCGGAGTTCACCGACCTCCCCCAGGAGACCCAGCGACAGGACTTCCACTGTGTCACCGGCTGGAGCCGCTTCGACAACGAGTTCACGGGCGTCACGTTCCCGACCATCGCTGAGCAGGCGGGCGTCGACGACGACGCCGAACACGTCGTCTTCGGCTCGCTCGACGGCTACACGACGAACCTCCCGCTCGAGGAGTGTCTACGCGACGAGGTGCTGTTCGTCGTCGAGTTCGACGGCCAGCCACTGCCCTCCGAACACGGCGGCCCCCTCCGGGTCGTCACGCCCCACAAGTACGCCTACAAGGGCGCGAAGTGGGTGACCAGCGTCGAGTTCCTCACCGAACCCCGGCGCGGCTACTGGGAGAAACGCGGCTACTCGAACACCGCGAACCCGTGGGCCGAAGAACGGTTCAGCACGCTCTGAACCGGGCGGGACAGCACCTCCCTAGGGCAAGTAGTCGAGCAGTAGCCGTGGCTCACTCGGGGTCGAATCCGTTCCGGGGTGGTCAGCGACTGCGTCCGTCGTCCTCGTCGCTGACGACCGTCGACTGGCGCTGTAGCGCGCGCTCGAGGAATCCGGGCGGGAGCGACTGGATGTCCCCGACCTGGACGCGCCAGAGGTTGGCGTACAGCTCGTCCGCCCGGAGCAGCTCCTCGTGGGTGCCGTCCTCGACGATCCGGCCCTCGTCGAGGACGAGAATCCGAGCGGCGTTACGGATCGTCGACAGCCGGTGTGCGATGACGAACGTGGTCCGGTCGGCGGCGAACTCCTGGAGGCTCGCCTGGATCAGCGCCTCGGTCTCGGTGTCGACCGCCGACGTCGCCTCGTCGAGGATCAGGATCTCGGGGTCTTTCAGCATCGTCCGCGCGATGGCCAGCCGCTGGCGCTGCCCCCCGGAGAGTTTCACGCCGCGCTCGCCGACCTTCGTGTCGTAGCCCTCCGGGAGGTTCCGGACGAACTCGGCCGCCTGCGCGCGCTCGGCGGCCCGTTCGACCTCGGCGTCCGTCGCGTCGAAGCTGCCGTACTTGATGTTCTCCCTGACGGTGCCGTAGAAGAGGAACGGGTCCTGACTGACGTAGCCAATCGAGCGCCGCAGACTCCTCGTGGTGACGTCGCGGACGTCCTGGCCGTCGACGCTGACTGCGCCCTCGTCGACGTCGTACAGCCGGGGGAGGAGTTTCAGCAGCGTCGACTTCCCGGCGCCCGTCGGCCCGACGACCCCGACGGTCGTCCCGCCCTCGACGGCGAAGTCGATATCCCTGAGGACGGCGTCGTCGCCGTACGCGAAGGTGACGTCCTCGTACGCGACGGCCCCGTCGGTGACGGACAGGTCCGTGGCGTCGGGCCGGTCGTCGACGACTGGCTGGCGAGCGAGCAGTTCGTCGACGCGGATCCCGGCGACCTTCGCGCGCTCGTAGCTGTCGACGACGTTCCCCAGCCGGATGATCGGCCAGATGAACTGCTGTGCGTAGATGACGAACGTGACGAACGACCCGGGCGTGAGCGTCCCGCCGACGCCCAGCGGCGCCGCGCCGAGCACCCACAGCCCGCCGACGAGGAAGGTCACCGCGAAGCCGACCCCTGAGATGACGCTCAGGCCCGGGAAGTACGTGATGCGGACGCGGATGGCCGCGAGGCTGGCTCGCAGGTAGCTGTCGGAGGCCGCCCGGACCCGGTCGGTCTCGAAGGTCTCGGCGCCCTGGGTCTTGACCACCTCGATGCCGCTGACGCTGTTCTCCAGGCGGGCGTTGAGGTCGCCGATCTGCTCGCGGACGCCCAGGTAGCGTGGCTCGACGATGCGTGTGAACACGAGCGTGAACGCCGCCAGCACCGGGACCGGGAGCAGCGCGACTGCCGTCAGCAAGGGATTGAGTCCGACGAGGATCGCGCCGATACCGACGACGGTCGCGAGGATCCAGATCGTCGCGCTGAGGCCGTCCTCGAGGAACGTCTCGAGGGCGTTGACGTCGTTGTTCAGCACGCTCATCAGATCGCCCGTCCGCCGGCGCGTGAAGTACGCAAGCTCCTGGCCCTGGAGGCTGTCGTAGGCGTCGACCCGGAGGGACCGCTGGACGCGCTGGGCGAACACGCCCCACCCCCAGTCCTCGACCCAGGTCGCCACCGCGCCGCTCCCGGTCGCGACCAGCAACACCACGATGGAGAAGTAGAGCTGCCCGGTGGGGTCCTCGGGAACCAGCCCGGCCGGGACGAACGGGAGCGCGTACGGCCGCTCGGCCAGGAAGATGGCGTCGACGGCGAGCCCGATCACGAGCGCCGGCACCAGCCCCATCGCCCTGCCGACCAGGGTCGCGACCGTCCCGATCACGGCGTAGCGACGGCTGCCGTCGGCGTAGTCGGTGTACAGCTGCCAGACGACGTTGCCGGACCGCGACCCGGGGTCCGCCTCCCGCTCGCTCATACGTCTACTCGGGCTCCGACGGATATCAGCTCGTGGGCACGACTGGAGCCGGGAGCCGGGGCTGCTCCGGTTCGGGTGGTTCTTTATACCACTGTGTACCGAACTGATGGTTATGAGCATCAATTCGGACGACCGGCCGTGGCCACAGGCGCTCGGCCACGAAGACCTGGAGTGGCCGTCGGAGGACCAACGGGTCCTCGTTCCGTTCCGCGAGGCCGTGAACCAAGCCGAGACGAGTATGCTCGGGGCGAGTATCGCGTTCGGGTCGGACGGCGACCTCTACCTCCTGCACGCCGTCGACCCCGGCGAGACCGCGGACTCCAGTGCGATTCGCCACGACGCGGAGCTGAAGATGGAGATCCGCGACGAGTTCCCCGTCCCGGTCGTCCAGGCCGAGAAACCGTACTCGTCGAGGCTCCTCGACTCGTTCGTCGCCTCCCGCTCGATCACGGCGACGGTCGTCGACCGCGAAGAGACGAGTTTCTTCTCCCTGGGTCGCGACGAGAAGACGGTCGCGAAGGACTGCCACACCGTCGTCGGGACGAGGATGGACAGGTTCGACTCGCCGTCGAGCATCCTCGTACCAGTCGCGAAAGGGCCACACTCGGGACTCGCGACGAGAGTCGCCGAGGCGATCGCGAGGTCCTACGACTGCTGGGTCGAGCTCTTCCACGTCATCGCCGAGGACGCTCCCGAACGCGAGGCGGCCGACGCCGACAGACTGCTCGACGCCTACGAGTACCGGATGGCCGACGACGTCAGGGTCGACCACCACGTCACCCGGGCGCCAGACCCCGCTGAGAAGATCATCGAACACTCCCAGTACCACGATACGACGATCCTCGGAGCGCCGGAGAAGGGGAAACTCCGACGGTTCCTCTTCGGGTACACGACCGACGAGGTCAAGGAGAACCCCGAGGCGGGGCCGATACTGACGGCCCACCGCAACACGAACGACTCCGTCCTCTCCCGCTGGATTTAGGGAGCCACCGGTGAGGTGGGGAGCGTTCGGGGTCGTACTGCTCCGAGACCGCCGAACTGATTAAGCCACTCGGCTCCATCTGGCCCGGTATGTCGACGCCGACGCTACGCGAGTCCTGCCCGAACTCTGGGGGACGCCCGCCGTTCACCCACTCGACAACGAGTGGCGTTCTGTCGCGAGCGGAAGCACAAAGCCGAGTACCGACAGAGCCAGCCGCTACGGGAATTTCGCCACCCTCATCAGGGATGCATTCGACCGGGTGGACGAATAATGAGTGAGGAAGACCAGGAGTTAGCCCGGGATCTGGGCCTCCTCGAGGCCTACACGATCGGTCTCGGGACCATGATCGGAGCGGGTATCTTCGTCCTGCCGAGCATCGCCGCGGAGAACGCCGGCCCCGCGAGCATGGTCTCCTTCTTCGCAGGCGGCCTGATCTCCCTGCTGGCCGCACTCTCGCTGTCCGAGCTCGCCACGGGGATGCCGAAAGCCGGCGGCAGTTACTACTACGTCAACCGTGCGCTCGGCCCCTTCTTCGGGAGCATCGTCGGCTGGGGGATGTGGGCGGGACTGACCTTCGCCTCGGCGTTCTACATGATCGGCTTCGGCCAGTACCTCCTCCCCGGTCTCGGCCAGTACGTCGGGTTCCTCGCCGGCTGGGGCCAGCTGGGCATCACTGTCGCGGCGCTGGTGATGGCCGCGATCCTCACGGGCGTCAACTACTACGGCGTCAAGGAGACCGGCGCGCTGCAGAACGTCATCGTCCTCACGCTCGTCGGCCTCATCATCGCGTTCCTCGGCCTCGGGTTCCTCAGCGACCCGACCATCGGGGAGTTCAACCCCTTCGGGTGGGCGAGTGTCGCCGCCACCATCGGGACGGTGTACGTGACGTTCATCGGGTTCGAAGTCATCGCGACGAGCGCGGAGGAGATCAAGAACCCGAGTCGGAACCTCCCGCTGTCGATGATCGCCGCTGTCGTGACGCCGACCCTGATGTACGTCGGCGTGATGTTCGTCTCCACCGGGACGCTGTCGATCGACGCGCTCGCGGATTCGAAGATACCGGTCGCGGACGTCGCGGAGGCGTTCTTCGGGCCGCTCGGCGCACTCCTCATGATCATCGGTGCGGTGCTGGCGACCGTCTCCAGCGCGAACGCGAGCATCCTGTCGGCCGCCCGGGTCAACTTCGCCATGGGCCGTGACCGCATCTTCGTCAACTGGCTCAACGAGGTCCACGACCGCTTCCGGACGCCCTACCGGTCGATCACGGCGACGGGCATCATCACGCTGGTCCTCATCGCAGTCGGCGTCGGCGTCGGGACGCTCGCGGAGGTCGCGAGTTTCATGTACCTCATCACGTACGCCCTGGTTCACGTCGCGGTCGTGGTCCTGCGTCGTGCGGAGCCGGCCGACTACGAGCCGTCGTTCCGGATTCCGTCGCTGCTCTACCCGGTCGTTCCGATCCTCGGGTTCCTCGCCTGCATCGCGATCCTCGTCCAGATGGACACTATCGTGCAGGCTATCGGCGGCGTCATCGTCGTCGTCGGCGTGCTCTGGTACGTCGGCTACGCCCGCGACCGCGCCCCCGGCGAGGGGTTCGTCGGGGAGGCGATCGCGCCCGAACCCAGTGCTGTCACCGACGGGGAGGGCCGCTACCGGGTCGTCGTCCCGGTCGCGAACCCCACGACCGAGCGCGACCTGCTCCGGATGGCCGCGGCGAACGCGCACGTCCACGAGGACGAGAACGCGGAGGTCGTCGCGGTGAACGTCATCGAGGTCCCCCAGCAGACCTCGCTCTCCCAGGACGTGGAGTTCGAGGAGACGCGTGTGAAGCGACAGCAGGAACTGCTGGACGAGGCCAGAACCATCGCCGAGGAACTGGACATCGGACTGCGGACGCGTGCCATCGTCGGTCGCGACGCCGGCGAGGTGATCCTCGACGTCGTCGCGGAGGAGAACGCCGACCACGTCCTCCTCGGCTGGAAGGGCGCGCGGAGCAGGCGCGAGCACATCCTGGGGTCGACCATCGACCCGGTCGTCGTGAGAGCGCCCTGCGAGGTGACCCTCGTCAAACTGGGCCCCGAGGGAACGCGCGGCGAAGGCGACATCCTCGCCCTCGCCGGTGAGGGACCGCACGCGCCGGTCGCTGCACAGCGTGCAGCCGAGTTCGCGTCGATGTCCCCCGACAGTTCCCTGACGTTCCTGAACGTCCAGCAGTCCGACGACGAGGAGTCCGACCCGGAGGAACGAGGGCAGGAGGTCATCGACTCACTCGTCGAACGGGCGGCACTCGACGACGTGGAGTACGCCTCGCGGGTGGTCGTCGACGGCGACGTCGAAGACGCGATCCTGGCAGTCGCCGACGACTTCGATACGGTCTGCGTCGGTGCGACTCGCTCCAGTGCCGTCTCACAGGCGCTGTTCGGGTCGATCCCCGAGACCATCGGCGAGCGTACCGACGGGACGGTCGCGATGGTCCGGGGCTCCGAGAACGCCCCGATGTCGATCCGTGAAGCGCTCGTCAGGCGCCTCCAGCAGTAGGGTCGTCGGCCGGGTCACTCGTCCGCGAGCGGGAGCGAGATGACCGGGCGGTCGGCCTCGGTTATCAACCGGAGGGCCCTGTCGCCAGCGAGGAACTGCGTGATTCGACTGCCGCCGCGCGGCCGGAACGCGATGGCGGTGGCGTCGACGTCGCCAGCGAACTCGACGACCGCCTCGACGACGTCTCGGTCGTACCGGATTTCACTGTCTGCCTCCGGGAACCACTCCTGGAAGCTCGCGAACGCGGCGCGGGCGGCGTGCTCTGACTGCTCGACGGGCGTCTTGTCCGGGACGCCCTCGCCCTTCTCGACGACGTAGATGGCAGTCACCCGGTCCGGGTCGAACGCGTCCAGGGCTCGTGCCGTGGCCGCCGCGTCGTCTTCGTCCGCGACCGGCACCACGAGATTCCCCAACAGTGACTCCGAGGAGTTGTCGTCTCGGTCGTCCATACGCTGGAGTTTGCGCCTGTGACCATAACTGTTGGACCCTGTGGCGACCCGACCGCTCCAGCCGGCACGATGGTCCGCGAGTCACCCGGAGCGCGTCACGGGTCCAGTCCGTACAGTGCGGCCCGGACGAACACGAGCACGGGGATGATCTCGAGGCGGCCCACCCACATGTTGAGGACGAACATCCCCTCGGCGAGCGGGTGCATCGTCGGGCCAGTGATGCCCGAGGAGAGGCCGACGTTGCCCTGTGCACTGGCGACCTCGAATAGCGCGTCGACGTAGGTGAACGTCGGGCCGGCGACGTTAACGAGTACGAGGCTGCTGGCGACGAGGACGAGCACCCAGAGGAGCGTGACGATCGCCGCTTCGCTGAACTCCCGCTCCATCGCCTCGCGGTCGAGCGTGCGGTCACCGATGTTCGCGGTGATGACGGCGCTCTCCGGGAGGAAGACGCGGGAGAACTGCCAGACGATGCCGCGGGCGACGGTGTACCCGCGGATGATCTTGATGCCGCCGACGGTCGACCCTGCAGCGCCACCCAGTATCATCGCTCCGACGAGCAACACCTTGCCGCCGGCGAACCAGCGTCCGATCGGCGCCGACTGGAAGCCCGTCGCACTCATCGCGCTCACCCACTGGAACGTCGAGTCCCGGATCGCGTCGAGTGCCGCCCCGTCGAGGGTCGGGACCGAGAACGGCAGGAACGACTGCGTGGCGAACGCGTCGGCCGCTGCCGGGACGGACAGGACGTTCTGTATCGAGAGCACGACGACGCCCAGTGTGAGCAGGACGAACAGCCAGCGCGTCTGGAGGTCCGAGACGAGTTCACCCAGCGTCCGGTCCCGCAGGACGACGTAGTGGACGGGGAACGCGATAGCGCCCAGGATCATGATCGGCAGGAGGACGACCTCGACGAGTGGCGAGTCGTACGTCGCGATGGAGTTGTCGGTGACGGAGAACCCCCCGGTCGTGAGGCCGGTCATCGCGTGGTTGAGCGCCTGCCAGGCGACCTCCCACAGCGGGAGGGTGCTGCCGAACTCGCTGGCGCGGATCGCCGCGAACAGCAGCACGAACGAGAGGAGCGTGTAGCCGACGACGAGCTTCCACACCGTCCGGACGGTGGAGACGACGCTCGGGTGGATCTTCTCCTCGCGGGCCTCGCTCCGGTAGAGCGCGTAACTCCCACTTCCCGGTCGGGAGAGGATGGAGACGGTGAGGACGATGACGCCGACGCCGCCGACCCACTGG
The DNA here is from genome assembly GCF_021249345.1 of Halobacterium wangiae. Lineage (NCBI taxonomy): Archaea > Methanobacteriati > Methanobacteriota > Halobacteria > Halobacteriales > Halobacteriaceae > Halobacterium > Halobacterium wangiae. Next base: position 1,934,535 of record NZ_CP089588.1, on the reverse strand, counting down.
ATGAACGACCGCCACCACTGGATCGCACGGGGGAGGGAGGGCTCGTGGATCGCCATCGTCAGGCCGCTCCCCGTCCAGCCGCTCATACTCTCGAAGAAGGCGTGCAGTGGGTTCCGGAAGTACGCGAGACTGGAGAGCGTCGTGGTGCCGCTGACTCCGATCGGCTCCCAGGCGCCCGTGTCCATGCCCGCCGGAACGAACGTGTCCATGACTGCTGGCGGTGTCACCCACGCGGTCAGCAGGAAGGGGAGTGCGCCGAAGGCGGCCACCATCAGCCAGCCGCCTGCGGCGATCACCATGCCGTGTTTCATCCTGGGGTTCGGCGCGTCGGCGAACGTGGTTCGGGCCAGTCCACCGACGACGGCCGTAACTCCTCCAGCGAGCAGGAACGCCAGTACGGCGTAGAACTCCTGGAACCCGACGGCGACGGCCGCGGTGACGACCATCAGCCCGGCCTCCATCGACAGGAGCGAACCGATGTCCCGGGCGATGATCGCCAGGTCGGTCGGGACCCGGCCGTCGTGCCGTCGAGACATGTCAGTGCTGGTCCTCTGCGTGGCCGAAGATGTCGGTCACGCTGGGTGTCGCGCCCTTCGCCGAGTAGACCGTGAGCAGGTCGCCCTCCCGGACGAGGGTGTCCCCGCGTGGGGTGATCGGTTCGCTCTCGGTGTCGCGCTCGATGGCGACGATGAGCGTCTCCCCCTTCAGCAGGCCCGACTCGTTGGCCTCCTGTAACGTCTTCCCGGCGATGGCTGCGTTCGGGTTGACCGTGATCTCGAAGACCTCCGCCTCGTCGCCGATGCGCATGAAGTCGATGATCGAGGGGCGCTTGACGGCCCGGTAGAGGTACTCGGCGATGAGCCGCTGGGGGTTCTCGATCGTGTTCACGCCGATCTGCCGGAACAGCCCCATGTGTTCGGGGTTGTGGACGACCGAGACGACCGCTGGCACTTCCAGTTCCTGTGCCAGCAGACAGACCATGATGTTGGTCGCGTCCTGGTCCGTCGTCGAGATGAGGGCGTCGGCACGGTCGACACCGGCGTCTCGCAGCGTCTCCTTCGACGTCGCGTCGTCGTTGAGGACGAGGCAGTCGTACTGGGCCGACGCTCGTTCGGCGCGTTCGTCGTCGCGCTCGATGACGACGACCTCGTTGCCAGACTTCGTGGCGATCTCGATGAGCGGGGTTCCGATGTCACCGGCACCGACGATGACGATGTACATTCGACGCAGTGTTACAGACGGGCCGATGAAATAGTACCGTTCTTCCGCTTCACCGTCACCAGCCCCGCTGAAGCCTCCTCAGCGGACGTATATGGGGTGTCGACGACGTGGCCCACTGGACGGTTCTCCGGAGTGCTGGAGGCCGTCCCCGGCAGTGTGCGTCGCCCGAACGCGCTCGTAGTGCGAGGAGCGCGAACACGGCGCTCGGACCACGTGTATCTTTACCAGCCACGGTCGTAGGGCCTGCTATGCGTTCGAAGCCCGTCGTGCTATCTGTGGTCGCTGGCGTCGCCGCGTTCGTCGCCGTCGGGGCAGCGACGACCGAACTCGTCGCCCCGTGGATCGAGTTCTCGCTGTTCGTCGGCCTCCCCGCGGGCGTGGTCGCCGGAGCGCTCGCGGCCAGCGTCGTCTACCTCGGTTTCGCCGACGGTGCGCCCGCGAAGCGACGGCGGGTAGCCCTTGCCGTCGCCGGGTTCGGCGTCGTCTTCCTCGGCGTCCTCGTCCTCGCCGCTGCGGTGTTCGGCCTCGGTGTGGTCGCCGCACTCGGCCTCGGTGCCGTCCTCGGCCTGGCGACCGCTGCCGGCTACTACCGCGAGGTGACGGTCACCCCGCAGACCGCAGCCGACTGACCGACCAGCCCGCGTGACCTACGGTTTTGGTCGCCCGGCCCGACCGTCTAGGCGATGCTCGAACGGCTACTCGGGGACGAAGTCGACGACGCGGGCGGGTACATCGCCGAGGTCATCTACGGCGCGAACGACGGCATCGTCACGACGTTCGCGGTCGTCGCGGGGGTCGCAGGCGCGGCACTCGACCCCGGGATCGTCCTCGTCCTCGGCGTCGCCAACCTGCTCGCCGACGGCTTCTCAATGGGGATGAGCAACTACCTCAGCCAGCGCTCCGAGCAGGACTATCGGGCCGCACGCGGCGAAGCTGGTGGGAACGGCCGGCCGGCGGTGTACACGGCCGGCGTGACGTTCCTCGCGTTCGTCGTCGCCGGCTGGGCACCGCTGCTACCGTACGCGGTGGGCATCGAGGCGACATTCCGGCTCTCCGTGTTCGTCACGGGCGCGGCGTTCTTCGCGGTCGGCGCCAGCCGGAGTCTCGTGACGAACCGCCGCTGGTACGTCGCGGGCGGCGAGATGTTCGTCGTCGGCATGCTCGCCGCCGGCGTCGCCTACAGCACTGGCGCCGCACTGGGCGGGTTCGCGTAGCGGACGGCACGTGGCTGCAGTGAGCGCGCTGCTCCCTCCTCGGTGAGGAACTGAAGTCCGCCCGCGACCAGTCGTGGCCAGCGGGTCGGTCACGAGTCGGTGCCGCTCGGCGAGTGGCTACAGCACTTAATAGTTCAGGCGCCCAATACGATCGTATGGCGGTGACTCGGTGGCTCTTCACGGCGCTCCTGGTGTTACAGGCCCACTTCGCGGCTTCGTACCTCGTTCCTCTGGACGAGGAGGCGCAGGGAGAGTTCGGTGGCCTGTTGCGGTGGGCCTGGCCCTGGAGCGGTGGCGACAGTGGGCTGCTGGGTCAGGTCACCGTATCGTCGGGCGTACCGCTCTCGGGGATCTTCCTCGCGATAATCGCGGGGACGCTGTTCTTCCTCGCAGCCCTGGCGGTCGTCGATATCTGGGTGCCCGTCGGCTGGTGGCGGGTGCTGGCTGGAGGCGGAGCCGTCCTGTCGCTCGTCCTGATGATAGGGTTCTTCGGAGCGACGAAGCTGCTACCGATGGTCCTCGACCTCGTCGTGCTGTGGGCTGCCGTCACCGACTGGCTCCCACCCACTAGCTGATAGCGACAGTCCACACCGAGCGACAATCGGGGAGGCGCCGACGGGTCGGGAACGACGCTGGCGTACTGAACGTATCTCCCGGCAGGAACGTCCGTTCCACTCGCCCCTCCGAGTGCGGAACTGCGCTGGCCACTGCCGTTGTAGTTCTCCTACCCACCGACACCTTATCTGACAACGACGCGTACGTTCTTCGTGAGTCCCCCACACGGAACGAACTCCGGTGGGCCGTCGGCCGCGTCTGGGCTGCGGACCTGTTCGCGACGCGCGGTGCTCGGCGGTCTCGCTGGTGCCGGCCTCGCGACGGCGACACCAGTCGGCGCCGCCGCTCGCCAGCCGAACCGGGGAGCCCAGGCTGAGGACGGCCCCCTGTCCGACCCCGTGGCGTTCGAGTCGTTCCTGGACGACGTGGTGCAGGCGCAACTGTCGACCCACGACATCGCGGGAGCGACCGTCTCGGTGGTGGACGGCGAGACGTCGTTCGCGAAGGGGTACGGCTACCGCGACGTGGCCGCCAGTGAACCCGTCGACGCCGAGGAGACGCTGTTCCGCATCGGCTCCGTCTCGAAGCTGTTCACGTGGACCGCGGCGATGCAGGCAGTCGAGCGCGGAGACCTCGACGTCGACGTCGACGTGAACCAGTACCTCGACGCGATACCGATCCCCGAGACGTACCCGGAGCCGGTCACGCTCGACCATCTCGCCACTCACACGGCCGGCTTCGAAGACCGCGCCCGGGGGACGTTCGCGGCCGGCCCGGGCGCGATAGCGCCCCTGGAGACGGTGTTGCGCGAGGAACAGCCGGCGCGCGTCCGCCCGCCGGGCCGACTCCCCGCGTACTCGAACTACGGCGCCGCGCTCGCGGGCCACCTCGCCGCGACAGCCGACGGCACGACCTTCGAGTCCTGCATCGAGCAGTCCGTCCTCGAACCGCTGGACATGACCCGGAGTACGTTCGCCCAGCCGGTCCCCGAGCGACTCCAGGACGGCCTCTCCGAGGGGTTCGTCCCGGCCGGCGACGGCTTCCGCGTGGGCGACTTCGAGTACGTCGGGCTGCCACCGACCGGTTCGATGGCCGCGACGGCGACGGACATGGCGAAGTTCGTGCGCGCCCACCTCCAGGGCGGCGCGACCGACGACGGCCGCATCCTCGACCCCGAGTCCGTCGCGGCGATGCACCGACGCCGCTTCGGCACCGACGAGCGGCTGAACGGGATGTGCTTCGGCTTCTACGAGCTGAGTCGCGACGGCGTTCGGATCGTCGGCCACGAGGGCGACACGGAGCTGTTCCACAGCCTCCTCGTGCTCCTCCCCGAACACGACGTCGGCCTGTTCGTCTCCTACAACAGCCCCGGCGGCGTCGAGGCGAGACGCGACTTCCTTGACGCGTTCGTGGAGCAGTACTACTCCGGCGACGACCAGCCACCGCTGGTCCCCGACGGGCGCCCGGAGCGTGCCTCGGAACTGACGGGCACCTACCGCTCGCTACGGATGCCGTACACGACCTCCGAGAAGCTCATCGGCGCGACCGACACCGTCCTGGTCTCCGTCGACGACCGCGGCCGACTCCGCACCGTGTCGACGCGGACCGGCACGCAGCAGTGGGTGCAGCAGGGGCCGCTGTACTTCGAGGAGGTCGGTGGTCCAGACGCGCTGGCGTTCGGCGAGACCGACGGCGAGGTGACTCACCTGTTCTTCGACAGTCGCCCACCCACGGCGTACAGCCGCATCGCGAGGTGGGAGGAGCCGCTGTTCCACGCTACCGTACTGGCCGTCTCGCTGCTGGTGTTTCTCTCCGCGCTGGTCGGCTGGCCCACGGCCGCAGTCTGGCGACGCGCCCACGGGCGTTCCGGTCCGCCGTCGGCGTCGCTCGCCCGGTGGGGTCGCTGGGTGGCCGGTACGGCCGCCGGGAGTTACGTGGGCTTCGTCGTGGTGTTCGGTGCGCTCCTCGTGACGGACCCGCTGGTGCTGTTCGCCGGCGACCCGTTCACGTTCCGGGTGCTCCTGCTGGTCGCGCTCCTGGGCGCCGTCGCGAGCGTCGCGAGCGCGGGGGTCGCCGTCCTCGCGTGGTGGAACGGCTACTGGGGGCGCTGGCGCCGCCTCCACTACTCGCTGATCGCGCTCGCGGGGGTCGCCACCGCGCTCGTGCTCGCCTACTGGAACCTCCTGTGGTACCAGGCGTGAGCCGGCGTCCTCACCCAGGTACCCTTAAGCGACCGGGCTTCGAGAGCCGGAACGGATGACCGACCGACGCTCGCTACTGGCGGCCGCCGTCGCGTTCGTCGCCGTCGCCACGGCCCCGCTCTCCGGGCTCGCGACGGCCGGCCAGTACGCGCTCGCGACGGCCGCGTTCGCGGGCACCCTCTGGGTGACCGGCGGACTCCCGCTGCCGGTCACTGCGCTGACGATCCCCGTGTTGCTGACGGCGTTCGGCGTCTTCCCGACCGTCGACGCCGCCGTCGCCGGCTTCGCGGACCCCATCCTGTTCCTCCTGCTTGCGGGGTTCGTCCTCGCCGAAGCGCTCCAGAAACACGGCACGGACCGGCGCATCGCCTACCACGTCCTCGCCGCCGTCGGGACCTCGCCACACCGCATCGTCTTCGCCGTGATGCTCGCGACGGCCGTCCTGTCGATGGTCGTCTCCAACTCGGCGACGACGGCGATGATGGTACCCGTCGCCGTCAGCATCGCCGACCGCGTCGTCGCCGACGTCGAGGCTGGCGAGCCGACCACCGCTTCGCGCTCGAACTTCCGGCTCGCGCTGGTGCTGGGCGTGCCCTACGCGGCCACCATCGGCGGCGTCGGCACGCTCATCGGTACGCCGCCGAACGCCATCCTCGTCTCGCAGCTGGCCGAACAGCTCGCGTACACCATCACGTTCGTCGAGTGGCTGGTAATCGGCGTGCCGTTCGTCGTCGTCGGACTCCCGGTGACGTGGTACGTCCTCGTCACCGTCTACCCGCCCGAGGTCACCGACGCGAGTTCCGCACGGGTGGAGGCGCGACGGTACCTGCGCGAGACCGGCGCGCCGTCGACCGCCGAGCGCCGCGTCATCCTGGTGACCGCTGCGACAGCCGGCCTGTGGCTGCTCGGCGGCCTCGCCTTCCTCTTCGAGGGCGTGCTCCCGGCAGAGTGGCACGCGACGCTGTTCGGCGGCTCCGGGGGCCACCTGTTCGGGAGTGGTGGCCACCAGGGCGCGCTCTACTACGTGGTCGTCGGACTCGCGGCGATTCCCGCACTCTCCATCGCCGACGTGCTCGAGTGGGAGGACGTCCAGCGGATCGACTGGGGGACCATCGTCCTGCTCGGCGGCGGCATCACGCTGGCGAACGCCCTGGCGGCGACGAACGCGACACGGTGGCTCGCCGAGGGCGCCGTCGGCTCGGTCGCCGGTGCACCGCTCCTGGTGGTCGCACTCGCCGTCGCCGCCGCGACCATCGCCGTCTCGGAGATCGCCTCGAACACCGCGATGGCGGCCATCTCGATTCCGGTGCTCATCGCCATGGGACCGCAGTACGCGGGGACGCTCGGCTCGGACCCGGCCACGGCCAGCATCTTCCTGGCGGTCACCGGCGGCCTCGCGGCGAGTTTCGGGTTCGCGCTCCCGGTGGCGACGCCGCCGAACGCCATCGCGTTCGGGACGGGCGAGATGACGAAAGACGACATGCTGCGCCCGGGCCTCGTCCTCGACGTCGCGATGGCCGTCGTCACCGCCCTGCTGGCCTACGGGCTGTTCACCGTCGTCTGGCCGGTTGTCGGCTGACGTCCAGCCACCGTCCGCCCGTCGCACCGCGGTAGCGCAGCGAGGACGACGAACAGTACCAGCCTCCGAGGTGAGGTAGTCGGCGAACGACGACCTCTGGCGTCTATTGTGAGACGTCTAGGGCTGTGCGGGTGCGCTGGCCTGGCCGAGCAGGTAGCCGCCGAACCCCGTCACCCACACTAGGATCGGGTAGACGACCAGGCGTTCGACGCCGCCCAGGCCGAGTACGAGCAGCGGGTTCGACTCCCCCAGGACGAAGACGCTGGCCAGCACAGCGAGGGAGAACGCGCCGAACGCGACGCAGAGGTACTGGAACGGACCCTCGACGACGCGCGCCGAGAGCACGGCGGAGAACCCGCCGCTGACGAACGTGAGCAACGCGAACAGGCCGTGCCAGGGCACCACGTTCCCGGGGAAGAAGCCGACGCCGAAGATGCCCGCGCCGAACAGTGCGAGCGGCACGGTGACCGCACGTCGCTCGAGCGACCGGTGGGCGAAGAACGTGCCGGCGAGGACGAGCGCGCCGGAGACGAGCATGGTCGCGTTGAAGATGGACGCCGAGGGCTGGTAGATCACGCTGTTCGGTGGGCGCGACGCTCCGAGGTCGCTGATCTCCTGGAGTGTCGTGTAGCCCGGGTAGAGCACCTCGGCGGTGATGATGCCGAGCAGCGCGACGCCGCCGACGAGGAACAGCAGCGCGCCCGCGGCGGCCTCGGCGTCACGAGAAGCGCCTCTGGCGGTGGTGGCGTCCGGTTCGTCCTGGCGCATCGGTGTGCTGGGAGGGTCGACGCGACCCCGGAAAAGTATGCGCGCGCTACGCCGCCTGACAGGGACGGCACCGACGACCGTAGGCTGGCGTTACGCCGACGCCCCGTCCTATTTGCTCGTGGCGACCGAACAGTCGACGAGAGCCGTGCCCGACGCAACCGCGACCACCGACGGCTGGTTCGACGTCTGGGCGTTCCTCCTGTTCTCTCACGGCTGGACGTGGCTCTGGTGGAGCGTCCCGGTCCTCGCTGGCTGGCACGCGTTCCGGTTCCCCGGCGTCGTCTTCCTCGTCGTCGGCGGCCTCGGCGTCACGCTCGGCGGCGTCGGCATGACCTGGCTGGTCGGCGGGCGACGGGGACTCCGGGAGTTGTGGCGTCGCCTCGTCGACCCCGGACTCGTGCCGTCGCGGTGGTACCTCGCAGTCCTGTTCGTGTGGCCGGCGCTCGCGGTTGGCGGCGCACTCCTCGCCAACGTCACGGGGGAAACGCGAGCACTCTCCGTCGAGCCGCTGGTCGAACTATCGGTGGACCCGCTCGCGCTGTTCGCGACGCTGCTCGGCATCTTCCTGCTCGGGCCACTCCCCGAGGAGATCGGGTGGCGCGGCTACTGGCTCGACCGCCTCCAGCGCCGCTGGAGCGCGCTCACCGCCAGCCTCGTGCTCGGCGTCGCGTGGGCGGTCTGGCACGCGCCGCTGTTCGTGATGGTCGGATACTTCAGTAGCTGGGAGTTCTCGCCGGCGCCGCTGCCGTTCGCGTTCAACATCGTCGTCGCCGCCGTCCTCTACACGTGGGTGTACAACAACGCCCGCCGCAGCGTGCTCGCCGTCGTCCTGTTCCACTTCCTCCAGAACGCGACCGGACAGCTCCTCGAACTCTCCCCACGGGCGGAGTCCTTCCAGACCATCCTGACGGTGGGCTTCGCCCTCGCGGTCATCGGGTGGTGGGGGCCACGGCGACTCCAGCGCGTCGAACATGCCGACGGTTGACGCCCGCCGTTCGGCCGCCAGCCGCCATTTATTGAGTCGCGAGCCCAACTCGTCTGCATGGCTTCCTTCCTCGTCTACTACGGGACCGGAGAGGGACAGACCGCGAAGGTCGCCGACCGCATCGTCGAGACCCTCATCGAACGGGGCCACGACGCGACGGCGGTCGACGCCGCCCACGGGCTCGGAGACCGCTCGCTCGCGGACTTCGACGCGGTCGTCGTGGGCGCGTCGATCCACGCCGGCAAACACCAGGCGGCAGTCACGGAGTTCGTGGAGGCCAACCACGAGGCGCTGGCCGGGACACCGACGGCGTTCTTCCAGGTGTCGATGTCCTCGGCCACCGAGCAGGGCCGCGAGCAGGCCGCGGGCTACGTCGAGTCGTTCCTCGAAGCGACCGACTGGCACCCGGACCGCATCGCGACGTTCGGCGGCGCGCTGCGCTTCTCGGAGTACGGCTTCCTCAAGCGATTCCTGGTGAAACAGGTCGCGAAGAAGGAGTTCCCCGACGTGGACCGCTCGGCTGACGCCGAGTTCACGGACTGGCAGGCGGTCGCCGACTTCGCGAACGACGTCGCCGCGTTCGTCGAGGGGCGCCTCGGCGTCGTCCCGACCGACGGTGCGCCCGCCACAGAATGAGCAGACGGGACGAGTCGCCTCCCGTTCGGTGGGAACGAGAGGCCGGGTTTATCCCACGCTTCTTCGAATTCGAGGTATATGTACGACCGAATCTTGCTGTCGACGGACGGTACCGTCGCGTCCAGGGAGGCCGAGGCACACGCAGTCGCGCTCGCAGCGGCGCACGACGCCGCGCTCCACGTACTGTTCGTCGTCGACGCGGACGTCGTGTCCGCCTACAGTGGCGACGAGTACGTCGACGAGGCCGAAGGACCGGAACACGGCCTCGAGGAACACGGGCAGCACACGCTCGCCGAGGTCCGGGAAGCGGCGACTGAGGCCGGGGTGGACGTCGTCGAGACCATCCGACAGGGGGAACCCGCGGAGACGATCGTCGACTACGCCGACGAGCAGGGCGTCGACCTGCTCGTGCTCGGGACGAAACGACGACCGGAGGAGTACCGGGCGCTCCTCGGCAGTGTAACCGACCGCGTCCTGCGGTTGACGACACGGCCGGCGACCGTCGTGAAGACCGAGGTCGCCGACTGAGCGAGGTCCAGTCCGACGTGGACGTCGGTCCCAGTGAGCCACCGCAGGAGGAGAACAGTCGGTCCGCGGGTCGTCGACGTCACAGCGCACTCCGAACGACTCAGCGCTTGCCTTCGACGACTTTCGCGGCGGTCAGCACGGGGTCCCACGTCGTGTTGAACGGCGGTGCGTACGCGAGATCGTAGTTCGAGAGCTCCTCGACGGTGATGCCCTCGGTCACCGCCCCGACGAGCGCGTGACTCCGGTGGACGGCGCCTTCCCCGAACTCTGAGGCGAGACTGCCACCCAGCACGCGACCGGTCGGCCGGTCGACAGTGAGCGTCACCTGTACGGTGCCGCCGCCAGGATAGTAGCCGGCGCGGGACTTCGCCTCGATAGTCGCGGTCATCGGGTCGAACCCGACCTCGCGAGCGAGCGCGTCGTCGAGTACTCCCGTGCGGGCGGCCTCCATCTCGAAGGCCTTGACGGCCGCCGTCCCCGCGATACCGCCGCCCTTCGTCGGTGTGCCCGCGACGGTCTGTCCGATCGCCCGCCCGTGGCGGTTCGCCGTCAGCGCCAGGGGCACGTACGCTGGCTCGCCGGTGACGACGTGCTCGGCCTCCGCACAGTCACCCGCCGCGTACACGTCCGGGACGTTCGTCTCCCGGTACGCGTCGGTCGCGATCGCGCCCGTCTCGCCGACTTCGATACCGGCGTCCGCGGCGAGAGCCGTCCGTGGACGGACGCCCGTCCCGACGAGCACCATCTCGACCGGAACCCGGAGGTCGTCCGTGACGACCGCTTCCACCCGGTCACCGCCCGCGAGTTCTTCGACCGCTGCGCCGAGGTATACCTCGACGTTCTGGTCGCCGAGGTGGTCGAGGATGGATTCGCTCGTCTCCTCGCTGAACTGTTTCAGGATGCGGTCGCCGCGCTGGAAGAGGTGGACCTCGAAGCCGTTGGCCGCGAGCGCCTCCGCCATCTCCACACCAATGTACCCACCCCCGACGATGCCGACGGGTCCGTGACACGTCTCGAGGAACTGGCACGCAGGCCCCCGGTCGGGTTGCTGGAGCTCTCGTTCGGACCGCGCTCGGCCGACGTACTCCCGGAGGTCTTTGCCCTCCGACATCGACCCGAGCGTGTAGACACCCTCCCGTTCCAACCCCACGATCGGTGGCAGGACCGCTTCCGCGCCTGTCGCGACGAGCAGGTGGTCGTACGCCTGGGTCACTTCACCGTCGGCGCTGCGCGCCGTGACGACCCGATTCGCGGGGTCGATGTCGACGACCTCGTGGCCGGTTCGGAGGTCGATGTCCCGCTCCTGGCGGAACTCCTCGGGGGTGACCGACACGAGGTCGTCGAGGGACTGGATCTCGCCCTTGATGTAGTAGGGCAGCCCACAGGCGCCGTAGGACACCCACTCCCCCTTCTCGAAGACGACGACGTCGACGTCGGGATTGTCGCGTTTCGCTTTACTGGCCGCGGACATGCCGGCAGCATCACCGCCGACGACGACGAACGTGGACATGGTGTAGACGTCGAGTCGTCGGACCATAAAATCGGCACTAACCTACCACTCACCCGGGGAGCCCGCTACCTCGGTCTCGATGGAATTGACGGCAGTCTCACAGACGACAGGGCCCGGTCGGACTACCCGAGACTCCTACAGTATCCGCTCGAACTCCGTCCCGTCACAACGGGGGCACTCCGCGTTACCGATCGGACTCGGTTCGTCGCCCCCGAGTACGAGTCCGTAGCGGCTCAGGTCACAACCCGTACAGCGGATGTTCTCCGGCATCGCGTGCTACGTCTCTGCGAATCGTTCGACGTGGATACGTCCGGGGTCCTCGACGGTCACCGTACAGCCGGCGTACTCGAAGGTCGCGGTGATTCCTCTGGTGGCATTCCGGGCGGACGTCGTGGCCAGGAGCGCGTCGAGCGCGTCGGGGTCGACCACCGAGTAGAGCGGCGGTAGCGCTAACGGGTCGCGTTCGGTCGCGCTCGCTACTGCGACGACGATTCCCTCGCTCACAGAGTGGATCGACGTATCCACGGTACACCGCACCGATTCGTTCTCTGGGTGGCACTCGATACCGGAGAGGCCGGGGTCGGGCGAGGAGTCTGGGTCCGATAGGACGCGGTCACGGGTCATCGATGAGTGTACTGACAACACGACAGTAATTCACGGTTCCCTCTTCGTGTGAAGCCTGCTTATGAGGGGGTGTCGGGCGACTCGGAGAGCGTGCTCCCGATGAGACGATTCGTCCCTCTGCGGAGCCGTGACCCCAGTGACTGACCGGTGATACCGACCTCCCCCGCCAGCTCCTCCAGCGTGGCCTCGCGTGGCGTCTGATAGTACCCCCGTTCGTAGGCGAGGAGGAGTGCCTCTCGCTGCGGCCCGGTGAGGTCGTACTGCGCCCCCGCTTGCATCTCCGAGAGGTTGTGGAGCGCCGTCAGTTCGGCGGGGATACCGTACTCACTGCAGCGTTGCTGGAAGTCGGCGATCGCGTGGCGTTCGTCCGCTCGGAGTTCGAACGTCCACTTCTCCGAGGTGCCGAACCCGGAGAGCAACACGACGTCCGTCTCCGTGATCGCCTGCATCACCCCCTGGTAGTCGAGGCGCCACTCGACGCGTAACAGGTACTCGCCGTCGAGATCGTCGACGAGTTCGACGCGGTGGACGTCCGGGTGGTCCCGGAACGAGGCTTCGAGTTCTTCCTCCCTGGCGTCTCCGAGTCCACGCACCCAGAAGTAGGGGATGATGGCCTGGTTCGTCGGGATGACCCGCTCGAGTTCGACCGTCGCTTCGGGATAATCTTCGGTGAGACTCCCGAGCGGGAACGACGTCGCGGGGATGGTGAACTCTGCGATCGTAGCCATACTCGGTGTTCGGCGTCCGCGTGGATAAGCCGTAGGCCGAGAGTGAGCACCGCTGAACTCGTAATCGACGCTCAGCCAGGTTCTACCCTCGCGTCTATCCCCGGCACGCGCAGAGCTACGCTCGGTGACGCCAGCACCCCTGGTGGAGCCTCCACGGGGAGCTCGTACTGTCTACAGCCTGGAACTACCACCGTCTCCCACCGAGTCGCGGGTTACCTGCGGCTCACTGCTCAACTCATCAGTGTAGAGGCGTAACCTGTTACCATGAACCACACTCGCCGCCACGTCCTCCGGGGTTTCGCTGCTGGCGGTGCAGCAGTGCTCGCCGGCTGTCTCGGTGGGGGCGGCGCTGGTAGACCGGTGCCGTCGACGCCGGGTACGACGGCGAGCGCGTCGACCGACAGCGAGCCGGTGCCACCACCTACCGCGAGCGAGGCTCGACACGTCCCGTACGACCCCGAGACGCTCCGCGACAACGTCGTCACTGGCGGCGTCGTGAAGGATGGCATCCCGGCGATCGACGACCCACAGTTCTCCCCGGCGGACGACGGTATGCACGCGTTCGAGAACCCTGGCTACGAGTTCGCAGCGACCGCCGACGGAATCGAGGCGGACGGCGTCAAGTGGGACGGCGCCACCGGAGAGAATGCGGACGGCCGAACCCTCGAACGGATTCCGTCGCGACGACGCGTTCTACTAGTCTGACGGTTCGGTGAGGTGTAACTCCCCGGGCGCCGATTTACCACGCTCCGGGGGTCAGTCCCGACCCTGTTGTCGGCTTAATACGAGTCAGAGCGTTGATGTACACACCGATGAACGACAACACCGCCGAGCCATTCACGTACGACGGTGGAGAGGTAGCGCCGGGCGAGACGCGACAGTTCCGACACCCCGTGAGCGAGACGTACCTCGGTGACCCGGTCCGAATCCCGGTCACGATCATCAATAGCAACCACGGTGGGCCGACAGTCCTGCTCTCTGCGGCGAGCCACGGCGACGAACTCAACGGCATCGAGGTCGTCCGCGAGGTCGCCCAGGAGTGGGAGCACGAGCACATCCACGGGACACTCGTCTGCCTGCCCGTGCTCAACGTCCTGGGATTCCTCACCCAGCAGCGGTACTTCCCGGTGTACGACCGCGACCTCAACCGCGCATTCCCCGGAGAAGAGGGGTCGACGAGCGCCCGGCGGGTCGCCGCGACCATCTTCGAGAACTTCGTCGAGCCCTGTGACCTCGGCATCGACTTCCACACGTCCACCCGCGGGCGCACCAACATGTTCCACGTCCGCGCAGACATGGACGACGGCGAGGTCGACCGACTGGCTCGCGCGTTCGGCGCGAGCGTCATCATGGACAGCGAGGGCTCGTCGGGGATGTTGCGCACCGAGGCCACGAGGGCTGGTATCCCGACGATCACCGTCGAGATGGGGGAGGCCCACCGCTTCCAGCGGTCGCTCATCGACGAGGCGCTCGCTGGCGTGCGGAGCGTCTTCGCCGAGTACGGCGTCCACCCACAGCAGACCGTTCGCTGGCCGGGCTGGCGGACCGTCATCTCGGGGCGAGACGAGAAGACTTGGCTGCGGGCCGACGAGGGCGGCATCGTCGACATGCATTGCGGACACGGCGACCTCGTCCACGAGGGAGGGGTGATCTGCCGCATCACGAACCCGTTCAAGACCGAGGCCACCGAGGTGACAGCGCCCTTCACGGGCGTCCTCGTCGGCGTCCTCGAGAACCCGGTCGTCTATCCGGGGAATCCGCTCTGTCACCTCGTGAGAGTCCAGGAGAGCTCCCAGCGCATCATCGAAGCGCGAACAGCCGAGAGCGACCCTAGAACCGGTGAGTGAACCGAACGGAATTCGGCATGCTCGTCCTCGCCGTCGAACTGCTCGCGTGAGACCGTTTTATACAGCCCGGACGACGAACGTAGAACTGTGACAGCCGGAACACCAGACGAGGACGGAACGCAGCCAGCGTTCCATACGCCGTCCGGTGAGCGCGTCCCGTCGGTGACCGCCGACGAGATGCGGGCCGTCGACCACGTCGCCGTCGAGGAGCCGGCCCAAACCCCCGTCAGAGTCACGCTTTTTGTGCGAGCTGTAGTCTGCTAGCACATGGCAGACGAACTCCCCGTCGAGGAGTACGAGGTGGTCGTCGTCGGTGGCGGCCCCGCTGGCCAGAGCGCCGCGCTGTACAGCACGCGACTCAGTCACGACACCGCACTCGTCGACCGCGGCGGCGGACGCGCGGCGATGATGCGGAACGTCCACAACGTCCTCGGCGTACGCGAGGAGACCAGCGGCAACGAGTACCTCGGCGTCGGCAGAGAGCAACTCGAGGAGTACGGCTGTGACCTCCACCGGGACGCCCTCACGTCGTGTTCGCGCACCGAGGACGGCCGCTTCGAACTGTCGGGCGGCGACGCGACCTACCGCGCGGAGCGCGTCGTGCTCGCGACCGGGATGAACGACGTGCGCCCGGAGCCGCCGCTCCCGCGGACGGGCCGCGGCCTCCACTACTGTCTGCACTGCGACGCGCACATGTTCGTCGACGAGTCCGTCTACGTGATGGGGCACTCGGAGAGCGCCGCGCACGTCGCCGCCATCATGCTGAACTTCACCGACCAGGTCGACCTGCTCACGCGCGGCGACGACCCCGAGTGGAGCGAGGAGACAGCCACGATGCTAGTGAACCACCCAATCGACGTCGTCCACGAGGACGTCACGGGCGTGAACAACGGCGAGAACGGCTGGCTGAAGAGCCTTGAGTTCGAGGACGACACCGTCCGCGAGTACAGAGGTGGCTTCGCGATGTACGGCGCCGAGTACAACAACAGTCTCGCCCGCGAACTCGGCTGTGGCGTCAACGACGACGGCACAGTCGACGTCGGCGACCACGGCCAGACGTCCGTCGACGGCGTCTACGCGGTGGGCGACCTCACGCCGGGCCACAAGCAGGTGCCGGTCGCGCTCGCCGAAGGCGCGAAGGCCGGCATCGACATCCACTACGCGCTCCGGGATTTCCCGCGTGAGCCCGAAGCCATCGAGGAGGCCGGGCCAGTCCGCTGTGAGGAGGTCCCGGGAATCCCGGACGAACTCCTCGAACAGGCCGTCTCGTTCCACACGTACGACGACTGACTAGTGGCCCTCGGTGGTCGTTCGCTACAGCTGGGCGAGCTGATCGTCGCCAGCGCGCACTCCGTGCGAGACGGGAGTGCTGCCCAGTTAGCCTGGCCTCACGCCTCGACGGCGGTCACGGGTCGACGAAACGGGTCTCCGAGCTGTCGAGGGGCGCCGCTACCACGCAAGAGATGAGTGCTACACGCGGCACCGTGATAGGTAGTAACTACCGCAGCGGGGGAGGGTGGCTCTGTGGACCTATCCGCCTCTCGAGTACCGCAGCGAGACACACTACGCCACAGTGCCAGTACGGAACTGTACACGGTCGACAGGATAGCGTCGCCCCGACTCCTGCTAGCGTACGTACTCCTCGGGAGGACCGACACGAGGTCGTCGAGGTCGGAGTTCCGAGCAAGGTCGGCTTTACTGGGGTAACGCCAGGTTGTTCGTGACCGAGGTGTCTATAACAAAACCCGAGTTCGCCGAACTGTCGGGTCGTAATGAGTTCACTCGTGGTACTCGCGTTCGACGACATGGACGGCGCCGAGAAGATGCGGGAGCTGATGTACGACTTCCAGAAACGAGAGCTAATCACCCTCGAGGACGCCGCCGTCGTCGTCCGCAAGGAGAACGGCCGGGCGAAGGTCAAGCAGGCCCACAGCCTAGTCGGTGCGGGCGCACTCGGCGGAGCGTTCTGGGGGATGCTCGTCGGCCTCCTGTTTCTGGCGCCGTGGCTCGGGCTGGTCGCTGGCGCTGCCGGCGGTGCACTATCGGGGAAACTGGGGGACATCGGCGTCGACGACGAGTTCATCAAGGAGGTCGGCGAGACCATCGAACCCGGACAGTCGGCGCTGTTCCTCCTCGCACGCGACGCGCAGGTCGAGCGCATCCAGCAGGAGACCGAGGAGCTGTCGTTCTCGATCATCCAGACGAACCTCTCGCCGGACGACGAGACGAAACTCCGGGAGACGTTCGCCGCCGAGGAAGTTGCAGGCTGAGTCACGTGATCGCCTCACCGCCGGTCGACGCGGGTCGAGACTGCTTCGGCCCACCGACCGCCAGACCACTCGAGGACGCCACAGCGAGCGACCACACAGTTCCGCACACACCATGGGACGACTCCAGGTTCTGACCTCGGAGGGACACGAGCGACAGTGCTCGGGGCCACTCGGCCAGCCAGCGCTAGCTCGGTCGCACTCCCAGCCGGAACGGGCGCAGCGACGTCTTGGCTGTGAATCGTCGGGGCCAGCACGCACTCACTCGCCATGAGTCGCGACGAAGACGAGTTCTCGATCACCTTCCTCCGCCTCCTGTTGATCTTCGTCGGGGGGCTGTCGGTCCTCCTCGTGTTACCGTACCTCCAGGCCATCCTCGCGGCTGGCCTGGCCGCCTACCTGGCCGTCCCACTGAGCGACCGGCTCTCGGAGAGACTGGGGGGCAACCTCGGCGCGCTCACCACGATGGTAGTCACCGTGCTCGTCGTCCTCGTCCCGGTCGTGATACTCGTCGGCGTCGCGGCGGACCAGGCGATATCGCTCGTCCGCGGCGTCGAGATACCCCAGGGCGTGACCGCCGAATCAGTCCTCGAGGCCTACATCGGCATGGACGTCGACATGGCGAGTCTGGCAGAGCCGCTCACCGGTGCGGTCGAGACTGGTGTTCGGGGCGTCCTCGGACGCAGCGTCGGGATTCTCGGCGGGCTCACGTCGCTGGTCATCAGCGCCGTGGTGTTCCTGTTCACGCTCTTCGCCCTCCTCCGAGACGGCGACCGACTCGTCGGCTGGCTTCGCTCGGTCGCCCCGCTCGACCCGGCGACGATGGACGAACTGCTCGAGCGCACCGACGACCTCCTGTGGGCCGCCGTGGTCGGGAACGTCATCGTCGCTGCGATACAGGCGGCACTGACGGTCCTCGCCTTCGCCGTCCTGGGTTTCGACGACCTCGTCTTCTGGGCCATGACCACGTTCGTGCTGTCGCTGCTCCCGTTGATCGGTGCGTCCATCGTCTGGATTCCGGCGGTCGCCTATCTCGCCCTCGTGGGGTCGATTCCGGCGGCGGTGGGGTTGTTCGTCTACGGCTCGGTCGTCATCAGCGGGTCGGACAACTTCATCCGGCCGCTCGCGATGCAGCGGGGCGCGAAACTCAACTCCGGGCTCCTCGTCCTCGGCATCTTCGGTGGTGTCTCTCTGTTCGGGTTCATCGGCCTCTTCGTCGGCCCCGTACTGCTCGGGCTGTCGAAAGACATCGTCGAGTTGCTCGCCGCGGAACGCCGCCGAACCATGGACTCGGTCTGAGTCGCGCCCACCGCTCGCAGGGCTCGACCCCGAGCGGTCCCGGCTGGTCGCCGACCGCATCCAGGGGATCCACGAGGAGGGCATCAGCGTCGTCCTCTCGACGCACGACCTCGAGTTCGCCGCCGAGGTCGTCGACCGCGTCTGTGTATTGACCGAGGGCAACGTCGCCGGGAGCGGGACGCCGCGTGAGGTGTTCGACGCGATGCAGACCGCCGACGATGGCGGTCGAGCCCAGGACATGCCCGCAGACGGCCCGTATTCGTTTATCCAGCCCGGCGTCGACTACCAGGTCGGCGAAGCGTGCTGCGAGGTGTCCACGATTCCGCGCGGGAACGCTTTCCCCCAAGCAGGACGTAAACTAACACGCTAGACGGCGGCGGCGCACGCGACAGATCCGGCGAACGGCAGACTCGGCACGACACAGGTGAGATACCATGGTCAAGACCATCACTGCAGCACAACTCGCGGAGAAGATCGACGCCGACGAACAGTTCACGCTCATCGACACGCGTCCCGAAGACAGCTTCGAGGCCTGGCACGTGCGCGACGCAGCGAACGTTCCATACGACCCCGACGAGGGGTTGAGCGAGGACCAACTCGACGAGGTGAACGCACTGGCCGACGCCCGGCCGGTCGTCGCTATCTGCGGGAAGGGTCTGACGTCGACGCCGTTCGCGTTCGACCTCGACGAGCACGGCTACGACGACGTCTCGGTCGTCACCGGCGGTATGGAGGAGTGGAGCAAACACTACGAGGTCGCCCCTATCGAGACGTCCAGCGACGACCTGGTCGTTCGACAGGTCCAGCGCCGAGCGAAGGGCTGTCTCGGCTACATCGTCGGCTCGAAAGCGACGGAAGAGGCCGTCGTGGTCGATGCGACCAGACAGACCGACCAGTTCAAGGTTGCAGCCCAGGACGCTGGGTTCTCCATCACGCGCGTCCTGGATACGCACGTCCACGCCGACCACATCTCGGGCAGCTCAGAACTCGCCGAGGAGGTCGGCGTGCCCTACCACCTCGGCGACGCAGCCAGCGAACGCGGTGTCGAGTACAAGTACGAACCGCTAGGTGATGGAGACGTACTCGAAGTCGGCGACGTCGAGATCGAGGCGCTCCACACGCCAGGTCACACCTCCGAGATGATGAACTACCTCGTCGACGGCGAACTCCTGTTGACGGGCGATACGCTGTTCGTCGACTCCGTCGGACGGACGGAACTCCAGTTCGGCGAGGACGACGCCTCGCGTGGAGCAGACCTGCTGTACGACTCCCTCCACGAGACGATCCTCGAGCTCTCTGACGACACGACGATTCTGCCGGGCCACCTCACCGTCACGAGCGACGGACGCTACGAGAACGGCTCGCCCGGCGAACCCCTCGAGGCCCGACTCGGGGACCTCCGCGAGGAACTCGACTTCCTCGAACTCGACCGCGACGCGTTCGTCGAGCGATTGACCGAGGAGGCCCCGGAGAAGCCACCGAACTACGAGACAGTGATCGCGATCAACACCGGCAGAGAGACCGTCGAGGACGAAGCCGAGGCGACGGAACTCGAACTGGGGCCGAACAACTGTGCCGCGTAAACAGCACTGGTTCTCCCGTCGCAGACTCCTCCAGCTGACGGGAGCGACCACTCTCGGCGCGCTCGCGGGCTGTGCCGGTCAGCAACCGGACACCGACGATGATGGTGGGGGTCGTGAGGTGACGCCCCGCTCGACAGTCACGGCCGAGCCAGATACGTCCCTCAGCCTCACCGCGGCGTCCGGGACTATTCAACCAGGCCCCGATGCGTCGACGACCAACTGGCTGTACGAGGGCCAGTTCCCGGGACCGGAGCTACGCGTACAGGAGGACGACGTGCTCAGCGTCGAAGTGACCAACGACCTCCAGGAGGAGACGACGATTCACTGGCACGGGATTCCCGTCCCGAACCCGGTCGACGGCGTCCCGAACGTGACCCAGGACCCGGTCGCGTCCGGCGATACGTTCACGTACACGTTCCGTGCCGAACCCCCGGGGACGTACTTCTATCACAGTCACGTCGGACTCCAGCTCGACTGTGGATTGTTCGGCCCATTGATTGTCGAAGAACGCGACCCGCACGTCGAGTACGACCGCGAGTACGTCGTCGTCCTCGACGACTACCTCCCCCGTGAGCCCGAACTCCCTTCCGGCGGCGGCAGGGGTGGCGGGATGATGGGGGACACTCGACCGCCATACGAAGGCCTCCTCGTCAACGGTCGACTCCCCGAGGATCCAGAGAGGTTCGACGTCACAGAGGGCGAGCGGATTCGCTTCCGGTTCGTGAACGCCGCCAGCGCGACAGTCTTCGGAGTACAGATCGCCGGCCACGAGATGACCGTGACCCACGCCGACGGACGACCCGTCGAACCCGTCGACACTGACTCTTTCGCCTTCGGAGCCGGCGAACGCTACGACGTGGTCGTCGAAGCGACGAATCCGGGGAGCTGGTTCGTGCAAGCGAACGCACTCGATGGAGACGAACCACCAGCCAGAGCCGTCGTCGAGTACGAGTCAGCGGACGGACGAAGTCCACAGCCACCGTCGTCCGCGAGTAACCAGTTGCAGTACGAAGACTTGCGGGCGGTCTCCTCGCTCGACGGGGTGAGTGGAGAGCCGGATCGAACGTTCGACCTGACGCTCTCCCGCAGCAGGGGCCAGTCCTACACGTGGACGATAGACGGACAGGCCTACCCGGACGCCGACCCGCTCCAGATTCGGCCCGACGAACACGTCCGGATTCGGATGACCAATCTGAGCCCAGTCGTCCACCCGATGCACCTCCACGGCCACTTCTTCCAGGTCGGCAACGCGATCAAAGACACCGTCATCGTCCCCGGTCACCGGGGACAGGTGACACTGGACTTCCACGCGGACAACCCCGGTCGCTGGCTATTCCACTGTCACAACCTCTACCACCTCGACGCCGGGATGGCGCGCGTCGTCGAATACGTCGAGTGACACGGTAGAGAACCGGACTCGGCTGCCGGCGACGCGAGAGCGCCAGGAAACTGCCGTCGAGGGAGCCATCGCACTCTCGGTCGTGTCCTTCCCGTGAGAGTCGTCGCCGTCGGTGCGGATTCGTACACTCGCCTCGTACACACGACCCCGCTTAACCCGTTGAATTGGGCTCACTCGACGGGGAGATTCGCCTCGAACACCGCGCTCCCCAGCTGGCAACCACCATCGGAGCCCGGTGGCCGGCGGAATCTGTACACGGTGTTCGCGGTTTCGATTGCAGACCTCGGAAACGGATTCTCCCAACGTATGACCGAGAGGAGTGAGGGGCGTTCGTGAGGTCACTCGGCAATCGGTGCTTCCCAGAAGATAATCGCGTACGAACCGACAACGAGGACTACGCCGACGACAGCCAGTGCGAACAACGGTGAGACGAGGTCGGAGATGATGCCGCTGCCGAGCTGGAACGGGATAACGGCCAGGCCGCTGACCATCGCCATCGAACTCAGGACGGTGGCACGGCCGAGCGTGCCGATGCGGTCGTTGATGTACTGCCCGGCGAACGACCGCGTGACGTCAGAGAGCCCCCGGGCAACCAGAAACGTGGGGAGCGCGAGAATCGGAACGAAGTACATCCCGACTAGCGCCGCGCCGACGATGAACGGCAGCGCGAGGAACCACGTCCGGATGCCGAATTGGTCCTTGATGGCGCCCGTGTAGTAGCTGAGTACGGCGCCGACGATGCTGTACGCCGCGTAGAACCAGCCGAGTAGGGACTCTACCTGCGCCGTAGCGACGCCAAGGTCGGTGACGACGGTTTGGAATATTGGCTGGAGGAACACGAACACGAGGTAGGTGGCGGCAGCGTACAGCACGTAGTAGTAGAGGATGAAAGCCCGAATGTTTCGACGCGAGAGCGCGTCTTTGACGATTCCGACGGTCTTCTGGAAGCTCAACTCGTCGGCGTCCGTGTTCTTGTACGTCTCTGGCTCGTCCAACGTGAGCAACACCACGACGCCGAGTCCGGTGACGGCCGACGCCACAAACCACGGGTACGAGAGGTCGATGCTGCCGAGGTAGCCGCCGACGATGGCTGCGCCGGCGCCGACCGCGAGGGCGGTGGACTCCCCCCGGCCGCGGACGTGGGCGAACTCGTTCTCCGAGAGGTCGTCGGTGAGCGTGTCGTAGAGCCACGCGTCCTCGCTCCCCGACCGGAAGTTGTACCCCGCAGACCAGAGGACGTAGAGGACTGCCAGCGCGGGGAACGACTCCGCGAGGCCGATGCCGAGCAGTGAGGCGGCTATCAGGGCGGTCCCGATGAGCAGGCTGTTCCTGCGGCCGATTCGGTCGCCGACGTACCCCGTCGGGATCTCACCGACCAGCGTGGTCAGGTTGTACACCACCTCGAGGATGGCAATCTGGGTGAAGTCGAGTCCCTGTGCGAGGAAGAAGAGGTACATGATCGGCCGGTAGAACTCGACCGCCTTGGTGGCCTTGTAGAGGTAGTACTTCAGTACGAGGCCGCCAGCCGAATCTTCCTGACGGGTCCCGGAACGTGCCTCCATTGGCTCTGCTTCGAGGAGGGGTCGTTATCTGCGTTCCGTTATTTCGCGTTCGGCGAATCATAATAATCCGGGCCGGAACTCCTGCCGTACTGCCATCTCCAGAGATCATCCGGACGCCGTATAGGTGGCCCCGACCGCGCGGTTTTTACTCCTACTGTGTCACCTACCACGCATGCGAACGAGCCTTAACGTTCCAGACGACATCCTCGAGGCGTTCGACGAGACGTGGCAGGCGGAGGGAATCGATTCGCGGTCGCGCGCAATCAGGGAGGCGATGCTCGAGTACGTCGAGGCACACGCGACGCTGGAAGAGACAGAGGGGACTGTGAGCGCCATCGTCGCGTTCGACTACGAACACCACGAGGTCATCCGCGACCTCCACGACGTCCAGCACGACTTCCAGGACGTCGTCGAGACGACGAGCCACACGCACCAAGGGGAGTGGTGTCTCGAGATGGTGTTCTGCCACGGGGACGCGGAGCGAGTGCGGCAGTTGGTCTACGGGCTCCGGGACTTCGACGCCGTAGGCCGGGTGAAGGTGCTCTCGCTGCGGCGCTAGAAGTCGGCGAACGTTCCGCTCATTCCGGGTACGTGGCGCCGTCTAACCTGCGGGCGAACTCGACGGCGGCGTGGTCGTCGTCGAGTTCGTCGAAGCTGAACACCGCACCGTCTTCCCGTTCCTCGTCGAGGAGGTCTGGAACCTCGTTCTGGAGGTAGGAGACGAACTCCTCGGGGCTGTCGTCCGTCTTCGTCCCCTTGAAGATGAGGATGAACGCGTCGTCGTCGAAGGGAACCTCGTACCCCGTGGGGACGCCGGGGCCGAACCAGAACACGTCGCCGGCGGTCATATGCTCGCGCTCCCCGCGTGCACAGAGCACCCACTCGCCGCGCAGCGTGACGATGATCGATTCGGTCTCGTGGGCGTGCTCGTCCATGTACATTCCGCCCGGCATCTCGATGAACTGGCTCTGAACGTCCTCGCCCTGCAACAACATCCCCACCCTCCCTTCCGCCGTGTCGACGCCGGGTTGGTCGTAGACGTCGTGGACGACGTCGACGCCGTCGGTCAGGTTCGTCACGTCCGGGAGTAGCCGGTCGGTGTTCTCTGCCATGCGTACTCGACGCTGCAGCGCAGTGAAATAGCTTGTTAGGACTGAATCGGGGTGAGCGTAATAACGACATTCTTGCCGGGTGAGTGCATCACCGGCGTATGGCTCAGTGGATCGGCGAGACGTTCGCGAGCGACGCGGGGTGGGACCACCTCGTCCGGCTGACGGACATCGGTAGTCGCATGGCCGGATCCGAGGGGGAGCGAGTGGGTGCGGAGGCGACCCGTGACGCCTTCGAGCGAGTCGGCGTCCGGAACGTCCGCCTCGACGAGTTCGACTTGCAGGGGTGGGAGCGCGGCGACAGCACGCTCACCACATCGGACGAGGACCTGGACTGCATCGCGCTCCCGCGGAGTCCGGCGGCGACCGCCGCGGGGGAACTCGTGGACCTCGGGTATGGGACGCCGGAGGACTTCGAGACGACCGACGTCGACGGGAAGGTGGTGCAGGTCGCGTCGAACATGCCCAGTCACGCCGACCGGTTGCTACACCGCACAGAGAAGTACTACCTCGCCGTCGAAGGTGGGGCCGCGGGGTTCGTCTTCCGGAACCACGTCGATGGCTGTCTCCCGCCTACGGGGAGCGTCGGTCGAACCGACCAACCCATCGGTGAGATTCCGGCGGTCGGCGTCTCGAAGGAGGTCGGCCACCGTCTTGGTCGGCGTCACTGCGGCGAGCAGGTGACCGTCTCCGTGTCGGCTGATATCGGTCCGGCGACGAGCCAGAACGTCCACGCATCGGTCGGCCCGGACACCGACGAGCGCGTGCTGGTCACGAGCCACGTCGACGGTCACGACGTGAGCGAGGGGGCGGCCGACAACGCCAGCGGCACGGCGATGCTCGTCGCCGTCGCTGAAGCCCTCTCGCGTCGCGCGGACGACCTCGACTCGCGAGTGGAGTTCGTGGCGTACGGCGCCGAAGAGGTCGGCCTCTGCGGGTCAGACTACCACGCTGCCCAGACGGACGAATCCGCGGTGCGAGCCATCGTCAACCTCGACGGGGTCGTCCAGGGTCGCACGCTCCAGTTCTTCACGCACACCTTCGACGAACTCGAGGCGGCCGTCGAGCGTGCGACTGGCCACTTCAACCACCCCGCGAGGGTCATCCCGAAGGAGGGGTACCGCGGGGACCAGTGGCCGCTCGTGCGCTGGGGCGTCCCAGGGTACTTCGTCTCGGGCGTGCGCGAGGCCGAAGGCCGTGGGTACGGCCACACGGCTGCCGACACCCTGGACAAACTAGACCGCCGCAACGTCAACGAGCAGGCAATCCTGCTCACGGAACTGGCCGTTGACCTCGCGCGTGAGGAGACGGAGATTCCCCACCGCTCCGAGCGCGAGGTCGCCGAGTCCTTCCGCGAAGAGGGGCGCGTCGAGGGGATGAAACTGGTCGGTGACTGGCCCTACGACTTCGAGTGAGGCGACGGGCGACGCCGAGGCGCCGCGGCGGGGTTGTCGGACCCTCGTACTGCGGTCGGGCCGGACGAGTATTACACGATCCGGGTTGGGATAATAACAATCTCTATACAGCACAGCCGCCGAACGGCAACTATGTTCGACCCACTGACGACCCTGGTCTCGACGGAGTGGGGCGTCTTCGTGGCCGCCATCGCCATCGGGTTCGTTCACGGCATCGAACCCGGGCACGGCTGGCCCGTCGCCGCCAGCTACGCCATTGACCAGAAACGCACGGTGTTCCACGGCCTCGCGGCCTCGACGCTGCTCGGCGTGGGGCACCTCGTCAGCTCTATCGCGATGGTGCTGGTGTTCTTCTGGGCGAAGTCATACTTCAACCTGACACAGATCGGCTGGATGAACTACGTCGCCGGCGTGTTGCTCATCGCACTGGGCATCCGCGAGTACTACCACGGCAGGAGCCACGGTGGACACGGTCACGACCACGGCAACGGAGACGGGGACGGCCACCACGACGCTCACGCCAGCCACGACCACGGCCATGGCCACGACCATGACCACGAGCACGGCCACAACCACGAGCACAATCACGGCCACGACCACGACCACGCTGACGACGGCGTCTGGGCCACCGTCAAGAACTACGTCCCGTTCGTCGGCGGGCACACCCACGACCACGACACGGAGGAGCTAGAGTCGGCGACCGACCGCGGGCTACTCGGCATCGCGGGGTTCGCGTTCGTCCTCGGGTTCGCCCACGAGGAGGAGTTCGAAATCATCGCGCTCTGCACGGGGTCCCAGTACTGCCTGGAGTTGATGCTGGTCTACGCACTGACCGTCGTCGTCGCCATCGTCGGGTTCACGATGCTGCTCATCGCCGGCTACACGCACCACGAGGAACGCGTGGAGGAGTACACGCCCTACCTCCCGCTCTTCTCCGCGGTGGTCCTCGTCGTCATGGGGTTCGGCTTCATCCTGGGCGTCTTCTGAGGCACGGTCCGCTGCCGTTCCGCCACCCGCTTGGCGCGGGCACTCGCTCTCACGTTACTCGTTGACGGACGGGGCCCGTCTGTCGAATCGCACAGCGACCACTGCACCAACCTGCGCTACTACGTGACACGTGCGAGCCAGAGCACCCGCGCTGACCCCGTAGAACCGCTGCCGCATCGAGGAAGAGGAGGTGTCCGTGCGTCGGTCGTCAGTCGGGGTTCTCCGGGTCGTCGATCCAGTTGTAACACCGGTAGTGTTCCCGGTCGCCCTCGAGCATCGAGAGTGGGACGAAACCCCGGTCACCCCGGGAACCGACCAGCTCGCTGTCCTCGTCGTCGACGAGCATCGCCTTCGCGGAGAGGCGGAACGTCAGTTCCAGTTCCCCCCGGTGGTTCTCGTCGGCGTCGAAGGAAACGTCGACCTCCTTCGGCCCGACGCCGAACGAGACGTAGCCTTCGGGAGCAGAGACGGCGAGGTCGTGGCTCGCGAGTGCACCCGCGAGGTCCTCGGCCCACGCGATCATCTCGTCGTAGTCCACCTCCCTGGAGAGGTCGAACGAGCCGTCTTCCGCGACGGCTCCCTCGTCGAACGAGAGCGTCGGGTAGTTGAGGTCGGCCTCGGGAAGCGCGTGACCGGGGTCGTCGCCTTCTGCGATGTCGTCGTCACCGGCGACCGGTGTGTCGTCGCCCCCACAGCAGTCGTCATCACTCACGCGAGTACACCTCTTCCGCGAAGTGGCACCGCGAGTGGCTCTCACCGACCTTCTGTACGTCCGGGACCTCCTCGCCGCAGCGGTCCTCTGCGGCTGGACAGCGCGTGTGGAAGACGCACCCGGAGGGCGGATTCACTGGGCTCGGTGGGTCCTCCTTGAGGACGATGCGGTCGCTGTGGCCGCCCGGTACCACGCTCGGAATCGCGGAGAGCAGTGACTCGGTGTAGGGGTGACTCGGCGTCTCGAAGAGCTGGTCGGTCGGTGCCCGTTCCATGATCTCGCCGAGGTACATTACGGCCACCCGGTCAGCGATGTGCTCTACGACGTTCAGGTCGTGCGCGATGAACATGTACGTCAGGTCCAGTTCCTCCTGGAGGTCCATCAGGAGGTTCAGGATCTTCGCCTGAACGCTCACGTCCAGGGCGGACACCGGTTCGTCGAGCACGAGCAGTTTGGGGTCGAGTGCGACGGCGCGCGCGATAGCGACGCGCTGGGCCTGACCGCCGGACAGTTCGTAGGGGTACCGGCTCCCGAAGGCCGGCTGCAGGTCGACGATATCCATCAGTTCGTCGGCGCGCTCCTCGCGCCGCTGCTTGCCCCAGCCGGCGGCGTGCATCGGCTCCTTAATCGCCTTCCGGATAGTCAGCCGCGGGTCGAGACTCCCCCGCGGGTTCTGGAACACCATGCCGATGTCGGCGAGGGTCTCCTGGTCACGGCTCGTAGTCGTCCCCACGGGTTCGCCCTCGAACCGGACCTCGCCAGCTGTCGGGGCGTGCAGCCCCGTCACGAGGTTCGCGAGCGTGGACTTCCCACTCCCCGACTCGCCGACCAGTGCCAGCGTCTCGCCCTTCTCGATGGACAACGAGACGTCCCGGACGGCCTTCAGGTACTTCCGCGTGCCCAGGATGCCGGCGAGCAGGGAGTCGTCTGTCACGAACTCCTTCGAGATACCGTCCACCTCGACGAGTGGTCGTTCCGAACTCATTGGTTATCAGGCTCCATCACGACGCCCGCGTCGCCCTCGATCTCGTCGAGGTGACAGCACGCGGCGGAGTGTTCGTCACCGCACTCGGCGTGATCGATGTCGTGCCCGCGGCATTCGTCGGTGGCGTACGAGCACCGGTCCGCGAACATGCACCCCGGTTCGGGGTCGAGCAGGTTCGGGACCTGGCCGTCGATGATGCGGAGCGGTTCTTTCCGGGGTGTGTTCTGAGGCATGCAGTCCAGGAGCGCGCGAGTGTACGGGTGCTGGGGGTTGGTCATCACTTGCTCGGTGCGGCCGGCTTCCATGATCTCGCCGCCGTACATAACGATCACCTTGTCACAGATCTCGGCGATGGTGCCGAAGTCGTGGGAGATGAGCACGATCGACATCCCACGTTCCTCGTTGAGTTCCTCGAGGCGGTCGAGGATGGCTGCCTGGATGGTTACGTCCAGCGCCGTGGTGGGTTCGTCGGCGATGAGCAGGTCCGGCTCCCTGGCGAGCGCGATGGCGAGCATCGCGCGCTGGCGCATCCCGCCTGAGAACTCGTGTGGATAGTCGTCCAGGCGCTCGGCGGGGTGCGGGATTCCGACCTGTTCCATCAACTCGACGACGCGGCCGCGGCGTTGTTTGCGCTCCGACCGGTTGCTGAACAGCGGGACGTTGAGGTAGTCGAGCAGTCGCTGGTCGTCCGGTTCCTCGTGGACCTTCAGCGACTCCTCGATCTGTTCGCCCACGGGGAAGACGGGGTTGAGCGTCTCCATCGGGTCCTGGAACACCATCGCCATCCCGTCGCCGCGGACTCTCCGGATGGTCCTGTCGTCGGCATCCGTCATCTCGATTCCCTTGAACCGGATGGACCCCTCCGTGATTCTACCGGGGTCCTCCAAGCGAACGAGTGAGAGCGCGTTGACGGACTTGCCGCTACCGCTCTCCCCGACGATGCCGACGATCTCCTCTTCTTCCACCGTGAACGAGACGCCGTCGACGGCGTGGACCGTTCCCTCGCGGGTGTCGAACTGCGTGTGGAGGTTCTCGACCTCGAGCAGGGGTTCGTCACCCGTCATAGGCCCTTGCCCTCCACGTTGCCAACGTCGCGCGGGTCGAGTACGTCTCGAAGCCCGTCACCGAGCAGGTTGAACCCGAGTACGAGTATCATGATCGCTAGCCCGGGGAAGTTGACGATCCACCACGCGGTCGTGACGAAGTCGCGGCCGCTTGCCAGCATCGTTCCCCACTCGGGCGTCGGTGGCTGTGCACCGAGGCCGAGGAACGAGAGCCCGGCTGTGCCGAGGATGACGTACGCGAGGTCCATCGTCGCGAGCACAATGACCGGAGTGATGACGTTCGGCAGGGCGTGGCGCATCAGTAGTCGTGGTGTCGAGACGCCCATTAGCTCTGCGGATTTCATGTATTCCTTCTGTTTCACTGAGAGCGTCTCTCCGCGGATGACGCGTGCGTACTGCGTCCAGCCGACCACGGCGAGCGCGATCATGATGTTGGTGAGGCTCGGTCCGAGGATGCCTGCGACGACCAGTGCGAGTAGCAGCCCCGGGAACGCGAGGAGGATGTCGACGAGGCGCATCAGTGCCTCGTCGACCCAGCCGCCGACGTAGCCAGCGATGACGCCGATAGTCGTCCCGATGACGAGCGTGATACTGACCACCGTCAGGGCGATCCGCATCGAGATCCGTGCGCCGTGCAGGATGCGGCTGAAGATGTCTCGCCCGAGCTGGTCTGTCCCCATCGGGTGTTGTAGCGACGGGGCTGCGAGTCGGTTGAACAGATTCTGATCGGTCGGCGAGTACGGTGCTATCGAGAACGGCTGGACCGGGATACCGAATATCTTGATCGGCGCGGCGAACACCGCGGCGAAGACCACCAGCGAGACGAAGAACAGTCCGACGAGGTTCAGTCTGTTGGAGACGAACTGCTGGGTCTTCCGGGAGTTCCAGAACGACTTCACCGCTCTCGAGATCCCGCTCGGACTCCACCGGGACCGTTTGCGTCGATTGCTCATTGGTCACCACCCTGGAAGGAGATCCGTGGGTCGATGAGCCTGTACGCGATGTCGACCGCGAAGTTCGTCAACACGAAGATGGCGCCGATGACCAGCACCAGGCCCTGCACGACGGGGTAATCACGGCTGAATATGGACTGGATGAGCAGATTCCCGAGGCCAGGGCGCTGGAAGACGATCTCGACCACGACGGCGCCGTTAAGCACGTACCCGAACTGCAACCCGATGATGGTGACCACCGGGATGAGCGCGTTGCGCAGCGCGTGCTTGTAGACGACAATCTTCTCCTTCAGCCCCTTCGAGTGGGCCGTCTGGATGTACCCCTCGTCGAGCACCTCTAGCATCGACGAGCGGACGAGCCGCGTGATGATGGCCGCCATTCCCGTCCCCAGCGTAATCGCGGGGAGTACGAGATGGTCCAGTCCGCCGACACCGGCGATGGGGAATATGTCGAGTTGAACGGAGAACACGATGATGAGTAGGTAACCGAGCCAAAAATTCGGCATCGAGATGCCGAGCAACGCACCGAACTGACTGAGGTAGTCGGGTGGCTGCCCCTGGTGGATGGCACTGATGATGCCAGCAGGGATGGCGATTGCCACCGCGATGGCTATCGCGGCGAGCGCGAGTTCCGTCGTCGGCACCACCCTGTTGAGTATCATCTTACTCACCTTCGTCTCCTGGAAGTACGACTGTCTGAAATCGCCCTGGACGACGTCCGCCGCCCAGTCGACGTACTGCACCGGGATCGGTTTGTCGAGGCCGTGCTCTTCTCGGAACTGGTCGATGGCCTCCTCTGAGGGTGCACGACCGCCCATCTGTTGGCGCATGATCGTCTCCGCGGGGTCACCCGGCGTCACGAACATCAGACCGAACGTGATGACTGAGACGCCGAACAGGACCAGTAACACGGTTGCAGAGCGACGGATGAGGAACTGTAACATTTAGAGGGACGCTGGATGCGTGGTTATTTGAGGTGCTTCGCGCCGGGCCAGCGGACCATCTCGTTGATCGGACGGAGGTCAAGGTTCTCGACGTCCTTGTACGACCCGACGACGTACTGCTGGTACGTCAGCGGCACGACGCTGGCTTCATCCTCCATGATGATCCGGAGCGCCTCTTCGTACTTCTCTTCTTTGAGCTCCTTGTCCCCGGTCTGGAACCCTTCCTCGATGAGTGTGTCGACCTCCTCGCCGGGGTTGTACACGCCGGTGCCGTTCTCCCCGTACAGGCGCTCGTTGACGTCCCCCTCGGAGTGGAACGTCTCGTAGATGAGGTAGTCGGCAGCGCCGCTGTTGGAACCCGAACCCTCGAGCACCAGGTGGCCCTCACCGTTCCGGACGGTGTCCTCGAACGCCGACTCCTCGACCTGGTTGATTGCGACGTCCACACCGATCTCGCTGTACCACTCCTGGAGCGCGGACGCAATGGTCCTGCCGCTGGGCGTCTCGGTGCTGACGAGGAACTGCAGCGTCTGTCCGTCGTAGGCGGACTCCTCGACCAGCGACGTCGCCTTCTCGACGTCCCGCTTGTACTCTGGCAGCTTCTCGTGGCCAGACCAGTAGATGGACTTGGCGACCGGTCCGCGAGCGGGCAGGCCGACGTTGTTGAGGATGGTGTCCACGAGGGTCTTCTGGGACGTCGCCAGGTTGAGCGCCTTGCGGAGTTTGACGTCGTTCGTCGGCTCCTTGTAGTTGTGGAGGCCCACGTACATCGCCCCCGGCGAGGTCTGCTTGGTGACCTGCGTGTTGCTGTTCTGCGACAGCGAATCGATCTTCGAACTGGGCGGCGCGTAGGCGACGTCCACCTCGTTGTTCTCGAGTGCGAGCGAACGGGTGGTCGGGTCGGTGATGACGCGGAAGTCGAGGTTCTGCATCTGGACATCGCCGTTCCAGTAGTCGTCGAATGCCTCTGTCTCCACGCGCTGGCCCTTCTTGCGGTTGGCCACCTGGTACGGGCCCGTGCCGATGACATCTTTGTTCTCGCGGCTCCGGTCGGGGTGCTGGATGGCCACCATGTTGTGCGCAATGGTGCCCGGGAACGTCGGGAAGACGTCCGTCGTCACGAACTCGACGGTCCGGTCGTCGAGTGCGGTGACGTTCTCCGGTTTGATGTGGAGCCAGCCTGGCGCGTACGACCACTCGTTGAGGACGGTTTCGAACGACCAGACGACGTGTTCGGCGGTCAGTGTCTCGCCGTTGTGGAACTTGACGCCGTCGCGGATGGTGAACTCCCAGGACTTCTCGCCCGTGGATTCCCAGTCGCTCGCCAGCCACGGTTGTAGTTCCATGTCGTCGGTGACCCAGATGAGGGGCTCGAGTGTGTTCGTGTAGTACGGCATGACGCCACCGTACACTGACCACACGCCGGCAGTGGGGTCGGTCGGCAGCGCGACCGTCAATTGGTCCTCGAGCTGGTTCTCGTCGTACGTCTTGGTCGTCGTCTCTCCGTCCGTCGAAGTACCGTCCGCCGACGTAGTGTCGTCGTCGGAATCACCCCCCGTACACCCTGCGAGAGTGACGGTGGTTCCGGCGGCAACGCCGGATAGTAGTTGTCTCCGTGACAGTTTCTCTTTCATTCCACTCGTGTGCAAGAGGCTCACATAGAACAATGTTACGCCATCATATGGCGGCTCATTTATAAGTAGTAAGCCAATAGTCTTATATACAAGTTATCGCCGCGGAATAAATCCCCGGTGCGCGCCCCTGCCAGTCGGCGCCAAGGTGAACCGTGGACGCAGGTGGCCAGACTCCCGGGAAGACAGGCCTACTCGCGCCTCGCTCGTTCACCGACACGGCCACCCCCCTGACAGCGTCACCCTTACTACCAAGGGAGGATAACGCCATTGATAAGCATGCCTAAGGACGACAACCCCAGCGGAGTAATCACGCTCACCAGCGACGCTGCGGAGCAGATCGAGTCCATGCTCCACATCCAGGGGTTCGACTCCGAAACCGCCGGACTCCGCGTGGCCGTTGAACGAGGCGGCTGTGCAGGACTCTCCTACCAGTTCGATCTGACAGACGACCCGGCAGTGGACGACGTCGTCTGCGAGACGAATCACATCACCGTGTTCGTCGACCGTCCGAGCCAGCAGTACCTCAACGGGTCTGAGGTCGCCATCGAGGACACTGCCCACGGGACCGGACTCAGCATCGACAACCCAAACGCCGACCAGCAGTGTGGTTGTGGACTGTCCTTTCAGTGAGGTCGTTGCCAACTCCGAAGACGGCGAACTGGCTCGATGACAGCCCAACGGTTTTCGAACCTACCACGAACCCCGGCCTGTTCTAAGAATCTAATCTCACCGGCGCGAGTTACAATGGATTCGAAGCAGCAACTGATAAAGACCGTCGCGTCCTACACGTAGACTGTATGTCGGAAACAATCACTGTCGAGGGAATGACGTGTGGACACTGTGAGCAGACCGTCGAAGAGGCGCTCAGTGACGTAGATGGCGTGACGAGTGCGGACGCAGACCGCGAATCCGACTCCGTGACCGTAGAGGGTACGTCGGACACCGACGCCCTCGTCGCTGCCGTCGACGACGCGGGCTACGACGCGTCGGCGTAACGCGCCCTCATCCAGCGCAGGCAGCCAGGTGTGGTCCACTACCGCCTGACGGAGGGGACCACTACGTCAGTATCTTCCTTCGCGGCGACCCATTACTCCCCGTTCAGTGTACTCCAGCGCAGGCTAGGAAGCCGGCCGTCCTCGACACCAAACTGGGGAGACGCAGAGTCCGTAGACGTCAATCGATTCGCCCCCCTCATATGCAGATGACTAGACAATAAAGGGCAATTAGCTTAAAGAGAGGGCGCTAAGCTCCCTTCCTCAAGGAGCCGCCGAAGGCGGCGAGTAGGGCGGGGTAGTTCACACGGTGTAGACAGTACTTCTGTAGCGCGGGAATTTCTCCCTCCTGGTCCTTCCACAGACTCTCGGTCGCGTGAACCTCCGTCCTCAGCGCTCACCGTCTCAACGAGATACGTATGTGTCGTTCAGCGGAAAAGAGTGGACACCCTCGAAAGGCCAGACGTTCAGCGGAAACGGCCGAGCAGCTTGTAGTCGTGATCGGGGGTGTACCGGCGGAACAGCAGGCTATTCGACAGTACGGATACGCTCGAGAACGCCATCGCGACAGCGGCAAGCACGGGCTGGAGCAGGCCGAGCGAGGCCAGCGGAATCATCGCCGTGTTGTAGCCCAGTGCCCACACGAGGTTCTGCTTGATCTTCGCCAGCGTCGCGTCCGAAATGCGGATCGCCTTCACGACGTCGACCGGATCGTCGCGCATCAGCGTCACGTCCGCAGCCTCGATGGCGACGTCCGTCCCCGACCCGATGGCCGTGCCGACGTACGCGACCGCGAGTGCGGGCGCGTCGTTGACGCCGTCGCCGACCATCATCGCTTTTCGACCGCCGTCCTGGATGGATTCCACGGCGTCCGACTTGTCCTCGGGGAGGACCTCCGCGCGGACGTTCTCGGGGTCGATTCCGACCTGCTTGGCGACAGCGCGAGCGGTGCGCTCGTTGTCGCCGGTGATCATCATCACGTCGACGCCGCGCGCTTCGAGCTGGCTCACGGCGTCTTTTGCACTCTCCTTGACTGTGTCGGCGTCCGCGACGACGCCCACGAGTTCACCCTCGTAGGCGACCAACATCGCCGTCTTGCCCTCGTTCTCGAGGCGCTCCATCGTCTCTTGAGCAGGCGCGGGGTCGATACCGTGGTCCCGGAGGAGCTTCCGGTTGCCGACCAGGACCTCACTGTTGTTCACGGTTGCTTTGATGCCGTGGCCGGGGACGTTCTCGAAGTCATCGGGGTCGGCCACATCGATACCGCGGTCTCTGGCTCCATCGACGATTGCCCGGGCGAGCGGGTGTTCGCTCGCACTCTCGGCGATCGCCGCGAACCGAAGTACGTCGTCCTCGCTAAGCCCCTCAGCAGCAGCGAATTGCCCGCCGTCAGTAGCGGGATTCCCACCGTCTGCGACAGGCTGGCCGTCGCTGTCGAAGACGACGATGTCGGTCAGTTCCATCTCGCCTTTCGTGAGCGTCCCGGTCTTGTCGAAGACGACGGTATCGACGTCCTTCGCCCGTTCGAGGACGTCGCCGCCTTTGAACAGGACGCCGTTCTGTGCACCGAGGGTCGTCCCGACCATCGTGGCGGCGGGCGTTGCCAGGCCCAGCGCGCAGGGGCAGGCGATGAGCACCGACGATGCGAATACGATTGTTGCGAACTCGAAGACCGAGACGCCTCCAGCGGCGACGGGACCACCTGCAACGAGGCCCCACAGCGGGAGCGCGGCGACGAAGCCTGCGAGGGCCTCGGGGAACAGGGACCAGACGACGCCCCAGAGGACGGCGTTCGCGATGACTGCGGGGACGAAGTACGCGGAGATGCGGTCCGCGAGGTTCTGGATGTCGGGCTGGCGGGACTGCGCTTCCTTCACCGTTTGCACGATCTGCTGGAGCGCCGTGTCTTCGCCGACCTTCGTCGCTTCGACGACGAGGACGCCGTTCTCGTTGATGGTGGAGCCGACCACTTCGTCGCCCTTGGATTTCTCGACGGGGACGGACTCGCCGGTCACCATCGACTCGTCGACTGCCGACTGGCCGTCGACGACGACGCCGTCGGTGGGAATCTGCTCGCCGGGCTTGACCTTCATCCGGTCGCCGACGTCGACCTCGTCGAGGGGGATCTCCGCCTCGGTTCCATCCTCGTCGATGACGGTGGCGGTGTCGGCCTCCATCTCGAGGAGTTTCCGGAGCGCTTCGCCGGCCTGGCCCTTCGAGCGGGCCTCGAGGTAGTTGCCGAGCGTGATGAATACGAGGATGAACGCTGCCGTGTCGAAGTACAGCCCGCCAGAGATCACTCCGAGCAGGACTGCCACGGAGTAGACGTAGGCGGTCGTCGAGCCCAGCGCGATCAGCACGTCCATGTTGGCGCGGCCGTTCGTGACGAGTGCCTTGTAGGAGTTCTCGTAGAACGGCTTACCGAGCACCACCTGGACAGGCGTCGCCAGCGCGAACGCGACCCATCCGGCCGGAAGGCCGAAGAGCTCGTCTCCCACGAGTCCGAGTCCCAGGAGGTGGTCGGCCATGAACACCAGCAGGGGGAGGGACAGTGCTGCGCCGAACAGCGTCAGCTGGAGTTGCCGACGGATTTCTTCTTGTCGGGCGGCCTCTCGGGCATCGCCTCCCGAGCCGTCGTCGGCTTTGGCGTCCTCTCGAACGGGCGAGTAGCCGGCGTTCTCGATGGCTTCGTAGAAGCCTCCCAGGTCCGCCTCGGCCGGATTGTACGTGATCTGTGCCTCGTCGGTCGCGAAGTTGGCGTCAGCGGCGACGACGCCCGGCGTCTTTTCGAGTGCGTCCTGGATCGTCTCCGAACAGTTCGCACACGACATGTCGGTGACCGCGATCGTGACCGAGTCGGTCACTGGCGAATACCCGGCGTCTTCTATCGCGTCGAATAGCTCCCCGAGTGAGACCTCCTCGGGGTCGTACGTAACCGACCCCTCGTCAGTGGCGAAGTTGATGTTCGCCTCCGAGACTCCGTCGAGTGAGGTGACGGCCTCGGAGATGGATTGTGAGCAGTTCGCACAACTCATCCCCTGGATATTGATGTGGCTGGTTCGCTGACTCATTATCTATACATACGGGCTCCCTATACAGTGTAGTTTCGCTTTCAGACATTCAGCTATCGTGAGGCCAGAGTTTCGAATACAAAGTGTGGTGTGCCGGACGCCACTCACTCAGCTTCCTGCTGAAGTCGATTGTACTTCTCTGTGAATCGACTCTCGCACGATGGACAACAGAACTGGTACAACTCTCCGTCGATACGGGTCGATGTTCCCTCGCTGTCGACCGTATTCCCGCACTGTGCACAGGTGAGGGCAAACTCCGTTCCGCCCAAGTTAGGCGACCAGTCCACCCCTGCCAGGAGCTTCACCTCGAAGTCGTCGAACGCGCCTTCGTCGAGGGTATCTGTAAGCCAGCCTGCGATGTCGTTGTCCTGGACTCTGGCGTAGATGACGAGGTCGGCTTCGGCCGTTGTGAACACGTGCTCGACTGCGCCGTCGTCCAAGAGTTGCTCTTTGATCGACCCAACAGAGGAACCCGTTGAGGAGACGTCGAGTGTGATCAACACTGGAATTCCGCCCCAGAGTTGTGAGCGATCGACATCGAGCGTGAAACGGTTGATGACTCCCATCTCCTGTAATCTCGCTACTCGGTCCGACACGGCCGGTGCCGAGAGACCGACTACGTCCGCGATGTCACTGTACGGCCGACGAGCGTCTGAGACCAGTAGCTGGAGGATCTCGAGGTCAGTTTCGTCGAGGTCGCGCATGGTTGACCAATGCGGGCGAATTACTAAAGCACTACGCCGATACTCCTTTTGATTCGAGCGTTTAGGTGGCCCTTCTGCTAAGCGTTCAAAGGGAGACCCCGAGGGGTTTACGATACCCACTCCAAACGTTCTCCAAGCGTTGCGTCATCGAGACGAAGACGACGAGTCAAACGAGCATCATCCCTACACCCCACAGTGATGAGATGGGATTTCCGACCATACCGCCGCCCCACCATTAGCTCATTCCCCCAATCATCGGCATCGCAAACACCACCATCAGTACTGGAATGAACACGGTGACACCCAGTACGATGAGGATGCTGCGAAGCAGGCCCTCTTCGGTTCAAATCGTTGCCACGGCTACCAGTTCGTCTTCGGCACTATCCCGACTGTAAACGCCCCTGTAACGGGTCTACAGTCTTGTTCAGCTCCTCTGGGGTGACCCAGCGTGGACGACGTCGGCGAGACTTTCGAGTTGCGCGGCCACGTGTGCACTCTCGCCCGCCAAGTGAACGACG
The DNA here is from genome assembly GCF_021249345.1 of Halobacterium wangiae. Taxonomy (NCBI): domain Archaea; kingdom Methanobacteriati; phylum Methanobacteriota; class Halobacteria; order Halobacteriales; family Halobacteriaceae; genus Halobacterium; species Halobacterium wangiae. Next base: position 1,896,941 of record NZ_CP089588.1, on the reverse strand, counting down.
AGATCGTCAAACGTGATGACCCCGACCACGTCCCCATCGTCCACCACTGGCACTCGGCGGATTTCCGCCTGATTCATGTGGTGGAGTAACCGCGGGACGCGTGCCTGCGATTCGATTGTCAGGGGGTCGGCGGTCATCACGTCATTAACAGTGAGGTCCGCCCCTGACCCTCCCCCGAGGACGTTCGTGCCGTGGTCGTCCGTCAGGAGGTGCATCGCGAGATCGCGATCCGTGACGATCCCGGCGAGCTCGTCGTCTTCCATGACAATGACGTCACCCACGTTCTCGTCGGCCATCGTCTGTGCAGCCTCACCGACTGTCGTGTCGGTGGATACGCTCACCACGTCCGTTCGCGCAATTCGCCCCACTCGGAGGTTGACATCAGAGCGCTCGTCGGACATCACACTACGAGTACGACAGCGAACTCGAAAAGTGTATAGACCAAGTTAGCCCGGCCTCGTCGATGAACGCCACCGTCCGACCGGACTACCCAATTCCCTCCTCACTAGTCCTGCGTCCGCCGGAGATACTTTCACTCGTGCACCCGTAGTTCGATTGTCGGCTGAATACGCCATGAGTGAGCGCCACAGCGCCACGTCCGACGGGATGGCCAGCCACGAGCACGAGTCCCAAGAGCCGGGGAGTATGATGCTCGAGCACCCGACGATGGAGCTATGGCCGCAGTATCCCATCGTTATCCTCGGCCTCTGGCTCATCGCGAGCCCGTTCACCTTCGGGTACGAGAGCGTCGCGATGACAGCCAGCGACATCGTCAGCGGGTCACTCCTGGTTGTCCTCGCCGCGACCGTGCTCGTTCGGCGGAACGGGTGGGCGAACTACGCGAACGGATTCGTCGGACTCTGGTTGCTGCTCGCGCCCCTCGTGTTCTGGGCACCGACGAGTGCCGCCTTCCTGAACGACACGCTCGTCGGTGTATTCGTCATCTCGTTCTCGGTACTCGTCGTGATGCGCATGGAGATGTCGGGTCCAGGCGTCCCGCGCGGGTGGACGTACAATCCTTCGAGCGCGGCCCAGCGGGCGCCGATCATCGTCGCCGGGCTCATCGGGTTCTTCTTCTCGACGCATATGGCCGCATTCCAGCTCGGCTACACCGAATTCGTCTTCGAGCCGTTCTTCGGGCAGGGAACGGTGAACGTGCTCACCTCCGATGTCTCGGAGATGTTCCCGATCTCGGACGCCGGGCTCGGCGCCGTTGCGTACGCCGTTGAAGTTCTGATGGGATTCATGGGCGACAAGCGCCGGTGGCGGACGATGCCGTGGATGGTCACGTTCTTCGGCATCGTCGTCATCCCCCTCGGGTTCGTCAGTATCATGCTCATCATCCTCCAGCCGCTGGCCGTCGGCTCGTGGTGTACGCTCTGTCTACTCTCGGCGCTGGCCATGCTGTTCATGATCGCGCTGACCGTCGACGAGGTCCTGGCGATGGGGCAGTTCCTCTACCGGCGGACCCAGGAGGGCGAGTCGCTGTGGCACGCGTTCTGGATGGGCGGGACGTTCCCCGAGACCGAAGCGGGCGTAGAAGGGGACACGCGGTCCGACGCCGCCTCGTTCTGGTCGATGTTCTGGGGGATGTCGATTCCGAGGTATCTCATCGTCGCCACGGGGCTCGGGCTCTGGTTGATGGCGTCCCCTGCGGTTTTCGGGACCACCGGTGGGGCCGCGGACAGCAGTCAGCTCGTCGGTGCACTCGTCGTGACGTTCTCCGTGATTGCCATGGGGGAACCCGCGCGCGTCGTCCGCTTCGTCAACGTCCCACTGGGGGTATGGATCGTCGTCGCACCGTGGATACTCACCGGCGCTTCGACGGTAGCAACCTGGAACAGCGTCGCTGTCGGAGTCCTCCTCATCATCGTCAGCATCCCCCGCGGGTCGATACGTGATCGGTACGGCACCTGGGACACCATCGCCGAGTACTCGATCATCTGACGCTACGGCTCCTACTGGTCGCAGGAATCCGAATGGTACTGAGGGTTTACGGACGCTCGCGGCGTAGTCTATCGTATGGAAACACTGGTCGTCGGCGGTGACGGGTTCGTCGGGCGCTACCTGTGTGCAGAGCTCGTCGAGCGAGGTCACGAAGTAACGTCGCTTTCACGCTCCCCCGACCCCGAGGTGTTGCCCAGCGAGGTCGACACGCTGAGCGGCGACGTGACCGACTACGACTCGATTGCGGGGGCGTTCGACGGGAAAGACGCCGCCGTCAACCTCACGGCGCTACCGCCGCTTCACCAACCGCGTTCAGGGACGTTCCACGACACCGTCTGTATCGGCGGGGCGATGAACGCCGCGCACGCCGCGAGCGAACACGACGTCGGTCAGTACGTCGAGATGAGTTCGCTGGGCGCTGGCATGGACAGCCCGGTTGCTTACTGGCGCACGCAGGGGATCGGCGACATGGTCGTCCAGTACTCCGACCTCGACTGGGTCGTCCTCCGGCCATCGTTCATCTTCGGTGAGGGCAGCGAGACGTTCGCGTTCATCAAGAACTACACGACCCCGTACGTGACGGTCCTCCCTGACGGCGGTCGGTACCCGGCGTTCCAGCCGATCTGGGTCGAGGACATGGCTCAGATCACCGCAGACGCGCTCGAGGACGACGAGCATGTCGGCCAAACCTACGATCTCGGTGGCCCGGAGGTCCTGACGTTCGGTGAGGTCACCCGGATGCTCTATCGTGCAGAGGGGAAGTCGGTCAAGATACTCCCCGTCCCGATGCAACTCGCGGAGATTGGCCTGTACGCGCTCGACCCCATCCCTGCAATTCCATTCGGCATCGACCAGGCGAGGGCACTGGAGATGTCGAACGTCACGGACCACAACGACATCGACGCGTTCGGACTGGAGCCGTCGGACTTACTGACCGTAGGGGAGTACCTCGGCGTAGACGCAGATCCTCAACGGACTCCCGAGCGAGTGACGTCACACGTGTAGCGATGGCCGGCGACACTGCACCTCACTGAGACTCGTTCTCACCAATTGTCTCCAACTGCTCACGGCGTCGCTGGAACTCCGCTTCGTCGATCTCGCCTCGATCGTATCGGCGTTCGAGGATTTCCAGCGCGGAATTGTCACTCCGAGAAGGAACGTCACCGCGGCCTAGTACCCAGTAGAGTAGTCCGCCGGCCAGCCCGAGCATTCCGAGTATCCCACCGACGAACGGCAACCCGCCGTTCCGGTCGTTCATCATTCCTGGCCCAGACCCCATCCCAGGCCCTCTCCGCCCCCCACCAGAGTTCCCGGCACCTCCGGTGTTAGATCCGTACGCTATTGCGCCCTGTTCGACGATCGTATCGCTCTCTGGCACGTTGCCGTCCGGAATCGGGCGCTCTTCGGCTGGCCCGCCGGGGCTGCCGACGACGATGCGACCGACCATCCCGACCGACTTGTGCGGGATGCAGTAGTAGTCGTATGTGCCCGGTTCCTCGAATGTATGCTCGAACCCTCCTGAGGAGATGACCCCACTATCGAATGCGGTGGCGTTAGCTGGAATCCGGTTTTCGTAGGCGGTCGCCGAGTGCGCCCCGGCAGCGATCTCGAAGCGAACGGTCGTGCCGGGTTCGACGTGTAGCCCGACCGGGTCGAAGTAGTTGTTCCCCATCCTGACGACGGGCGTCTCCTGTGCACTAACTGACTGGGTGAGTCCCGCCATCACGGCCGTGCTAGTCCCGAGCGCTCCTAGAAACTGGCGTCTACTGTAGTTCATTGTCTGAATTAGTCGGTTTCCGGTATCCTCGTACGATGCTCGCGAGGCGTTCTGCGAGTCCGGTCGATTGCTGGGCTGCCCGTTCGATAGCCGCCTCCGTCTCGTCGCGCTCGACGATTCCGATGAACTCGTCAGTCCGTTCCCCGTTCGCGTAGACGAGTGTCGTGGGTGTCTTTCGGACTCCGTACTCTTCTGCCGTCTCCAGGTCGTTCTGAATGTCGACCTCCCGGAATTCGACGTCCGGATTCGCGTCCTCGATGCCCTCGTTTTTCTCTCGTTGTGTTGTGCACGCCCCGCACGTTTCCTGGGTGAAGAGGATTACTTCGGTCACACCCCCACTATGGTCTTGTGCCTTTTGCACATTCCTATTAACATCCAAAAGCCGGTGGAGTTCTAGAATCCAGATTCGAAGGGGACCGATAGAACCGATCCCCGGGGTAGATGTTCGCGTCGGTTATTCTGAAATCGTAGATATCCGGGCTGTGATTGCTCTACTCCGAGCGTTCGAGTTTATCTCGACGAGCCTCGAACTCTTCGTCGGTAATGTCACCACGAGCGTACGCCGTGCGCAACTCCTCTATTGCAGGATCCCGGGATGACTCTGATTCCGCTACGCGGCGGAAGACGAGGTATCCACCACCGAGCAAAACGAGGAGGAATCCGAGGGGAACAAGCATTCCGACGAATGGCCACCAGCCGCTCGTCGGCCCGGACTCACCCATCATACCGCCGTACCCCATCATTCCGCCGAAACCCATCCCCATCGTGAGCAACGGGAGGACGATGATCGCCCCCAGAATCAGGAGGATGATAGTCGTGGTGTCGAGTTGGTTCGACGAACTCATCGGTTCTCAGCCCCCGAAGTAGTTTCAAGTTCCTGGGAGACAGCGTCGAGGACTCGCTCGAATCTGTCGTGGACTTCAGTGCCGATGGAATCGAGCGCGGCGTTGTCCGCGATGCCAACCAGCTGTTGCGGATCGACTGCACTCACCATGACCTCGCCGTTATCGGTTTCGTAGACGATGACGTTACACGGGAGGAGTGCGCCGAGTTCGATTTCTTCGGTCAGTCCTTCGTATGCCAGAGGTGGATTGCATGCACCGAGAATGCGGTACTGGCGGAATTCTTCGCCGAGTTTCTCCTTGAGCGTCGCCTGGATGTCGATGTCACAGAGGACGCCGAATTCTTCGTCTTCGAGCGCTGCGATCGTCGTGTCGACGACGTCGTCGAAATCGCCAGTGACTGAAGTCTGTATTGTGTATTCCATGTAATATTATACCCCGTCCACGGGGTTAACGGTTGGGTGCCGCAACGGCGGGCGTTGGGAGTGTGATGTATCGGCTGGAACAGCAACTGTTCCAGTCATCCGGTGCGTTAGAGTTGTTCTCGCCGTCGATCGAATTCATCGTCCGAGAGCTCACCGCGGGCGTAGCGCTCGCGGAGAACCGACAGCGGCTTCTCATTGTTCCCGCCGGACCCTCGGTTGAGTAGCGCATAGACGAGGTATAGCGGGACGGCGATGAGGAGACCCATCCAGAGGAGCCCCCAGAGCCCCATCGCTCCGCCGAAAAGGCCCCAGCTGCTCTCGCCCATCATGCCGCCGCCGTAGCTCCCGTCACCGTGGGCAGCAGCCGTTCCAGTCGCCGCGACCAGCAGCGGGACAGAGAGTATCGCGAGTCGCCGAGCAGTGCGTCCGCAATGAGGATAGCAACGAGCAAGCCACCGACTCCTGTATCGCCTCTCCGTCGATTCATCCATCCCACCTCGATCTGCCAGTATCTCCATTCATGCCTGAGAGTTGGCGAGACATCCGTGCACCAGTCTTGATTGGTCGAGACAAGACTCGGGACTGCCTGGCCACGACCGTTAATATCACGCCGTGGCGTTCAGTGATGCTCATGGCTCTGGGAACCCCCACTTCTGAGACTTGGGGGTGCTGATGTGCGAATTCGGAGGGGTGCTTCTCGAACGATTGCTTGCATCGCTTCGAGCAGAAGTAGTACGTCTCGCCAGCGTGGGTGAGGGTCGGCCCGCTGTCGTCGGTTCGCATCCCACAGACGGGGTCGCGGTACTGGCCAGGCGCGCCGAGTCCTCGGCGGTAGACGTAGTAGAGGAATCCCGTGAGCGCGAAGGCGATGATATTGAGGTAGAACGTGTAGTTAAGTTCGAAGTACATCTGTTCGAACGCCGTCCGCCCACCGGTGAGGTTCAGGACGATGCCGAGAGTGTTGAACAGTTCCTCCGCATTATCTCTCGAACGCATCGCGCACGCTTTCGATCATCTGGTGTACACACCATTTTGCGTACATTCTGCCTAACAAACGGCCCAGCCAAACGTTCCTGGAGGGTAAATCGTACTCGAGTGATACGCGAAGCAGCGAACGATCATCTTCCGACTCTATGATGTTGCTCCATCGGTAATGACCGATGACGACGAGCTTCACGTCTCCAACGGTCTCCCACACCTTTCTGTACGGCGGCTCGTACTCGGTGATGACTTCGTCTAAAGACAGTGGAATTCCGAACGCGTTGCCGCTCATACGGATGTGGGAGCCGACTTTCTGGCCGTGCCCCTCGTCAACTGTCGTTTCCATGCGCCCACCACCCATCATCCAAGACGACTGGCTCATGTGCGCGGAAAGTGCGGCGTGATCGTCAACAACGGCAAAGATGTCTGCAGCACTCGCGTCGATTACTGCACTCTCTTCATACCTTCTGGCGAACGTCCGTTTCTCTGGACGAATAGCTTGGACCATGGTTTCGCATCCGAAGTACTACTTCGCGTTCGTCCATCGTTAGCGTATCGACGAACCAGGTGGCGCCATTGGTCCAGGTTCGTACTTGCTGAAGGCATCGACGATAGTAACTGGAGAGTAAAGGCTATCGAAGTCATCGGTATTAGCAGTGATTCCTGGGAAGATCGAGGCCCACTCCCTCTCTGTCAACAGTTCAGGGAGGTCAATGCTATGTGGTAGCTCATCGAATATCTTCACATGCCACACCCAGGAATTGGGGTTCACGCCCTGTTTGGCGAGGTATCGGCGATTCTGTTCCTCTGGACGTTCGTCGAGTTGTATCGGGGCGTTGACCGGACGAACGTGGTTCGAGTCAGACGCATCTCTCTCGTGGCGCTACTCTCGCTCGCGTTGGCGTGGATCGTCGGCGGGAACTACTACTTAACCGGCTACCAGCAGATCAAGGACACGATCGTTCAAGGCCCGCAACCGTGGAGTCATCTCGTCTTCATGGAAGCCAAAGAACACATCTTTCTCTTTCTCCCAATCCTCGCCGTTCTCCAAACGATGACGTTACAAGCCCAAGACGAGATCACCGGTGATTCGCGGTACGCGTTACTCGTAATCACGGGACTTCTCGTCATCCTCGTATTCCTTATGGCGGGGATGGGTTACCTGATTTCGAGTGGATTCAGGGCGGCGACGGGCCCGACAACACTCCTCGGGGGTGGCTTTTGAGATGGCGGCCGGCTCCCAGTTCCGGTACTACGTCGCGACGGTCGGATCCATCTGGTTCGTCACTGCCGTCTCAATCGCGACGGAACTCTCCCCTGGCCTCAAGGACCTCATTGCGAGCGTATTCGCACATCATTGGCTCGGAAAGAGCATCCTGACGCTCGTCGTGTTCGGCCTCATCGTGGCGGTCACGCCACAGCGTCAATTCGACGACCGGCGGTGGGCGAACTACGTGCTTGTGAGCGTCATCGTCGGCAGTCTTCTCATCCTTGGTTACTTCTTCTTTCACTATCTCTCGACGTAAGCTGGAGAGGATTTGGCATCAACAACTGGGCTTCCAATATCGGCCACGCAACGAGCCATACAATAGTGGCTACTCCCTGTTCCACGCAGTGGGGGGCTTCGACGGAGTCAGAATTCGAGACACAATCCTCCGTGAAAGGATGGTAGCAAGTGAGCGATAAGATCGAGTACACCTTCGATTATAAGGAGGAATCTGCTTGAACGCACACGCCGTATCTTCACGTATGGGCACCACTACCACAGATCGTGGGGAGTACCAGACAGAAGCCGCTTATGAGGTGATGCACCTCGATGCACTGGCACTCGCGGGTGCAGCAGCAGTCGTCTCTGCGGTCGGGATGCTCCTGCTCGGCGTGTTCGGCGCGATCGGCATCTACGAGGGTGCGGTCGCGATGATGGAACAGTGGCACCTGTTCTTCGAACCGACCGTTATCGGAACCGTGGCGGGCATGATCGAAGCAGCGGTGATCAGCTTCGTGCTCGTGTATCCCTTCGCGTGGCTGTACAACGTCTTCGCGAGGTAGGGGGAGACAGAGACACATATGTACGTCACCGATAAAGCCGAAATCACCATCGAGGCCACTCCCGAGGAAATCTGGAAGTACGTGACCGACCCCGTCCACTGGACGGCGTCGAACCCCGAGGAACACTATGGGCTCGAATACGACACGCCCGATAACCGTCCCCGAGAGGGCGCAACGTTCCACCAGGCCGAAGAGGTCGCCGGGATGTACGCCGACCTGCATGGCCGATTCCAGTATATCGACCATCCCAACGTGGCGGTCTGGACGGGGACGGCGTACTATCCGCTCCTTCGCGGACTCGTCACTGTTCGGATTCCCGAAGGAGGGACCATTCGACTCGAAGAGACTGCAGACGGGACTCGGATGTCACACGCCGTCTGGATGGACTTCCCGAACAACCGACGGGGACGGGCGCTGAAATGGGTGTTCACGACCGCTCTCAATGGGAAGGCGAAACTCTACGACCACACGAACAAGGAACTCGTCTTCTTCAAGGACCGCATCGAATCGGCGGCACCTGAGAAACCGAAGCCACCGGGGACGAGTTCGTAGCAGAATCAGTCCTAAACCGAATCATGTACACTGCCATTCTCATTCCACCCGATAGAAGTGACCGTCCACATCGTCATCCCGTCCATGGGGAGACGATTCAAGGGCCACGTCACCGTAGGAATAGGTATGAACGAACCGTCTCCATTCGACGCAATTCGCGAATTCGAGTTCGACGGCACCCCATAGAAGATGGCCGACCTCACAGTCCTCGGAGACGAGGGTCTCTGTGAACTCGATCGGGTCCCCGTCAGTATCCGCGTGCTCCTCGAGTCCGTTCTCCGCAACGTCGACGGAGAGACGGTAACCGCCGAAGACGTTCGCAATGCTGCCTCGTGGGAACCCGAGGTACCAAACGTCGAACTCCCATTCACGCCCTCCCGAGTCGTCCTGCAGGACCTCACCGGTGTACCTGCCGTGGTCGACCTCGCAGCACTCCGATCAGCGGTCGATCGAAAGGGCAAGGATCCAACCATCGTCGAGCCGGACGTCCCTGCTCCATCAGATCTTGTACGAGATGAGCAGCCATTTGCCTCAAGGACTGTGGGAGAGGGAATCGAATTTCAGGCCATGAGCTCACGAACAGCCGGGCAGGATCGCGAGCCCTCGCCCGCGTTCGGCGGGTACTCGAAAGTTCGAAGTCTGAGCAGAGGCGGGCGCGTGAACTACCTCGTACCCCCGTAGATCTCCTCCATGCGAGCAGAAGCAGACGACAGCAGAAATCGAATCATTTCTCGAAATTTCCCCAGTCTTGCTCAGAGTCCCGCCAATGTCCCCCGGCCGAGAACATCTAACACAGTTGGAGCCGTATAATCTACCATGCCCCGGAACGTACTGGTACCGACAGACGGGTCGCCACTCTCGAAAGAAGCGTTCGAGCACGCCATAGATACGTTCCCGGACGGACACTTCACGCTCATTCACGTCACTGGCCTCCGATATATCGTACTGAACGACGACAACCTGAACCCCGAGGAGAAACTCACCGAGTTAGTAGACCTTGCAGAACGCCACGATATCGAGGTAGAGACCGAGATTCGAGCCGGCCGCCCGAGTCGTGAAATCGTCACCTACAGCGAGGAAAACGACATCGACGAGATCGTGATGGGGAGCCACGGCAGAGAGAGAGAGCCTCACGGATCCTGATGGGGAGCGTCGCCGAGCGCGTACTGCGGCGAGCGCCCGTCCCCGTCACGATTGTTCGCCCCAATCAACGAACGGGTGAGAAGCATCATCTCGTTCCAATCGACGGCTCAGAACAGTCGAGAAAAGCCCTCGAATACGCGTTCACGGTCTTCCCAGACGTCGAAGCAACAGTACTCCATGCAATCGATCCGCTGGAAACCCACTACGGTGAGGGACAATTTGTTCACACCCCAGCACAGTACGAGCAGATCGAAGCGGAAGCAGAGCAACTACTGGCAGACGCAGAAGACCTCGCTCGCGAGTACGACGTCGACGTATCGACGACGGTGTTTGCCGGACAGAAACCGAATCGGCCAGTGAACGCGATTCTCGAGTACGTCGACGACGGGAACGTCGACCACGTGATCATGGGTAGTCACGGTCGGTCCGGCACGTCGAGGATTCTCCTCGGAAGTGTCGCAGAATTCGTTGCCAGACGGTCACCTGCACCGGTTACCGTCGTCCGCTAATACGCATCACTACTCGACGCGTATCCCGCACGAGTATTCGAACACCCCTTCGAACTGGTAGACCCTACGACCCTCGATTTGCAGCGTTCAGCAACCAACTGTTCCCGACAATAGAATATTGAAGAACAGGCCTCAATAGAGCCGTCCGTGGGCGATTATGGACAGTAGATTACAACCGGGGCGTCTTGCTATCGAAGAGAGCGGTGAATCGGGCCAGAAGGACCAGAACGATCGCCACTCCGAGGACGGGATATTCGACGGCGACCACCAGCCATTTCGCCGATTGAGTCGTGTTCATCAAGCTGATGAGAGCGCTGGGATAGCTATCGGGGTTCGAGTAGATCAGGATAACCCAGAGATTCTCCAGTGCATCGAGGAGCCGTGAACAGACGGTCAGCACCATCCCGAGCTTCGGAACCACCACCAGGCGGGCGTCGAACGCCAGTCGCTTCATCGCCAGCGAGTGAAGCGAGAAGAAGAGGAAGAACCCAGCGACGATGAAGACGTAATCCAGGACAGAGAGGAGTACAACCGAATCCATGACCGGCTCGAAAGCCTGGAGGATGGTGTCCACTTCACTCCGAGTTGTTGCCTCCTGTAGCTCTGCGGTCGAATATCCGGACGTCTCGATCTCCCTCGTGACCGGCACGAAGCCGAAGACGATGGTTCCGACGAACACACAGAACGAGATGAACGCGACGACACCGTGAGTTCTAGAGGAGGCGGCCTCCGCGTACGCTTCGACCGGTCGGAAGACGCTGATCTCGCCTCGCATATTTGCGACTGGTACTGTCAGTTGTTGAGTGGCCCCGTTGATAAAGAATGAGTTAGCGCTACAATCCAGATGATTGGCTATCCGAGTGACTCGACGTCGTTGAAGCTAGTTTCGAAACCCAGTATTCGAGTGGTAGAGTTGTCTCTACCCGGACTCTGAGTTGAAGTGAGAATCGCAGAGTGAGTGGATGGGGCCTGGCGAGTCGTCCCCGAGAAACTCCTGGGTCGTCAATAAGCAGTGAGAGTCGGATTCAGCCGATGGTACGTGTCTAAGAGAACTCGCCTGCCCAGGTGGTGAGTGACCGGACGGATGTCGGACAGACCGCCCTCGATCGGAAGTACGAGAAGCGAGAGAAGCTCGAGCAACATCGCCGATACCCACCAGGCCACGAAAATGAGTCGTAGATACCGCTACAGGACGGCGCCATAGGGATTCAGCAAGTCGCACGGTGATTGTTTGGTGTTTCACCGACGTCGTTGACGGTATCTAAATCCGGGAGTCGTGATACGTGAGTTGGGTCGCTCACACGCCCCAGCTACCGGGATGCGAATACCAGCAGGAAGAGGGAGCCAGCGACGCCGACGGCCGCTACCTGGACCGTGGAGGGATTGATGATGGTCACCTCGGTCGCGTACGTGAGCGTCGTCGTCGCCAGGACGGCCGCGATACCGCCGACGAGGAGCGTGCCACTCACGTGCACTGCCTCGACCTTGTGCGTTGGTGCCTGTCTCCCGATCTCCCTGCCGAGCGTCCACGCGAACCGCCCAGCATCCCAGACCACGAAGCTACCGAGAATCCCCACGAAGACGAAAGTCGGCGGGAGTGACTGCGTCCCCCCGAAGGCGGTCGCCAAGAACAGCCCCGACCCAGCCAGGGCCGGCCCGGTGGTCGTGTTCGGAATAATCCGTGTCCAGATACTGACCCGGAGCAGGAGAACCACGCTCGCGGCGACGACCAAGAGGAGCGCGAAGACCGCCAGCGTCAGCGTCAGCGTCCCGTAGTACTGGATGACGCCCTCCGAGAGGCGCTGGTACGTGCCTGAGACGGTCCGTGGCAGATTCCGCGCGACGAAGTCCTGGGCACTCCAGACCAGCTGGCCGTGGAGAACGAGGGCGATACCACCGATTGCGACCCCGCTACCGAGGGGCGCGAACCGCGTCGTCGCGTTCCCCGGGGACGTCGTCGCCACCCACTTGACCGTCGTGGTCACGATAATCAGGAGCAAACCGAGCACGGACAGCCCGAGGAGGACGACGCGGATTGCTTCGAAGGCCGTCACGTCGACCAGCAGGCGGTACGCGGACGGACTCAGCTCTTGACGGATTGTGGCTCCGGGAATGAGATAGTCGGTACAGAGGCCGACCAGGATTCCGACAGCACTCGCGAACAAGACGTAGCTGATCGACTGTTGGGCCGTCTGGAGTGGCTCCACTCGGTGCGGGCCGAGGAGTTCGGCGAGCGGGAGCGTTCGAATCACGCGGTTTAGCAGCCACATCGTGACGAGCACGAGCCCCGCTAACGAAGTGAGATTCGGATGGCTGGTCGCTGGCGAAAGGAGCATCGACACGGCCTCGTGAATGCCTGTGCGGACCGTGGATTCGACCGTCTGGTTCAGGCTCTGGAGCTGTACCTTTCCGACGATAGCGACAGCGGTGAGTACGGCTGCACCCACCGAGGATGGCACAGCGCTCTGGAGTGTGACTCCCCACAGGAACTGGAGTGCAGAGCGGTCGATCAGTCCGCCTACAGTAGAGACGGCTCCGACGACTGCGATGGTCACACCGAAGACGACGAACAGTTGGGCGGCCATGGCGAGAATAGCAGTCGCACTCTGCGCCGCGGTCGGCTGCGGGAACAGGCTCCCCGCCAGCGTGACCCCGGTGTAGATGAGCGCGACAGTCGTGCCAAGGCCGAACAGGCCGACGAGCAGGCCTGCGATGAACCGCCCCACCAGTTTCCAGCGAAGCGTCGTGGCGAACCAGATCGCGCCGCCAAGCGACAGCGCCGTCACCCACGCGGAGCCGAGCGCGAGCGTCAGGTCGAGCGAGACCGCCACGAGCGCGGTGAGAACCGCGGTAAGCAGGACGGTGACGGTAGTCCCAGCTCTCGTCGGTCGCCACGTCGCGTTGTCAACCGTGGTCGTTTCAGGTGTTATCGAGGAACTCATTGGATGATGTGCGCGAGGGCGCTCTCGAGGGTGGTATCGAGTGGGGTATCCAGTTGCCAATCCACGACGGTGAAGCCGGCCTGCGAGAGAGTTTGCTGGCGGAGATCACGGTGAAGGCCAACCGGAGCCTCCAGCGCCTCTCCGTGTGTCGTTACATCTGGACTGACAATCGTGACCGGATAACCATGGGGGCGCAATGCGCCAGCCAATTTGAGCGGCCAGTTATCAACGAGGGGTGTCGCAATAACGACTGTCGCGCGTGGTGGCAATCGCGCGAGTAACCCGTTCGCAACAGCTGGCTTGCTACCGCTCAGTTCGTCGCCCGCAGGTGGCGTCGATAAGCCAGCCGTAGTTCGGGTTGGCCCCCGCGTAGCGACTTGGTCGACGGCGTCCAGCACTGCTTCCGCGGTCGTCGCGGACTCCTCGGTCGACCACGGAAGTCCATGGGGGCCAAGTCGAACATCCACATCGTCTGGTAATCCAATAGCCGTAACGATCGTCTCGACGTCCGCATTCGTGAGCGCGCTGTACAGCCGCGCACTCACGTACGCGGAGAGTTCCGTCGCAGTCGGGTGTCCGGGCTGTGGCGTCACGCGAGTCGGCTGGCGAGCGTCGACGATGAGGGCCGTCCGCGTGGCGTGCTCTTCGCGGAATTCGACGGTGGACAACTCCCCGGTCTTCGCGTACTGCCGCCAGTTCAAGCGATTCAACGGGTCACCAGGCTGGTACTCGCGAGTCCGGTAGAACTCGACGCCTGGCCCACCCTGGTCGGTCGTCTGCGTGCCCGCCCGCAGGATGGCCGTGTTATCCACTGGTGGCGCGTCGATCGCCCGTAAGCCCTCCAGAGTCGAATCGCCCGTCGTTGCGACTGAGACAGTACTGTGCTCACTCGCAGCGAACGATCGTCCCCGAACGACCGGGTCGGCGAACTCGTAGCTGCCGCGCTTCGCTACAACTTCGTAGGTCAGTGATTCCGTGTCCCCCGATCGGAGTGTCGCTCCCAGTCGGGGGGAGCCCGACACGACAGCCAGTTCGTCGGGGACGTCGTCGATGACGCGGAGGTCGGGGATGGCCGCAGAGCCGGTATTCGTCAAAGAAACCTTCACTTCGACGTGTTCGCCGGGGCGAGCGCCAGTTGCACTAATTTCTCGTTCAGCCTGCAGCTCTGCGCTCGCGGACACAGTCGACAACGACTCGTAGGCCGTGAACGCGACGGGTATCGCCGCGGCAGCGACAACGACTGGGGACGCGTAGAGGAATCCCACAGCGACCAGGAGTAACGCTGCGATGCCTGTGGCCTGCCACCGCGAAATCCGTTGATAGGTCTCGCTCATTGGTCACCTCCAGTCTGCTTCCCGACGAATTGCTCAACTTCGTGCAGCGTCACGCGGAATCGGCGTTCACGCTCTTGCTCGAGATCGAGCCACATTCGGAGCCGACTCCAGACGGACGGCCGGAGGTCCTCGGACTCAGAGAGGTATGCTGCTGCGAGTCGGCTGTCCGTCCAGGTTCCCTCCTCGATGACGGGTTCTGGATCACGACCGTCGAGGACGAGGGCTGTGCGAACCGTGGCCCGTAACTGGTGCTGGACGGTCGCCACGTTGGACCGGCTCTCCCCGACCTGCTCGAAGGCCTTCCCAGATAGTGCGTTAACCGGCACTCGGTCGTCGTCGACTACCATCTCTGGGGGTGCCTGATGTGCGGCGCCGAATCGCGTGGTGTCCGCGTCCAGTGGCGATTCGTCTGGGTGGCCACCTGCGGTCCAGGCGGCCACTCCGGCATACAGTGAGAGCGCGCCGCCGAGGCCGACGAGCAGCTTGCTCGGGGGTATCCCCTGGAATGTCGCCTTGGCTTGCTCCAGGGGTGGGAGCTCTGCGGCGAGCGCGGGCTCGTACATGAACAGGAGTCCCGTCCCGAGCGAGGCGACACCCAGGATACCGACGAACGTTCGGAACCGCATCAGTCCTCACCCCCCTCGTCGGCGTCGACCTCGTCATCGGGCCGTTTGGCTGCCTCGATCGCCTGGCTCGCGGCTTCGACGCGTTCGAGTCGGGCTGACGGCTCGCGGCGCCCGTACTCTACCGCCCGGAACTCGTCCCGGAGCGTCTCCACGGCATCGGCCGGCAACCCATCCTCCCGGACAGCATACTCGGCCAACTCACCCGGCGTGTAGCGGTCCGGGGTGCGCACCGAGAGATACGCCAGGAAGGTCGCCCAGGCATCTCGGAACGTCCGGTAATCAGACTGCCTGGTCCCATCACTATCCGTCTGCAGTGAGTGCTGGACGTTCTGGAAGCTCGATTTGACCGATTCCGTCGCCGTGACTATCTGACGGCGAACACCTCGGAGCCAGGCGACGAAGCGAGCGGCCAAGACGCGCGGGGAGAGCTTCCCCTGTAGTGTCGCCACCAGTGCGAGCAGCGCGTCCTTGAGGCGGACGAGACTCCGGGAGACCCAGCCGGCGAGGCCGACAGCGACGACCAGAATGGTATCGACGAGCCACCGCAGAGTCCTGACGGCAGCACTAACGATAGTCTCGAGTAGGGATTTACCCGTCACCCCGGTGCGTCGGCGCCCATATAACACGAGTATCCCAACGAGAGCGAGTGCTCCGCCGACGAGTCCTGTGTTCTTGTAGAGGCCAGTGATGCGAGTGCTCCGCTGTTGGCCGAACTGCTGGAGTTCGAAGACGGCCGTGGCGGCGAGTGGGAGGCGCGTCGTGAGCGTCCCGTCGGGGCCGGTGGTGCCAACCTTTTCTCCGTTGACCCGGATAGGCACCCCAGTCACGCCACTCCCGTTCATGTCGGCTCTGATCGTGACTTCGGTGAACGGCAGCGCGAGTGGCGCCGTACTGTTCGCCGAGATATTCAACCTCGGCAAGTCGACGGTGTGAGTTCCGTTGACCGCGCCTCGCTGCACGCGAATCATCGCTTCGCCAGGTTCCGATGGCAGTGTAACGCGGGTTGCGCCCGACGCGTTGGTCCTCGCCACGGCCTCACCGTCCATAGTAACCGTCGCGTTCCTGACTGGCACGCCATCGATCGTGGCCAGCAGGCGGACCTCGTTGGCGGTCACTGTTCGCCCAAGCACCGCAACCGTGGCATCAGTATCGAGCGAGTAGCTCTCCGAGGAATTGTTCCGCGCTGGCTGTACCGAGGCGAATCCCGGATTGGTTCCCATCCCGCCGATCAGCTCCGGGGGATTCTCTAGCGTCCGGACGGAGATGTCGAGCTGCTCGGTGTACGGGACGATTCCCTCGACAGTCCCATTTTCTCCGGTCCGCCCAACTGGCTCACCGTTGAACAAGACGCTGGCATCTGCCACCGCCGAGTTGTTACGCGTCACCGTGACAACCACGCGTGCTCCCGGAACTGGCTCCCGATTCAGGCTCACATTCAGCGGAGCCGGACCCTCCGATTCCGTCTTCGTCTCGTTCTGTGACGACTCCGATTGCTCCGTCTCATCCGACGACGTCGTCGTCGTCGTTGTAGTGGTCGTCGTGGTTGCTGTCGTCGAGGTCGTCCCAGTCGTCTCAGTGGTGGTCGTGGTGGTTGTCGCGGTCGGGGCCGTCGTGGTCGTCGACCCCGAGGTAGTCTGTTCCCCGGACTGGGAGTCATTCTCGCCGGGCTTGCTCGTCTCTGACGAAGAGGAGGAGTTCGTTGGTGAGCCGTCGGTGGATGCCGCCTGGTAACTGCTGCTGCCCTGGTTCATCGCGGCCTGGGCTTCCTGTGACTGGCGCTCACTCGCTGGCGTCGGGTCGAATCGCACCCACCCGACACCGTCGAAGTACACCTCCACCCAGGCGTGAGCGTGCATCGCACGGACGGTGTACTCGTCCTGGCCCGTTCGTTCGCCAGGCGCGTACCCGACAACGTAGCGAGCGGGGATGCCTTCCGACCGCAGCATGGTGGTCATGCTGGTCGCGAAGTACTCGCAGTAGCCTTCGTCCATCTCGTAGACGAACTGGCGAGCAACCCCGTCAGATGGTGGCGCGGACACGGACAGCGAATACGATTTCGAGGATTCCAGCCACGTCTCGATGCGCTTCGCTGCCTCGTAACGCGACGTCGTGTTCGCTGTCAGATTCGACGCGAGCGGCTGGAGCGCCGCTCGCGATTCGTTCGGGAGTTGCGTGTACTGGCGCTCGATCTGCGACGGGGTCGACCCGTCTGCGGTCTTCAGAATGTCTGGGTCACGTGGTGGCCGATAGCTCACGCCCTGATAGCGCGTGCCGGCCGGGACGGCATTCCCGGTGACAATCGACGTCGTTGGCGTCACGAAGAGTTCCGCGCCCGATTCGACGTACTGGGGCGTCCAGACCGTCGGAAGTGACGTCGCTGCCTGCTGTAACTCAATCGCGTAACTGATCCGGTCACCACGGGGCGACTCCTGTATCGGTGGTGAGTACGGCTCCGGAGAACCGGATTGTTCCCAGCCACCCCCAGTGTACTGGTCGTAGGCGTTGGTTCGCCAGTACCTCGGTTTCTCGCTGGTCGCGACGAAGTGCACCTCGTCGTTCAACGACCGGAAGTAAGTGTCGTTCCCGGCAGCGAGGCTCCCCCCAACGGAGGCCTGCTTTCCAGCCGACAGCGCGCCCATCTTGGCCGGGTCGCCAGACTGTTGGCTCGATGATTCTGGCGTCGATCCGGGCTGCCCAGACAAATTATACGCGCCGGACCCTTGGCCTCCTCCAGCCTGTGCCTGTGATTGGGGGTTTTCCGGGACGGGCACGAACTGGCTGGCCGGCGTTCCACCGGTCAGTGAGCCCAGGGCGGGCGTCAAGCCGGTAGCGAACACCACTGCAACGGCAATCAGCACAACGAGGACTGTCCGCCCCCATTGCCGGGAGCCCGAACTCTCGGTGAGTGCCGTGCCTTCCGAGTCAGCCATGGTATCCACCAACCCTCGCTGACTGTATCCTACTGGCCTGCGTGACGTACATCATTCACGGACACCTCGTTCTCGTTCCGGGAATTTCGCGCGTGTGGTCACTGTGCCTCGCCGACGGCTGGCACCTCGAGTTCGTCGAGGACGTCCACGACGACCTGGCGGGATTCGACACCCTGGGCCTGCGCCTCGGCGCTGAGCACCAACCGGTGCTGGAGCGCCGGCACCGCGACCTCCTTCACGTCATCGGGAACCGCGTAGTCGCGGCCTCTGAAGGCGGCCCGGGCGCGCGTGCATTCGAAGAGCTTCTGGATGCCGCGTGGACTGACGCCCACATCCACGCGACCATCCTTCCGGGTCAACCGCCCAACCCGCACCAGGTACTCGCGCAAGCGGTCCTCGACGTCAACGGTCTCCGGGACGTGCTGCAGGTCCGCAACCGTTCCTGCGCCAGATAACACGGGGTCGACGCTCGGGACGTGTTCGAAGCGGTTCGCGCGCCGGTCGATGAGCTCCAGCTCACCGTCCATTTCCGGATAACCCATACTGGTCTTGACCATGAAGCGGTCGCGTTGGGCCTCGGGCAGCCCGAACGTGCCTTCCTGTTCGACGGGGTTCTGCGTCGCAATCACGAAAAACGGCTCCGGGAGCTGGTGGGTCGTCCCGTTCACACTTACCTGGCCCTCACCCATCGCTTCCAGGAGCGCAGCTTGCGTCTTCGGCGGCGCGCGATTGATCTCGTCGGCGAGCACCACGTTCGAGAAAATCGGGCCGCGCTGGAACTCGAAGGTCCCCTCGGCTTCATTATAGATGTTCGACCCGGTGATATCCGCTGGCAGCAGGTCCGGCGTGAACTGAATTCGAGAGAACTCAAGGCCGAGTGCGGTCGCGAAGCTCTGCGCGGTCAACGTTTTCCCCGTCCCCGGGACGTCCTCTAGGAGTGCGTGACCGTCGGCGAGCAACGCGGTCATCACGTCCTCTAGGAACCGGTCCTCCGCGATCACCGCCGCTCGAACCGTCTCTAGAATTTCCCCTGTGCTCTCTCGAGCAGCAGCTGCGTCCATGATAGGCCACGTCAAGCGGACGGGCAAATATCTAACTATGTTCTTACAATAATGCGGAGTCGGGCGGAGCGAACACCTACGAGATAACGGAAGAGGAGCTTGCTAGTTTTGTAATCAACGCGCGTCCCTGTCAGAAATCATCTACGGACTTATGGGCTGTCCGACGACGAAATCGAAATCATCATTCAAACGGCCGCTAAATACGTCGAAGGTGGTTTCGAGTCCGTCTCACGCCACCGCACGTCGGCCAAGAGTGAACACAAGCGCGGCTTCCAACAAGGCACCGACAATTGAGAGCGCCGTTGCCCAGTATTGACCCCGAAGGAGTTCGTATCCTCCGTTTGAGAAAGTAAATAATCTCCTCAGAGAGAATAGCAAAGAGCGACCCAATAAGCCGATATTGAGGTCCCACGAAAGACTCAGATGGATTGTAGTCTGGGTTCCCGTACTGATTCCAAGATGGAGGAATAGGAATGTCGCTAAAATCCAGAGTAGCAAACCAATCTTAAAGACTTGGCCGGGACTTTCTCCATGTCGCATACTTCGATAGAGCAGAGCGTCCTGGAACCAAGATCGAAGAGGGGAGAGCTTCTTTTTCCTTGCCTCTTTCTCCCTAATATTAAAATTCCGCGCGAGGTTTGACCATGCACTCCCTCGATAAGCTGATTTAATTTCTGAGTAGGTATTTTCAGCCGCAGAAAGCAAATCCTGCTGGTCAGAAGAATCCAGACGGGAGCCACTGCGTACAATAGATGCATAACTCTTGAATTGCCCAAAAAGCCTAGGGAAGAAACGTGAGATGGCGAGTGACTTACTTTTCCACCACCAGTAGTCTTGCTCACTAACCCGCTCAAATGGCGAATCAGGAGGGGAATCTGTGATACCCCGATCTGATTGATTCTCCCCCGGTGGTCGTTTAGATTCTACTCCAAAGCCGAGTTCATCTACTCGTGGTAGCTCGAAGAGATCTACGAGGAAGTTGGGCTCTGCCAGCCTGTCTGCTTGATATTCAGATAACAAGCGGCGTCCGTACTCGTTCCGTTGATCGAGTGTAGCGTTGGCTAACCGAGTTTCAGTCAGCTTGGCATCTACCAAACTACACTGGCTTACAGTCGCACCGGAGAAATCTGCCTTGCTTAAATTTGAGGCTTGAAACGCACAATCACCAATCTCAGCGTCTATAAAATCGACATTCCGTAAATCACTCTGGAAAAGACTGGTATCCGTTATTTCAGCATCAGTAAAGTCCGCTCGTCTTGCCTTGGTGTACGACAGGTGGCCGCCGATGATTGTCGAGTCTACAAAATTGGCATACGAAATAGTACTCTTAGAGAACTTGGTTTGAATACAATATGCATCGGTAAAATCTGCCCCGGTCAAATCCGCATCTTCAATAAATTTAGCGCTGCTTAAATCTGAATTGACAAAATTCGCGCTCTTCAAGAATGCATCTTCAAAGCTCACACCCCGAAGAGAGGAATTAGAGAAATCTGCGCCGGGTAACTCTGCCCCGGAGAAATCCAAGTCGGACCCGTCCTTGATATCGTTCAGTGAGGCGTTCACTACCGGCTGAGTTTGCTCGGAAATCGCCTGCTGGAGTATATCATGGGGTTTAGGGTTTTCATGCGCGTGGAGGATACAAAGGCCCTCAGACGAACCTGCCCATGCATCCAGCTGGCAGTCCAGACTATACCCCCGTGGTGTGTCCTCATCAGCCGGATCAAAAGCACACTGAGCCGGGGAGGACATATGTTACCGAATCAAGAGACCCCATCTACAAAACCTTGTCCTCATAAGATGATTCAAAGTCTTTACTAACAAGTTTAATATAGGATACTTGCTGATTGGTGGTATGGCGGTTTTTGAGGTCCCCCGAGAACAGCCAGATGATGACAATGAATTCCCCGATGGGGCGATTAGGACATCGTTTGAGGGTATGGATGACTTTAACCAATACCTGAATTCCTATTTTCCCAAAATCTGTCACGGAGACCTACATATCATACCAGGAGTAACCGACCTAACTCGTTCTGAGCTTATTGAGAATCTATCTGGTCGGGAGACGGATTGGTATATAGAACAAGAGTATGGTGAGATATTAAAACTGAATCACGAAACGGAAGGCCCCAAAGACCCTTCTGGGGCATATTTGTCAAAGGAGGATTCTGATGACGAATCCGGTTACTTCATTTTCTATACTGATGAGGCTAAGAGCAAGTATGTTGACGATGTGATAATGAAGGGTTTGCGACGGACTCCTCAAACGAATAGGCTGCACGTCTCGCCCTACCGGATTGAAAACCTGGTCAATAATATCACCGACGGAAGTTCAGACAGTACACTCACAAATTCGGGGGCGCCTTATGTTGACGAATTAATTCTCAAGCGGACGAGTGGTTCAAGGGTCGGGTCGAATAGGGAGTCAGACAACAAACGCACAATCTCATATTGGGGACGTGATGCGGCATCCGCACTCTCCGATCTGAGAGACGAATTTGGCGTTCTAATCAGTTCGGTCAGAGTCAAGTATCCGTATCGTTCTGGTGATGGGAACGTTTTAGCATTTAAAATCGACCGGAATGGGGTTCTGAAGCTCAAGAAGGGAAAACTAACCAAGATGCTAGATGTAGTCCAGCCGATTATCGAAGAAACGCTAGACGTTAAACGGGCATACGATGAAACTGAGGCCACCTTAGTCACCGTTGGACACAGTGACACGAGGGTTTCGCAATCGACACCGGCGCTGATTATACCGGGAGGTGAAGAGAACGAGGGCGACAGTGAGTTCACTATCGAAGAGATTAGGGCAGCCTTCGATGCGTTCACACGGCAAGGCTACATTCCGGTTGACACGTACCTTGAAGCTGACCCACTTTACTACTCAGCAACTGCGTATCACCAACAAGAACAGCTCTATTTCGATATAAGGGGTGATGCTGACGCGTTACGCATTTTTCCACGGGCAGAACAAGAGGAACTAGAGACCTTCTTCGGCGTACTCACCGCAGTACATGAAAACGCCAACAGTGCAGCGATGGTAGCATCTGTTTCTGACGTGGAGGGTGAACAATGACACTACGTGGTAAGGCGAGGGATTGGAAGAATCGGCGAGACGAGTTTGAAGAGGAGGCAACCGATGCGGAACAAGAACAAGTACTCGACGGCATCAAAGAACTGGGCGAAGACGACGAGGAGTTTGAATCTGCGATAACCGATTATCGTAACGAGGTTGAATTACACAATCGTCGTTTCGTTCTCCGAGCAACTCTAACATCAGCATTCCAAGTCAGAGGAGCTCTGAGCTTGGAGTCTCAGTGGGACCTGGCGGGCTCTCTCTCGTTCGATCAGCATGAAGACGGCCCCGCAGACCTATTCATAGCCCACAGCCAGTCTGACGGTACTAAAGTCGTACTGGCGGTCGTCCAGCACGAGAACGCCAGTAGGACCTACGAGCGAATCCAGAACCTCTGTGATTACGTCGAATCCGAGTTGAGAAGCATCGAACGAGAGTTCTCAATAGTAATCAATCAGGACGAAATCGAAGGTGCGGTGGCAATTTCGAAGGTCACTCCGGAGAATCTAGTCGAAGAATTTGATGAAAGTAGCAACCACTGGCCGGTTTCTATTTGGGAGCTGGTGAGTGGCGACCGTGAAACGGTTTCGCTCGTGAGTGATTTTCAGGGGGTCGATTGGACTGGTCACAGTCCAGATGGGGATTTAACCACACTCCTCTCTGAGGGCGTTGAGCTAGCCGACACCAAACATCTCGGAATCGATCTGTTCTACGATTCCCACCACCAGCGAATCTACCAGTATTTACCGCCCTATCTGCACAATCAGCGTGACGAGGATGGTGACAAGAAGACGTTCCATTTCAGTAACGAGGAGTTACTCCAGTTCCTCAAAGGGCGTCAAGGTAGCATCAACCGAAACAATGCATCAGAGCGTGCCGGTGAGCTAATCGGTTGGTGGGACTACATCGGCGTAATCCGTCAAGTTTCAGATCCTGACGGATACGACGATGATGCGGAAGTTTACTCACTAAGAAAGGGCGGGGTGTTCACAGGAAACAAAGTCGATTCGATGCTGAGGGAGTACGAAGTGAGGGCTACTCAAGCACTCCTCAAGAAATCCAGACAAGAAGAATATTTAGACTAACTCTGGCGTGCGATTCACCCGAGTCTGAAAGTTCCTGGATGCGGTTCGCGTGCATGTCGTCGTAGGCCTCGGTCTCTACCTCGTCGACAATCCGAGTCGTGATAGTCCCGAGGCTCTCGCGCTGGCCCGTTCGGCTGCATTCCGGAGCAACGCGATGCCTGCCCGGGCGTCGCCGGCAGCGAGGTCCGCGATATGCGCTAAAACGTCGTCTTCGACGAGGTCTGGACGGAGCCCTACGTCGACGCGGCCGTGGAGAATCGACATCATCTCGTCCGTGTTGAACCGACTGAGATGGACTTTCGGCGCGGGACCGAATCGACTCTGAAGCTGTTGGTCGGACCCGGCAAAAAGCCGTTCCTCGTCCAGGCACACCAGGACCAACGTTACGTTTGACGCCACTCAGAGAGCTTGCAGGGTGTCGTAGTCCTCTAGGACGTGCACTTCGTCGATGATGGCGAGAACCTGTCCCTCGACGTCATGAATACGACTTAGGAACCGGGAGGCGTGCGAGTCCTCCTTCCGGATGTCGTACGTGACTCCCGCCTCCCGCCATAGCGCGTAGAGCGCAGGCCGGGCACGCAGTCAGGGTGGTGAAGTCCTGACTCGGAACCTCGCGGACGTCGAGCGTCACGCGGCCCACCCCGTAGTTTCGATTGGGGTATTCGCAAGACTGCGGCGACCCCCGACCAGTCGATAGTTGAAGTACCGCTCAGAGGCGTGTTTCCGAGAATCCCGTGAGTGGCGTTCTCGGCAGTTAGAGTTTTCTCTTCCCGTGTTTCGGCATAAGTAAGAACCGCCGAGGGGGTGGATGGGCCCTGGCGGATTTGAACCACCGCTCACCCGGTGACCCACAGTCCCGCCACACGACAGGGCGATGACATGTTATGAGCCGGGGGCTTTCAACCAGACTAAGCTAAGGGCCCTGTAAATGGAGTTTTCCGCGGGATGGCCTTTAGCGTGTCGGGTTACTATAGTCCAAATAGAGGTGGTCGGTATCCTAGCGAGTGATACCGTACTCTTTGAGAGCGATGCGGAGTTCGTTCGCGTTCTTGACGATTAGGACCGTGTTGTTGTGTTGTTTGAGGTAGTCGAGTTTCTCAGCGAATCCGGCTTTGTTTGGCCGGGAGTCCTCGTGGTAGCCATCGACTTCGATCCAGACATCAGATGCGGGGAGGTAGAAGTCTGCAGTCCAGGGAGTGTCCTCGACCTTGGGGTGTGCTCGGTAATCCACTCCGACGTTAGTGAGAAGACTTGCAACTCCGAATTCGTGCCGACTTTCGAGTATCTCTCCATTGGGGCCTTCACAGTGCGTGCCGTGTTTTTCGCCGGGTGAGATGCCTGCTTCGTTGCAGGCGTTCCGCCAGGAGCCGAAGTATTCCTTGACGACGCTCGTGGGGTATGTTCCGTGGTCGTCGTATTGTCGATGCGTAAGGTACGGCGTGTCCACGCGTTCGAGAACACGGTGGAGGTCAGCACAGATCCGAGGGGCTTCCTCGCTGCCGTATTCTCGGACTTGGGTTGGTTTGAGGCCAGCATCTTCGAGGATGGCGAGCCAGCCATTGTCTGCAATTTTGTAGATTGTCGCGATACTCGGAAACCGGTCGTCGTTGGCCGCTTCCTGGGTGGTTGGAGAGCGACCGAGTTCGTCTCCGAGTTCTCGTGCTGCTTCGAGGAGTCCTTGGTAGGTGTATTTCGAGTGCGATGGTCGATTGTTGGTCATTATTCTAGTTCTGGCGTGGCTCATTCGTGGTGTTGTGAGCGCGCCGCCAGGCCATTCTGGGCGCGATAAAATCCGGGCGGAATCAATTAGGGAGACGAGCGCGGGTCTGAGGGACTCTACTTAGAGTTCCCAGTGCGGGAAGTATCTAGGAAGGTCGCCAGTGGAAGGGGTACGGCGTATACGCGCCCCTCCTGTGCACCATTACTCCGTCTGAAGAGCGGACAAGTAGACGACGTATACAAGCGCGACCACGACTAGCGAAACAGCCAGTACGGCTATTCCAGCCCATTCGTCTAGTGCGACCTCAGGGTTCTCCCAGAGATACGCGCCACCTTCGAGCGCGAGGATGACCAGCGTTCCGTAAACCGCAGTCGTTCCGACTGCGCGAGCTAGCCCTTGCGCGTTCGTGGACCGGCTCCGCGACAGTTCGAGCACGAATACGAGCGCAAGCGCGAGTAGATAAAACGGTGGAGGAATCGCCTGCCCTAACCCCTCGTCGGCCACCGCTTGGGTTCCGTAGTATGCGAGTGCGAGCAATACTCCCGTGAGGAGTACCATCGATAAGCCGAATCCACTTGCATCTTCGGCTGTTGGCGCCGTGAGAACTTTCGTCGTTGTTCTCGTCGTCTCGTCGTGGTCGTTGGGCGGTTCCGATTCGCCTTCGTCTCCGTTACTCCCGTCCATATCTGTTCGATGTTTGTGCTGACGGGCAAAGTAATAGACCGGGTAAACAACCACGGGTAGGGTGACACGTGGCTTTTGTAGTTCCCTCAGCCTACGTCGATAGCACTCCACGCGAAGCGACTTCGCGGGATGAGGATGGGCGGTTTACAGAGCGCCCCGACCCAGACAGGCTCACCTTCCGAACAAATGGTTGGGTTTTGCGAGTCCGGTAATTAACCGATTCAACATCTACACCAGCGTGTTTTGCCCACGCTCGCCACGCCACGTTCACACTCGCGTTCCGGTCAGCGTGGTCTTGCTGAACCTCACACGAATCATTCGTGCAACAGAATGAACATTAGGCGAGCGTACGCGATTCACCCACGGGTCAGGTGACCCGTTGAACTCTCGCTGTTTCCTTTAGAGGGAGAGCAGCGAGCATTGACTGCAGTATTCAGGTGAGTGATGAGAACCTATTCTGGATGGAAGGAGGCCGTTTCGCGCGGGATTAATCGACACACTACTTGACCCATTTGCTCAGCAGGGTTCTGTGTGATCCCGGTGCTAGATACGCGCGATGTATTCAGCAGACAGTCCTCGAACAGTCTGGAAGCAGTCTCTCGAGGTGGCTTCCGAGAGTGGTCCACTCTCGGAAACGCACCGTCAAAGATCCGCGAGAAACGAGCTGCTGAGTATAGAGCGTGTATTCAGCAACCTCGATGGGAACATCTGAAAACCGGCTATATTGGATTGTCGGATATAACCTTCAACCGGGCAGTGGGGCCCACCATCGGTATTTGCCAATCCCTTCGAAAGTGAGCGTATCGACTGGACCCAGCCCGTGCCGTGATGGTTTCTACGACTCGGATAGTGACTGTGGGATAATGTATATATAATTGGATTTCGTGGTCGGGGTGTGAAGTTCTCACGACGCGATATTCTTCGCACACTGGGGGTTCTACCTGGCGTATCACTAACTACACTCTCGTCGGGCTCGGTGGCTGCGACAGACCCCACCGAACATTGGCGGGAAGAACCTGTCCCAACCGGTTCGACGCGGGTGGCCGTCGATGACCCGCATATCACCATCGGCCATGGAATGAGCTATACATACGGGACAGACGCGGGCGTCCCAGACCTTAGTCGCACGGAGTTGGCGACTGAAATCCTGAAGCTCCATCCCGATTTCTGGAATCAGCGATACACGACCGCGATGAGCGGTGACCCGTTTTTCTTTGAAACGAGTGTCCCCCAAACCGCCAGAGATGGTATGGATATCGCTGCGTCCCTCGCACTTCCTGCCTCCCTTGGATTCGGTTGGATGCCCTACGACGTGCCACTCGACCAGCGGCCAGCAGACAATCAAATGTCTGGCTACCTCTACGATCTCCCCGCAACCAAACAATGGCCGGCTCCAGATGGCTCACCCGCCGAACACCCCCTCCATGTATCTACAGCTCGAGATTTCACCAACAATACCAGACGGTACATGCAAATCGGGAATACCGCCGCGTACTCCGTCTCACTCTATGCCCCGGGCCCAACCACATACCACCTCACAAATCACGAACACGCACCCCTATACGGGGCGAACGCCACCGAAATGGATCTAGCATCTGATGCCAGCAACCTCATGACCGGCGACTTTTCAGTCTGGGCACAACGCGCATTCCGGGAATATCTACGAAAATTACCACCCGCTAGACTGGCACGTCTAGACGTCGATAACATCGATCAATTCGACATCCAGACCTATACCCAAGCCATCCAACGGGACGTTGAAACCGGCACGAAAACAGAGGAAGACGTCGTTCACGACCCGGTTCTATACGAGTTCCGACTCATGGAGAACCGCCGTATCTTGGAGTACTACAAATCCTACCGCGCGCGGGGTCACAAATCCGCCGACCAGGTCGAATCGCCACTAACCACTCTCGGCAATCAACAAACTCGCGTCATCTCCACAAAATCGAACGCAGCCATACTCCTGAGTCAGGTCTACGACCTAATTGAAGTAGAGAATCCAATTACGATTCCCGGGCGTACTCCAGCCACCGGCAACGCGTATCTCGCCTCCATTCGAACGGCCACGCACAAGCTGGTCGCAGCGATGGCGCAGACAGTCGAGAAACCCGCCGTTGAACACGGATTCTACGGCACCGGCGGATGGACCGGGACACTTGACCCCGGGAAACAGTATCCGACCCTGCAGACGCTCAACTTCGCCGAAGTATATGCCAATGGCTCCACGCGTCAACTCGACCTCGACGGCTGGAATGGCCTCCCCCCGGACAGTGTTGCGCTCATGTGGATGAATCCTGACTCCGGATCGGTCCCGACAGCCCTCCGCCCTCTCGCGGATTTCCTCTGGCTTCACAGACAAGATCTCCGTGGGGCCCCCAACAGTGACGTCGCGGTCGTGTATAGTATTCCAACCTTATTAGGTCAACTGCGGCCATTCATCGGGTGCCGCGGCGACCAGGAGGCAAAACGTGTAGATGGGTGGGTTCGCGCTGCACGTGAACGCCAGATTCCGACTGACATGGTAATCTTCGGTCACCCTGAGCTCTGGGACGACACAGACACCCTCGAACGGCTTTCCTCATATCAGACGCTGGTCCTCCCATTTGCCGATGCGTTGACAGACGCGCAGATCGACGCGGTTCGGACGTTCGTGGAACAGGGTGGAACCGCGCTCATTGAGGGCAATCTGGGGACACACGACGAGTACTACCGGCCCCGGGACGACGACCTCGCAGGTTTGGACGGCGTACGAGACTTGACCGAGGCGGGCAGCCGGGCAGCGGACGGAGAGACCGCGACAGCAGGGGACGCCCTCGAAACCTCCCTGGAATCACCACTCGTCACGGTTGATGGGCCGCCGACATTGAGCTGTGAAGTAATCGAGACCGACGATGGGTGGCTGAACGTCCATCTGGTGAACTACGACTACGACTCGGACACCGACGCCATCGACCCGGTCACCGATATCGATCTCTCACTCCACGACACGGAGGGTGCAGTCCATGCTGTCGACCTGATAGCACCGACCGCCGACCCTGTACCGTTAACAAGCCACCGCGATGGCGAGTACGTCTCGGTGACCGTCCCGGAGGTCGATGTCTGGGGGGTCGTCCGGTTCAAAACCGCGACACGGACGACGGACGCCACGGAGTCGGAGGCGCAGACGGCGATTGATCGTGCCTCGGACGCCCTGGAGGACGTCTCGGCGAATGGCCGATCTATCCCCCTCGCCATCGGGGAGGCGGCGATATACGAAGCAAACCTCGCCCATGGCGCTGGCCAGTTCGATCGCGCAATCGAGAACGCCGAGCGCGCCGAATCTCAGATCACCCCGGCCCAAAAGACACTACATATCGGAATTTATAGTGGTAACGGTCAGGACCCGGTGGGAACCTACGATGGGTTACGTGAGTTCCGGGAGAAGTACGGCGCCAAATACGAGCTGTCCTTCGCCGAAATCACCGCCTTCACACCCGAGCAACTCGACGGGCTGGACGGCGTTCTCATCGGTCCGGCATTCCCGTATAAAGACCAGTACTATACGTTTACCGAGGGTGAGCTGGCGACCTTGGAGCGGTTCGTCGAAGCCGGGGGTCGTCTCGGTGTCGTGGTGAGTGAATCGGTGGACGAGTCCATCAATCGTGTCACGGAGCGCTTCGAAATCACCGTCGATCCACGGAAGATCTACACGCTCGATATGTGGGACGACAACTCGATCCGAACCGAACCCGCCGCCTACCGGACCCCCATCACCTACCAGATTCTCGACGAGGGCTGGATGTCCCACGCTTGCACGCTCACGAATCTCGGGGACGACGTCACCGTCCAGATCCAGTCCAAACCGAACACGGTGCGCGACGCCGACGAAGACCCGAACGCCTACCCGGTCTCCGCGGTCAGTCGACGCGGAGACGGCGCGGTGGTCGTTCACACCAGTGAGA